>CAYUAW010000196.1:10600-13306 GCA_964442485.1 uncultured Polyangiaceae bacterium
CGACCTGAAGATGGCCGACGCAGACCCCGCCAGGAAGATCGCGTCGATGTTCGTGAACCTCAACCTCGGTTTCGATCTTCCAGCGAACGGCCAGACCACTTCGGCGATCGATTGCGTCGCGAAATCCGACCTGCAGATCATCATGATGTCGAATCACATGCACGAGCACGGCACGAACGCATCCACCGAGGTCGTTCACGCCGACGGGACCGTCGAGAGCCTTCATGTGGACGATTCCTGGACGTTCGACATGCAATTCAACCCCACCTACTCACACTGGGCAGTCGACTCGCCCTTCGTCCTCCGGACAGGCGATACGATCCGGACGAGCTGTACTTGGGACAACACGACGCCGAACGAGATGAAGTTCCCGAGAGAAATGTGCCTCGGGGTCGGCTTTGCGCTGTCGACCAGTGCGGACGCGACGGTCCCGATATGCCTCAACGGGCTCTGGGTTCCGCAAGGGCTCTAGCGATATCGCGGCCATTGCCGCCATGGGTCGCCTGATACTGTCGGGGCGTCGAGCCGGTCCACCGCTTGAACGCCCGGCAAAATGCGCTCGCCTCCGAGAAATGCATGTGGTGTGCAATCTCCTGAATGCTCTTTCGTTCATCCATCAGGAGCCGCGTCGCGAGTGAGGCGAGCGCACGTTCCACGACCTCGTGATACACGGCGCCCTCGTCGGTGAGGCGTCGACGGAGGGAGCGCGCGCTCATGCCGAGCACGCGAGCGACGGAGCGCATGTCCTGACGATCCGGGTCGGCGACGACGCAGTCGCCCACTCTCTGGGCGTAGGTTACGGCGCACTCGAGCTTGGCGATGCGCTTCGCCGCTTGCACCTGCAACGCCGCGTGGAACTCCTCGTCGCGGTTCAGGTGCGTCGCGTCCATCAGCTCGCGACGGATGACGAACCCCGTGAAGGGCTGCGCAAACTTCTCCATGCCGTGGAACATGCGCGTGTATTCGTCGTGGTAGGGCGGCGCGGGGTACTCGAAGGCGACGCAATCGGGTCGCGCGTCCCGGACGAAGTACTGCACCATCTTGTAGAAGCCGGCGATCGTGTTCTCCGCACGGGCCCGGCGGCACCGGAGCGACCCGGTCATGCCTTCGTACCGGATTCTGACCGTACCTTCGCCCTCGTCCACGTTCCAGGCGCGTCGATCCGACAGCAGGCGGGAGTAACGCCCCAGCGCCTCCAGCCCCTCGCGCAACGAGCTTGCGTGCGCGACGAGATGCGCGGCAAGGTTATACGTGGAGCTAGTCGACGCGCCGCCCATGTGTAGCCCGAGCGCGGGGTCGCCCGTGAGATCCAGCGCGTGCTCAAGCAGCGAGTCGTATTCCGCGAGCTCCATGCGCCCGTCGACCACGTCGAGCCGCCGCGGATCGAAGCCCGCCGATGCCAGAAGCTCTTGCCTCTCGACGCTGGCCGCCTCGACGGCCTCGACGAGGGCACGCGCCAGGAGGATAGAGAGCGCCATCTCCGGACAATAGTTTCGAGAAAGGCGCGTCCACTGTCAATCATGCGCGCACCCGGGCCAGTCGGCGTATTCGTCGTATGTCAGCGTGTCGGTGCACGCTGTGCGCTGCACGTGAGCTGCAAAGGCGTCTCGATTCTTACCGCGGACCCGTTTACTCTCGAGCTGGTCGGGTGGACGGTGTTGGTTTCACCGGGGAGACGGAGGAGCAGCAATGCAGCGGATGGAGATCAGGGAAAGTCGCATTTTCGGGTTCGGAAGGGCGTGGCTCATCACGGCTGCGGTGCTGTCCGCATGTTCGAGCGACGGTGGCGGGTCGGGAGGCGGGAGCTCGACAGGCGGAAGCGCGTCGGCGTCCGGCGGAAACGGGAACGGCGGCTCCCTGGGCGGCGGCGGCAAAGGGGGCGCGCATGACCCGAACGCCGGCGCTGATGCTGGCGCTGCACGCGGTGGCGCCGCGAGCGGCGGGGCGGCAGGCAGCACAGGAGCGGGTGGCCACGGACCCGATGTGCTTGATGGTGGAGCCGACGCAGACGCTGGCATCGCGAGCGATGCCGGAACCGATGCGAGCGAAGCCGGCTCGGCGAAGCCATGCCCCCTCCCCTCGTCTTTCCCCGTTGGGACATATCAACTCGACGCGCTGAGGGAGCGAGAAGTGGTGGACAGCTACACAACCAGCTGCTCCGTCGTCGAGGAAACCGAGACGCTCACGCTATCGCCATTCGACCCCCAGCTGCCTGGTCCAGTGTCCGTCTCGATCACCAACACCGCAGGAAGCGTCATTTACATGTGGGTTCCCAGCGGCTCTCTTGTCCAGAAAGGCGACACGCTGCATTTCGAGGACAGCGTGACGGATGGTGCATCCATGCTCTCGTTCGATATCGACAAGTTGACGGGAATCGTCCTCGACCTGAATTACAGCGCTGACGACGGGTTGAACCCGACGTCCTTTTTCGAAGTGAGCGCCGTAGGCTGGCCGAAGTGCGCGGGCACCGACGCCGCCCGACCGAGCCACGTGCCGACGCCCTCCTTCACGAACGGCTGTAGCGGGTACTTCACCAAACCGAACTGCGTGTATCTGTATGAAGTAACCCCGGACTGCGGCACCAATTCGACCCCCGGCTGCAGCTGCGGCGTCGTCGACCAGGGAACCGTCACGTGCTGCGACAAACTCGTCGGCTACTAACAAAGGGGGGCCTTGGCCCCCCGCAGCTTCGCCTTCGGCGAACTG
>CAYUAW010000197.1:0-13302 GCA_964442485.1 uncultured Polyangiaceae bacterium
GCTAAGGCCCCCCATTGTTAGTGGATGTAGGTGAGGCGGTTGTCCACGTCCATGAACCCGCGCTTGCTCACCAGGCGGAAGAACACCGATTCCTTGCACAGCGAGCGGTCGATGGAGCCGTAGATCCGCGAATCGTAGGGGTAGGCGCGGTTGTCGCTGACGAGGAAGATGTTGCCCGCGCCCACGGTGCGCGTCGTCGGTACGGGGGCGGCGCGATCGAGTCCCGCGTTTCCACCGCGCATGTGCAGCACGCCGCCGACCGCCTCGAGGTCGCAGCGCTGCTGTATTTCCCCGCCCGTATCGGGGTCGGTGACCGTGAACATGGCCTCGTTGCACGCCGTCTCGGTGAGCGCGTCGTGCTCGTTCACCTGGACGCGATCGCCGTCGATCGTGACCCGGTCGTTGGCCTCGCCGAGGATACGGCCCACGACGAATCGCCCGGCGTTGTCAGGGTCCGGGCACAGCACGAGCCCGCCGAAGCGCGGCGCGGTGGCCCTCCAGAGCAGGATCCAGTCACCGCCGTGCAGCGTGGGCGTGAGTGACGCTTCGAGGATGGGGTCGTCCGTCGGCACTCGCCACCACCGGATGGCCACCAGCCGCAGCACCCCGATGACGATACCGAGCACGACCGCGAGCCAGAACAGGACGCGAACGAGCTTCATTGGACCGTTCGCTCACGAGACTACGACGAGGTCGTCCTTGTGGACCACTACTTGATCGTGAGCCTCGCGGCCGAGCACGGCGTCGAGCTCCTCGCCCTTCTTGCGAGCGGCGCGCGCGACGTCGACGGACGACATCCGCGCGAGCCCCCGACCGACCTCGGCCCCCGCAGGCGTCACGAGCCGCACGGCGTCGCCCACGTGGAAATCTCCCCGGACCCCGAGGACGCCGATGGGCAGGAGGCTGCTCTTGCCGACGGCGAGCGCCCGCGCGGCGCCCTCGTCGAGGAGCACGTCGCCTCGCGGCCGGAGCGTGTACATGATCCAGTGCTGACGGGCGCGCAGGGTGACGGGGTGCGGCAGGATGAGCGTGCCGACGTCCTTTCCCGCGACGACATCGGCGATGACGTCGGGGCGCAGAGCGGGCGCGATAACGACGCTGGCGCCGGCGCGGCTCGCCTTCGTCGCTGCGTCCAGCTTGCTTGCCATGCCGCCGGTACCCGGGCCGCTGCTCGCGACCTTCCCGATCTTCGCCGAGTCGCTCATGACGGGGATACGCTCGCCGGCCTCGTCGAGGACGCCCTCCACGTCCGTCAGGAGCATCAGGAGCTCCGCCGAGACGAGCGGCGCGACCATGGACGCGAGCTGGTCGTTGTCGCCGAAGCGGATCTCCTCGGTCGAGACGGTGTCGTTCTCGTTGATGATGGGGACGGCGCGCGCCTCCATCAGCGCCGCGAGCGCCTGGCGCGCGTTGTTCACGCGCTCCCGGTCCGCCAGATCGGCGTGCGTCAGGAGGACCTGCGCCGCGACCAGCCCCTGCGCCGCGAAGGCCACCGAATAGCGCTGCATGAGGACGCTCTGCCCGGCGGCCGCGGCGGCCTGCAGCCGCGGCATCTCCTTCGGCCTTCGCCGGTAGCCGAGCCGGCCTGCGCCGAGCGCGATGGCGCCGCTCGTGACGACCACGAACGCGCGCTTGTCCGTGGTGAGGGCGGCGATCTGCCGGGCCAGATCAAGGACCAGGTCGCCGTCGCCGGCGAGCGAGCGCGACCCGACCTTCACGACGATGCGCTGCGCTTTGGGCAGGGCGGCACGTGCGGAATGCATGGGCTCTCAGTCGAGGATCGGGAATGCCCCTGTCAAGGCTCGACCTTCGCGATGTCGAGGCGCGCGAGCGGGCGATCGGAAGGGTGCACCAGGAACGGCGCCATGGCCTGCGCGAGCTGCAGCACGGCGTGCGGCAGCGCCGCAGGGAGCGCGCTCGCCTTGAGCCCCTCGATGCCGAGGAGCTGGCCGATGAGCGAGGTCTGGATCTTCGGGAGCTCGATGATGGGTGCGTCCTCGGGCAGGTTCCCGAGGCGGCGCGCCTGGATGAGCGCCTGACGGAGCCCGCCGAGCTCGTCGACGAGGCCGTTCTGCTTCGCCTGATCGCCCGTCCACACGCGGCCCTGGCCGATGCGATCGACGGCGGCCTTGGTCATCTTGCGCCCCTCGGCGACGCGGCTGAGGAACACGTCGTAAAACTCCGCGACCTTGTTTCCGAGCTCCTGGTGCTCGTCCTCGCTGAAGGGACGGAAGAAGGACTCGGCGTCGGCGCGCGGGGCCGTCTTGTACACCTCCACGTTGACGCCGATCTTGCGGAGCAGCTCCGTGACGTCGGCCTTTCCGTAGAAGATGCCGATGCTGCCGGTGATGGTCAGGGGGTTCGCCAGGATGCGCGTCGCGGGGGCCGCGATGTAGTAGCCGCCGCTCGCTGCCACGTCGCCCATGCTGACGATGACGGGCTTCACGCGCGCCGTGAGCAGCACCTCGCGCCACATTACGTCGGACGCCATGGAAGAGCCGCCCGGCGACTCGATGCGCAGCACGACGGAGGAGATCACCGGGCTCTCGCGGACGCGCTTCAGCGTCTCGGCAATGGTGTACGAGCCGACGAGGTTGATGCCGATCAGCGGGATGACGCGGCTCCGGCCGTCGATGATGTCGCCGTCGACGTAGACGAGCGCGACGCTCTTCTGCGTGCCGAAGTGCTGGGGGGCGACGTCGGCCCGGTCGAGCTCCGTGATCGTCACCGTGCCGCCCACGAGCTCGCGCGTCGCTTGCTCGATCTGGTCGTCGAAGGCGAGGCCGTCGACGAGCCCGGCCTGCTTCGCCTCGGTGGCGATGAACGGACCGTGCGCGATCTTGTCGCGCAGCGCCTCCACCGTCATGCCGCGATCGTGCGCGACGTCTCCGACGAACCAGCGCTCGCTCTGCTGCAGTAGATCGATGGAGTCGGAGCGCGCGACGTCGGACGCGCTGCTTCGGGTGAACTGCTCGGGAGCGCTCTTGTGCGCGCCGATGCGGATGAAATCCGCTCGCACGCCCACCTTGTCGAGCAGGCTCGCAAGGTAGATGTGCCGCGTTTTGAGACCGGCGAAGCGCAGCCCGCCCGCGGGGTTGATGAGCGTGCGATTGGCGGCCGCGCAGAGATACAGCGCTCCGCCCGTCGCATCTTCCAGATGACACAGGATCTTCTTGCCGCGAGCGCGGAGGAGCGCGAAGGCGTCGCGGAGCTCCTGGATGTGCGCGAGTGAATCCGCCGGCGCCGAACGGATCTCGAAGATCACCGCGTCGACGTCCGAGTCCTTCGAGAGGCTCCAGAGCTTGCGCAGCAGCGCGACGTGCTCGCGCGTCTCGGGCGTGCTCTCCATGCGCACGCGGATGGCCAGGTGAGGAGCCTGGATGCCCACCGGCTCGCGGAAGCTCCGGATCGCGACGTCGTTGTAGAAGCTGTAGGAGCCGCTCTGGCCGAGCTGGGTGCCCGTGACCATGCCGCCCTCGAGCTCGGTAGAGCCGCCGGTGCCGTTGAGATCGACGGTGAGCGACGCGGACGCGCGCCACGCCGGTGACGACTCCTGTGGGTCGAGCACCGCGAACTCGCCGCGGAGCCGCCCGATGGGCGGCAGATCGATGCCGAGGGTCGCGCGCGGCTCCCACACCTGCGGCTCGGTGACGTAGCGACCCTCCAGCCCGAGCTCGACGGCGCGCGTGGTGAAGGGACGCACGGCGATGGCCGTGGTGATGGACGCCCCCAGCGACGTGTTGGTGGCGCCGAGCGCCTGGATGCGGCGCGCGGCAGTGCCGTCGAGCGGACCGTTCACCTGGCTGGCGACGAGCGAGAGCCCGAGCAGGCTCGAGGGACGTGCCGAGATGCCGAGCGTGTACGACCCGAGCGAGTCGGCGACGGGGCCGCTCGAGTACGCGCGCTGCAGCGAGAAACCGAACGCGAGCGACTCCGATGCCTGGTACGCGAGGCCCCAGGTGAGCCACTGGTAATTCTGCGAGAGGCCGCCGAAGGCCTCGTGCGGCGGAGCGATGAGATCGAGACGGATCGCCGTTGCGAACGAGAACGGCAGCTTGAGGCCGGCGGAGATGGCGTGGCCGCTGAAGGGCGCGGTCTGCGCGCCATGCAGGTAGATCGCCTCCCAGCGGAGCTCGGGACCCGTCTGGTAGGCCAGGTTCGCGGGGTTCAGGACGAGCGCCGTGGTGTCGTCGGTGCCTGCGACGCTGCGCCCGAGCGCAGGAAGCCGGTCCGGTTCGACCACGGCCGGCTGGGCCTCTGCGCGAGCGACCGCGAGCGCGAGCCCGAAGGCTGCGCCCCATCCCAGTCGGAACGAGCGCTTCAACCGAGCATTCCTCTCGCGCGCGCTACGAGCTCGAGCTCGCCTTTTCTGGCGGCGAGCTCCTCGTTGTCCTTCACCGGCAAGAAGCGGCTCCCCTCGCCCTCGCGCGGGACGCGCACGAACGTCGTGTCGAAATGGCTCGTGAGCTCGTTGATGAGCCGCTCGAACTGGATCACCGGTCGCCCGCCGACCTTCTTGTTCACCAGGAAGTAGCTCCAGCTCATCTTCAGGCTCGCGAGCGCAGCAGCGTCCATGTGGAAGGTGTTCGTGCTGAAGGTCCGCACCTGCGCCGGATCGAAGCCATCCGGGATGCGGAACTCCTCGAGGACGACGACGCGTCCGTCCACGCGGCAGGGGATGCCGCCGCGATCGGCGGCGAGCTTGTCGACGACCTCGCACGTCACCTTGCGGCCCTGCTCGAGGTGCAGGCCGACCATCACCGGGTCGAGCGTCGCGCCGAGGTTGTCGAGGTTCGCGATGGTGAGCGTCTTGCCGCCGCCGTCGATGAACTGCTGGAGAAGGCCGCTCGCGGCGAGCGCATCGACGAAGTCGCCGTGCCCGGGCGCGTACTCGCTCGGGTTGCCCTCTTCGTCCTTGAAGAGCGCGCCGTCGGGCGTGAGCCGGAGCGAGAGCCGCTGCGTGAACGTCGCGACCTTCTTGCCGTCGAGGCGCGCCCCGAGCGTTTCGCGGATCTTCGCGTCGGTGGCCGCGCTCGTCATCAGGTAGAGGGGCACCGGGCGGCCCGCGAGCTTCTCGAGCGCCTTCTGCTCACCGAGCCGGAGCTCGAGGAAGGTGTGCCCGGGTAGCGCAGGCACGAGCGCCTTCACGACGCCGCCCATGCGGGTCGCCATGCCGCCCGCCAGCACGACGAGCGCGTTCTCGCCGCGGGCGAGCGACGCGAGCCCGAGCTTCCGCAGTCGCTCCGACTCCGCGCTGCCAGCGGCCGGCATGTCGAGGACGTCGGTCGGGGTGGGCGGCGCCAGCTGCCCCTTCACGTGATTGTCCACGACCTCGCGGTTCGAAAGGCGCACGGAGAAGCGCGCGAGCTGTTCGGCGTCGAAATCGTGGGCGGAAAGGCGTGCCTTCAGGGCCTCGGGCAAGGCGCGGAGCGCTTCGGCGAGCGTGGTCATGGCGGCGAGCCTATCATCAGGCGGCAGGGCTCCGCTAAGATCGCTGGTGATGCTCCGGCACGTCGGAACGCTCGCCTTTGGGCTCGCCGTTTCGGCGTGTGTGGTGGGAACTCCCCTGCCCCCGTCGCGGGTCGAGCTCGCACGGGGCCCGTCGAACGAGCCCGGCGGCGGTTCCCCCGCGGCGTGCGCCGGCGCGCGCACCGAGCGGCCGCCACGCCCCGCGAAGAACGCCGTGTTCATCGACGGCTATTGCCACTTCGACGGTGCGCGGTACGCCTTCGTTCCGGGCCGCTGGGAGACCCCCTCGGCAGGGAACGGCCGATGACACGCCGTCACCTCGTTTTCTTTTCCGTGCTCGCGCTCGTCACGTCGGGGTCCGCGTCCGCCGACGTCGTGCTCCACGAATACGTGCCGGCCGACGCCGTCGAGGACCTCCGTCTCGGTGCGACGACGAGCGACGGCGTGATGTCTGCCGCGATCCAGACGCAGAGCGGCCCCGTCACATCGCCGGACCTGGACCGCCCCTCGGACGCGAGCGGCGCCGTCTATGGCGCGAGCCGCACGCCCCCCGGCGGGGGTTCGACGTTCCGTGTCGATCGTGACACGTCGCGCCCCGATGTCGTGAGCTACGACGATCCCTTCACGCCGAGCATCGCGCCGTACAAGCGTGAGTTCGCCTACGACGCGGTCGACGAGCACCTCGATCTCGTGGTGCGCGATCCGGGGCTCACGCGGCTCGCCATCGGTGGCGCGCCCCGCCAGGAAGACGACCAGTTCTACGCCGATCTGGAGGTCGATCTCGTCGATGGCCAGCCGGTGCGCATCCCCTCCGTCGGCCCCGGAGCGCGCATCCTCGCGCTACGGACGGTGCCGAAGGTTTCCGTGCAGGCGTTCCACGACAGCGCCGACGGCTGGTTCATCCAGGGCGATCACGACGGCCGCGTGCGGCTCGTCATGCATCTCGCCATCGATCGCGCGGCGTTCGGCAGCCCCTTCGCCGACACGGAGTGGCCGCGGCTCTGGCATTTGATGCCGCCAATTCCAGAGCGGGCAAAGATGGAGGGCGTGCGCGTCGCGCGGCAGATCGGCGTCGTCGATGGTACCGGTCCGGCGGAGGCGCTCCGCATCCTCGTGCGGCACTTCCGCGCCTTCGTCCCGTCGAATGATCACCCGAAGTCGACGGGGACGGATCTCTACAAGGAGCTCGCGATGTCGCAGAAAGGCGTGTGCCGTCATCGCTCCTACGCCTTCGTGGTGACGGCGCTGGCGCTCGGCATCCCTTCGCGGTTCGTGCGCAACGAGGCGCACGCGTGGGTCGAGGTGTTCGACGGCATCCGCTGGCACCGCATCGATCTCGGCGGCGCCGCCGACCACCTCGACTCGCCGGACGCGGCGCGGCTGCCGCACGTGCCGCCGCGCGACCCGTTCGAGTGGCCGTCGGGCTCGGACAGCGGGCTCGGCATGGCCGATCGCACGCGCGCGCTCCAGGGTACGCCGCGCCAGCCGGGTGCTGCGGCGTCGCCGGGGGCGCCTGCGGCGGCGATACCATCGGCCGTCCCCGAGCCGCGGCCGTTGCCCGACGACACGCGGCCTCACGCCACCGTGACGTTGAGCGTCGGGGGCTCGGAAACGAAGCGGGGAAGTCGCCTCAAGCTCTCCGGGCGTATCGACGCGGCGGGCGCAGCATGCGCCGCCGCGCGCGTCGATCTGTACCTCGAGCCGAAAGAAGGACCCGCGCACGACAAGGTGCCGCTCGGTGTCCTCGTGACGGACGAAGGCGGCCGCTACGACGGCCGCGTCGTCGTGCCCTACACCGTGCCCCCCGGCGACTACGACGTGCGCGCCTCCACGCCGGGCAATTCGACGTGTGGAGACGGCCAGTCGCCGTGAGCCGAGGGGGGGGCAAGGACCAGGACTGCGCTCGCGCTCCTCGTGGAGGCTGTGCCGGCAGATTTTGCGCGAGAAATCTGGCGATTGCCGCTCAGGTACAGCACGAGCAATGCCGTTAATCCTTCTGGATTCCGTCGCGCCATCGAGTCCGGGAGCAGCCCGTGTGCGGAAAGGCCCCACGCGACCGTCGACACGCCAAGCGGTGATCCAGGGTCACGAGCCATGCGGAAGAATCTACCGGTCACCAAGAACGAGTACGTCATCCCGGCCGGGACGTCGCTCGTATCCAAGACAGATCTGAAGGGCCGGATCACCTACTGCAACCCGGCGTTCATCGAGGCGAGCGGCTTCTCCAGCGACGAGCTGATGGGCGCGGCCCATAGCATCGTACGGCACCCCGATATGCCGGAAGCCGCGTTCGCCGACCTCTGGTCGACGATCGAGCAGGGAAAGCCGTGGAGTGCGCTGGTCAAGAATCGACGGAAGACCGGGGATTTCTACTGGGTCAGAGCCAGCGTCAGCCCCGTGATCGAGAACAAGCGCGTGATCGGGTACATGTCGGTCCGCGACCGACCCTCGCGTGCGGCGGTGGCCGCGGCCGAGGAGCTGTATCGCAAGATGCGAGAGGGCGCGCTCACCGGGCTCGTGCTCGAGGAGGGATTTCTGCGGCGCACGGGCGTCGCCGGCTGGTTTCTGCACTTCGCAGACCTCGGGCTGGGGAGGCGTACGGCGATCCTGTCAAGCATCGACGTGTTGCTCCTCGTCGCGGTCGCCGCGCTCGGCTATCGCGGGGCGGCGCACGCCACGGTGGTGGTCGTGGCATGCATTGCGGCCGTCGCCATCGTGCTCCGGGCGTTCCTCACTGGCCGTGCGATCGCGGCCCGGATCACCGAGGCCGTCGTCGCGGCGCGGAGCATCGCTGCGGGTCAGGTCGACTACCGCACGGATACGAAGCGCACGGACGAATGCGGCATGCTCCTGCACGCTATGCAGCAGACAGCGATCAATCTCACGGCTGCGGTGCAGGACATCCAGCACGGTTCCACCGCCATCCAGCTGATCGCGGACGAGCTTTCCGGGGAGATGAATGGCCTGTCGGACCGCACGCAGGCGCAAGCGGCAAGCCTCGAGGAGACCGCCGCGAGCATGGAGGAGCTGACCGCGACGGTGGCGCAAAATGCGCGCAACGCAAAGGAGGCGAACGAGGTCGCCCTCAAGGCATCGCAGATCGCCGTCCGTGGGGGCCAGGCCGTGGGCGCCGTCGTCGGGACCATGGCGTCGATCAGCGAAGACTCCCGCAAGATCCGCGACATCATCTCGGTCATCGACGAGATCGCGTTCCAGACCAACATCCTCGCCTTGAACGCGGCAGTGGAGGCGGCTCGCGCCGGTGAAGCAGGCCGTGGCTTCGCGGTCGTATCTGCAGAGGTGAGGAACCTCGCGCAGAGAAGCGCATCGGCCGCGACCGATATCCGGAGCTTGATCTCCGATTCGGTGCGCAAGATCGATGGCGGCTCCGTGCTCGTGGGCGATGCGGGCAAGACGATGGACGAGGTGATGCAAGGAGTGAAGAGCGTCACGGTGCTCATCGCGGAGATCGCCACGGCCTCCGACGAACAGTCGCTCGGCATCGGTCAAGTTGGTCAGGCGGTCACGCACCTCGACCAGATCACCCAGCACAACGCCGCTCTGGTCGAGGAAGCGACGGCTGCAACCCAGACCGTCGCCGAGCAGACCATCCTTCTCGACGGCGCGATCCAGGTGTTCAACGTCCCGCGCGCCGCGTCGGTCAAACGCGAGCGGACCTTCCGGGGTGAAGACGCGGGCTCTGATGAGCCTCCGACGAACGGGTCGCGCGGCAAGCACGCCACGATGGCGGCGGGGAACTCCGCGCGCGCCGAGCGCAGGATCGGTCCCAAGGGACGCTCCACACACTGAGTGCCGGTCCACGGGCAATGAGGTCGGGTACCGTGTCGCTATCTCGGTCCGAGCTTCGCTGTATCGATTCGATATGCGGGCGTCTCGACGCACACGGCAGTTCATCGCGCCCCAGGAGAGCAGCAGCGGCGTTTTCCCGATGATTCAGGGGGTTCTGGAGGGTCCCTGGAACCGGGCATGGGCCGTGCTTCCGGGAAGGATACGATGGCACGAACGAGCCTGATTCCACCGAGCGAACCCCCGACCTCACGGCGTCTGACGACTGCGGAAGTTCATGCCGTGAGCTCGAACCTGGCGCGACTCTCGAAGTCCCCGGATGTGGTGCCGCTGGATGCCCTGCGCCCGGTCGGGCCCGTCACCGTGGCGCCCGACGTTCGTTCCTCTCCGGGCCTCGCCGCCTGGAACGCGGCCTCGCGAAGGACGTGGGTCACTAGAATGGCCATCGCGGTTGTCGCATCGCTCGTGATTCACGTCGTTGCGCTGGCGTCCACCCCCGCCGCGCACTCCGTGGCAGCCGCGGATCCGTCCGGTCCGTGTCACTGCGACCTGGAGATCGTGGTTCAGTAGACGGCGGGCGCCGCCGTTCGCCAGCCGGCGCTGCCGCCAAATCGGCCAGAAATCCCGCTGGGTCGCGTACGTGGCGAGAGCTCCGGCGAGCGCCGTGCTAGGCCAAGGCGGCCATGAGCGAACTCATCGTCCCTTTTCTCTACGAGCTCCGGAAGCGGAAGCTGAAGGTCGGTACGCAGGAGGTCGTGGGGCTCGCGAAGGCAATTTCCCTCGGACTGCACGGGCACACGCTGGATGGGTTCTACTACCTCGCGCGGTCCCTCATGGTTCACCGGGAGTCCGACCTCGATCGCTTCGACGAGGCGTTCCTCGCGCACTTCAAGGGCATCGAGACGAAGGCCGCGGAGTTCTTGAACCAGCTCGAGGAGTGGCTCAAGGATCCGAAGGTCCTCGAGAACCTCACCGACGAGCAGATCGCCGCGTTCAAGGATCTGAGCCCCGAAGAGGTGCGTGACCTGTTCGAGCAGCGCATGCGCGATCAGAAGGAACGCCACGAGGGCGGCAACCGTTTCATCGGCACCGGCGGCACGAGCCCCTTCGGCAACAGCGGGCAGAACCCGAACGGCATGAGCGTGCGCCCCCAAGGCGGCAAGAGCGGCAAGGGCTCGGGCGCCATCGGCATGGCCGACGCACGCAAGTACCGGCCCTACCGTTCGGATCTGGTGCTCGACGTGCGGCAGATCGAGGTCGCGCTCCGGAAGCTCCGTCAGTTCACGCGCGAGGGCTTCGAGGAAGAGCTCGACCTGGAAGCGTCGGTCGACGCGACCGCGCGGGCCTTCGGCGAGCTCGAGATCGTCATGCGCGCGCCGAAGAAGAGCAACGTGCGAGTGCTCCTCTTGATGGACGTGGGTGGCTCGATGGAGCCCTTCGCGCACACGTGCTCGCAGCTCTTCAGCGCCGCCAAGCGCGCGTCGAATTTCCGCGAGCTGAAGACGTTCTACTTCCACAACACCGTCTACGGTCGCCTCTTCACGAGCGACAACCTCATGAACCCCGTCGAGGTGCCCGACCTGTTGGAGCTCGTGCACCAGCGGTGGAAGGTCGTCCTGGTCGGCGACGCGGCGATGGCGCCGAGCGAGCTCATGTCGTCGGGCCCCTGGGGCTCGTCGCTGCGGAAGTCCGACGGCCGCCCGCTGTCGGGCCTCGACTGGCTCCTGATGATCGCCGATCGCTTCGACCGCGCGGTGTGGCTCAACCCCGATCCGCCGCAATACTGGGCGGGTGGGACCTGTGAGGTCGTGCGACAGGTCTTCCCGATGTATCACCTGACCATCGAGGGCCTCGGCGAGGCCGTGACTTACCTTTCGAAGGGTGCGGCAGGTCGCAAGCCGCAGATCGAGATCGATCCGCGCAAGGTGCTGTGAGTAGCGACCCACTCGACCCCGAAGTCCGGCGCATCATCGACCAGGCTCGCCGCGCCGACGAGCTCCGCGCGAGGTACGCCATCGACATGAAGATGACGTTCTCGAGCCCGGGGTCTCGCCCGGACGATCTCGGCAACGTGTGCCCCATCTGTCGCGCACGGACGCCGACGAGCGCGCGCTACGCAGACTATGTCTGCGAGCCGTGCACAGAGCGCGCGGAGGACGAGAACGGGGCGCGCATCGTGTTCGGCAACGCGGACCTGTTCGGCGGCGTGGTCGCGCGTGTCGACGGCGAGAAGCGCCAGGTCACCACCTGCCGCATCGGCGGTCGCGAGTGCGTGGTGAACGAGGCGAGATTCGGCGGCGTCGTCTATTCCGCGGCGGGCCTCCGTGTGGCGTCGCAGGATCCTTCCCGACATGGCAACCGGCTCGCCGAACGCGTCGCGGGCGCTGTCCTCGGCGCGGCGATCGGAGACGCGCTCGGGCACCCGACGGAGTTCGTTCAGAGCTTCGACGACCTCCGGAGCCGCTTCGGTCCGCTCGGTGTCCAGGGCTTCGCGACGTTTCGCGAGGAAGCAGGACGGCGGTTCGCGCCCTACACGGACGACACGCAGCTCGCCGAGCTCGTGCTGGTGTCGCTGCTCGACGCCCGGCGCGCTGGCGAGGACCTGGAGCGTGCGATGACGCGCCTCGCGGCAGCGATCGTGCGGTGGTCCACCTCGCCGCAGGGAGGGCATCGTGCGCCTGGTCGTGCCTGTCTTTCCGGTGCCGCCCGCCTCGCGGCCGGCGAGCACTGGAGCCGCGCCGGCGCAGAGGACGCCGGGGGGTCGGGCTCGGTGATGCGGGCTTACCCCGTCGGCCTCGTCTTTCATTCGGATTGGTCGTTGCGCGAGGAGTGGGCAGTGGCGCAGTCGACCTTGACTCATCGGGCTCCCATCGCTCTGGCCGCGTCGTCGGCCATGGCACATGCAACGGCAAGTGCACTTGCCGGAGACGCAGTCAGCGACACGGTGCGCGCATTGGTGGAGCATGCGGCTCGTCACGACGCCGTCACAGCGGAGATGATCGCTGGTGCAGCGGCGTCGGCGCTCGCCGGGGAAGAGCCCGAGGCCGTGCTCGAGCGCCTGAAGGGCTGGGCGGCTCACGAGGCGATCGCCGCTGCGACCTACGTCTACGTTCGCCATGCCGACGATTTTCGCAGCGCCGTGCTGGAGGCCGCGAACACGCCCGGCGACAGCGACACCATCGCCACGCTCGTCGGCGCCCTCGTCGGCGCCCGGTGCGGGACGAACGCGATTGCCGCGGACTGGTTGCGCGACGTAGAGCGCGGTGCGGAGCTCAGGGTGCTCGCAGACCGTACCCTCGCCGAATCCGGTTACACGGACTGGGACGACGTGCTGGCGCAGCTCGGTGCCATCGGTTCGTAAACGAGCCCGCATCCTCGGTCGAAAGCGGGTCGCCGCTCGGAAACGGCCTTCCTGGCCGAGGGGGCGATCATGACGGGCGGCGCGCCCGGTCGTGAAAATTACGACACTATTCGGCCTTGCTGGTCGTCTGTAGAAGGAGGAAGTGAACGCCAGTCTGCTCATCGATGCCATCGTTCATCAGACGACGGTGCTCGTGGCGCAGCTTGCGACCTCGGCGGGGTCCGGGGCTCAGCTCGCCGACACGGCGAATCAGGTCTTCCTCGACCCGGCCAACGAGCTCGCCGACGGGGGCCTCGGCAACGAGGGCCTCGCCGACGGGTTCGGGCTCGGCCTGCGCACCTATCACGACAAGTTTGCTCGTCTCACCGAGGGCAGCACGGAGCGGGGGCGCTCTCTCTGGGAGGCGTTGCTCGCTCACGTGCAGGAGCGCGGGTCGGTATCGTGGGCGCAACTGCGCGGCCACTTCCGCAATGACGAGGAAGCGACGGCTCGCAGAATTCTCGAGGCGCTCGTCGACCGTGGCATGCTGTTCCGCGCCGGGCGCGGAGATCTCACGACGTATCGCGCAGTGACCGCAGAGGACGACGCGCTTGCCAGGCTCGTTCGCGAACGGCGCGTGACGACCGAAGAGCGCGACGGGAAGGTCCTCCACTCGAGCGCGGAGG
>CAYUAW010000198.1:0-2519 GCA_964442485.1 uncultured Polyangiaceae bacterium
GCGCAGGGCATCGACGCGGATGCGCGGGCGGTGACGACCACGTTGACGCGCAGGTATGAGGCGTGCGCGTAGAGCTCGCGGAGCTCGAGCTTATCGACGGTGGCGACGAAGCACTGCTCGGGGGTGCCGAAGGTGAGATCGGACGAAAGCTTGGCGCGCACGGCGGCGAGGCGCTCGCCGAGATCGATGCGGAGCGCCTTCTTCGCCTCGGCCTTGATGCGTGCTCCGTCGGTCATCGCCTTCAGCGAGAGGAGGAAATTCGAGGTCTCGATGGTGGGCTCGAGGTCGGGGAACTGGATCTCGTTGTCGGCGAGCGCGGGGTGGCCGACGAGGTAGAGGTCGCCGTTGATGTTGGCGTCGATGCCGAATTCGTGGACGGGCCCGGCGATGTGAAGACGCAGCACGAGGGAGCTCTCTGCCTGGTAGATCTCCGGCTTCTCGAGGTAGAGCTTCGGGTGCTCGCTCGAGAAGAAGAGCTTGCCGTCCGTGAAGGCGGCGCCCATCGCGCGCGTGAGCTCGTCGTAGGATGCGGCAACCGGAATGGTCACGACGAACGGGCCGGTGGGGACCATCGCGACGTTGGCGAGGGGCGGGAGCGGCGCAGGGTCCAGCGCGGGCGTACACGGCAGGGTGATGCTGGGCGAGACGATGAGGGAGAAGTCCTTCTCGACGCCGTCGGCGAGGATCAGCGGCGCGGCCTCGACGCCGAGCACGCGGAGCTCGGCGCACGCGGCGACCTGCCCCATCGGGAGCGCGAGCGGCATCTTGACCCGCTGGTACGACTCGTCGAGGAGCGGGCGAAGATCGTAGGAGAAGTCACGGAGCTTCCCGTCGATCTCGCCGCCGACGTTCTGGAAGACCCCCGCGAGCTGGTCGGCGATCTTGAGGCGCCGGTCGTCCGACTTCACGGTGACGTCGGTCGACTGGAGCTTGAAGACGTAGGCGGTGTTCACTACCGGCTCGCCCGAGATCGTCACGTCGAACGAAAGATCGACGCTGCTGATCGGCAGATCGACGCTGGAGGCGACGTGCGTCTTGACGACGACCTTCCCTGAAGCGAACGACACGTCGAGGGGGTCTCGTGTCCAGCGGTACGCTCGAGCGCTGCCGAGGACGGTGAACTTGCCTTCGCCCGACCTCGGGACGAGCTCGTCGAGCGACCGCCGGAGCTCCGCGCTCGTGACGGAGAGGTGCGCGGTGACGCGCGACGGCGAAGGGTCCGCCAGGGGCGGCGAGGGGCGCGCCGCGGGCCGACTCGGGTAAACCGGGCCGAAGCGCGAGCACGCATCGACGAGCAGGCACGAAAGGACGACCACGAGCCGACGGAACACGCCCGGAACGCTAGCTGTATCGGGCCGGGTGCTCCATGCCGTTTTTTCGCACCGCGGGAGCGCCCGGTCGTGGCACTGATCCATCGATGAGAGCGTCGCTCGTCGTGCTGCACGGCTACACCATGAACGCCGAGACGATGCGCGAGCACATGAGCGCGCTCGCGCAGCGGCTTCCCGCCGGGATGAACGTCGTCTACGCGCCCGCACCGCAGACCTGCTCCGAGGGAGCGGTGGAACGATTCTACCGGGGCTCGTCGCTCGCGCGCTTGCCGCCGCCCTACCTGACGTGGTGGGACGCGAGCGACGACGGCAGCGAGTACAGGGGCTGGGAAGAAACGCGTGACACCGTGCGCGCGCTGGTCGCCCGGCATTCCCCCGCCGGCCTTCTCGGCTTCAGCCAGGGGGCGATCGTCGCCGCCGCGGTCGCCGCGACGACGGAGCGGGACGCGCCGTCCGCACCGAGCTTCGTCGTCCTCGTCGCGGGCCGCACGCCGCGAGCCTCCGCGCTCGAGCCCTACTTCCGGGAACCGGTGCCGGTGCCGTCGCTGCACGTGTGGGGCCGCCGGGACGGCATGGCGAGCGGTAGCCGCGAGCTCTCCGGTCGCTTCAAAGAATCGACCAGGGAGGTGGTCGTATGGAGCGGCGGCCATCGCGTCCCTGGTGACGGCCCCGGCGCCGAGGCCATCGCCGCCTTCGTCGGACGGTACGCGAGGGCATGATGTAGGTCCGGCTCCGCGCGTCCGGATGACGCGGCGCGGCCGGGGTGCGTTTCAGGAGCCGGAGCCACGGTGAATCCAGGCTGACGGGTGCCCGTGCGCGCGCCCCCCGCGGCCAGAGGCGAATCCGCGCGGGTTCGTTGGTATTTCGCGAGTGGGCCGTCTGGCACATCACGAATGTGGAGCGCATTGGGAAGTCGCTCCGGCAAGCGTTCTGTGAAAAGGTTTTAGTGTCGCGCGGCCCCTCAGTCGCTCGCGCAACCTCGACACAGAAGACACGAACAGGGGATCCAGAATGGCCAAGCGCAAGGGCTCCTTCATGCTGCTGTCACTCGCGTCCGGCGCGGCGACCGCAGTCGCCTGTGGCGGCACCGAGTCGAACGGCGGTTTCCACCCGACCGATACCGAAGCCGACGCAGCGTCGAAAGCGCCCTGCGGTGGTCACGTTTGCGGTTCGGTCGTGGATCCGGGC
>CAYUAW010000198.1:2619-11258 GCA_964442485.1 uncultured Polyangiaceae bacterium
CGGGTGCGGGAGGACCGTGCAACGGGCACGTCTGCGGCGTGGTCGTGAATCCCGGCACCGGCGGCACTGCTGCCGGCGGGACCACCGGCGCCGGCGGCCTCGTGGGCGGCGGCGGCGTCCATCTGGGCGGCGGCGGCACGGCCGGCGCTGGCGCCTGTGGCGGCCTCGTCTGCGGCATCATCATCAATCCGGCAGGGGGCACCGCCGGCATGGTGGGCGCGGGCGGCTTCCCCATCTGCGGCGGGCACGTGTGCGGTGTGGTGCCGGTGCCCTCCGGCGGTGCGGGCGGGTACCATTATCCTCCGGGCGTCGTCGTTCAACCGGGTGGAGCAGGCGGCGGAATGCCGTTCCCGGGGATCGTCGTGAAGCCTTGACCGAGGTCTTCACGCTCGAGTGGTCGGGCGGTGTCGCCGAGCACCATTTCCGCAAGGCGCGCCCGGAGGACGCGATCGCGTGGGAGCTGCTCGACGCGCGTCGTTATTCCGAGCCGCTTCTCGCTGCGGCGCGTGAGGTCTGGACGGGAGTGGCGCTCAGCGAATACGCGGCGATCGCGTCCTTCTCGGAGGTCGTGAGCGCGCTCGTCGCGACGCGCGCGCCCCTCGACCTCATCGGTATGACGGCGGACTTCCTCGCGGACGAGGTCCACCACGTCGAGCTCGCGAGCCGGTTGCTCATGCAGCTCGGGGGCGCAGCGGTGAAGACGTTCGAGCCGTCGGAGCTCGCGCCCCGCCTGCCTCCCGGGCTCACGCCCAGGCAGCGCGCGAACGAGCTCGCGGTGCGCATCGGCTGCGTCGCCGAGACCTTCGCGAGCGAGACTGCCGTCCCGATGATGCGCGAGACGACGCATCCCGTGGTGCGCGCCGTGTATCAGACGATCCTGCGCGACGAGGCCCGGCATCGCCGCTTCGGCTCGCTCTACTTCGAATGGGCCGAGCCCGCGCTCGACGATGCCGAGCGTGCACGGCTCGGACGAGTCGCGGTCCACGCGCTCTCCGCGTACGCGCCGCTGTGGCGAGGGGCCGCGAACCTCGCGGAGGCTCCCGCGAAGTTCTCTCCCGAGGAGATCCACGAGCTCGGATGGATCGAGCCGGGCCGCTACGTCCCGCTGGCGAAGCGGGCCGTGACGGACGAGATCGTGCCGGGACTCGAGGCGCTGGGGATCGTCCTGCCGGAAGACGAACTCGCCCGGCTCCTGTCCTGACGGCCGTGGCGAGCGGTCACTTCCCCGCGCGGGCTCTCGAGTCGTCTTCCGCCGTCGAGATCATGGCCTCGATCTCCCGCCGACGGAACCCGTTGGGGAAGCGGCGCAGGTAGCTCCGCCCGCGCGCGACGGCCGCCGCAGGGTCCCCTCTGCGCAAGGCGATGACCGTGCGCAGGAAGACGGCGTCCTCGCAGCGTGAATCGCCGGCGAAGCGACCGACGAACTCCGCGAAGCGCTCATCCGCCTCGGCGTACGAGCCCGTGGCGAACGCCGCCATGGCGACATGGAACGCCTCGCCCGCCGCTCCATCGGGCACGGCTGCCGAAGAGGCGGCGGGCGAGCGTGGCTCGGCGACACCCGCGACGCTCGGCGCCGCCGGGGTCGCTCCTTCGGAGTGCGTCGTCACCGGGTCACTCACCGCGGTGGTCGCTTCAGCGGCTACCGTGCCCGCTGGTCGGGTCTTGCTCGCGTGTGGCGGGCTCGTCGGGACGGAGCCGGCCACTCTGCTGGTCGTTGGTGCGGCAGGCGCCCCTTCGCTCGGCGCGGATTCCGTGGGTTGAGCGGACGACGGCTCGCTCTTCGCGTCGGTGTTGCCTCGTACGTAGCTCTCACCCGCGGCCAGACTGCGCGCGGGGACACCCGCCAGCCGGAGCGCGACCACTCCTTCGGTCACGAGGACCCGCTCGGTGCGTCCATCCCGCGCTTCCACGATGAAGCGCGTTCCCCGCACCTCGACCTCGCCGTCGGGGAGGGCGACGACGAATCGCTGACCTGCGCCCAGGTGCTCGACGTGCACGGCGAGCGTCCCCGACGAGAAGACGATCCTCGCCGAAGGACCGCTCGAGACGTCGTGCCAGATGGCAGGACCGATCGGGCGAAGCTCGAAGGCGGGCGCGCGCCCCTCGTGTCGCTCGGCCTTCGGTGCCGCGACGCCCGGCCGGCTCTCGTGGCGGTAGCCGACCACGACGAGCAGGGCGGCGAGCGCGAAGGCGAAGAGCAGCGAAAGGTTCCTCCGCTGCGGGGGCAGCAGCGCCTCGGTGTTCGCTCGACGAAGGAGCTCCCCGCGCTTGCGACGATGCTCGAACGGCGACAGCCGCCGCGGCTCGATGCGGCGGCCCATCTCGCGGAGCGCCCGAAGTGCAGCGAACGCCCGCGTGCAGTCGGCGCAGGCCTCCGAGTGGCGCTCGAACGACGCCATGCTCGGTGCATCGAGACGGCCGTCCTCGATGGCCTCGACCTCCCAGACCCGCCGGCAGGTCACGAGACGTCTCCCCCGAGCTCGCGACGCAGCTCGGCTCGGGCATGATGCAGGCGCGTCCATACCGTGTTGATCGGGACGCCGAGCGCCGCGGCGGCATCCTCGCCGCTCGTACCCTCGAGCGTGACCATGACGAAGACCTCTCGCTTCTTCTCCGACAGACGAGCGAGCGCTCGTGCGAACCGGGCCTGCGCTTCGCGGGCCTCGAACGTCTCGGCGGGCGTCTCGGGGCTCGGCGGCTTCTCCGTCGAGGCCCAGCTGCTCACGCGCGCCGCCATCCTGGCGAACGACCGGCGGTGTCGGCGCACCATCGTGACCGCGACACCGAAGAGCCACGGCTTCGCCGAACAACGGCCGTCATATCCTCCGGCGGCGCGCACAACCTCGAGGAACGTGACCTGCACGAGGTCGTCGACGTCGGCGCTGCTCACACCGAGCCGCACGAGCAGCCGCCGAACGTCATGCTCGTAGCGATCGAACAGCGTGCCGAGCGCTTCGAGGTCGCCGCTGGCGATCCGTGAAAGGACGTCGGCGTCGCCGGGCGGTGTGCTTGCCGGGTGAAGTGCAGGTTTCACAGGACCTCGCTTTCCACGCCGACCGCGAGGGTCACGCCCCACCACGGCAGCTCCGGCGCGCCCTCGACGGTCGTCGCCGTCTGACCCACGTGTGTCGCGTCGAAGTCGGCGCTGAGAGTCGACAGGAAATGCGTCTTCCAGCGTGTAGGAAACGCAGCGCCGGCATACGCGCCGACGAGCATCTGCCCGCGCTCCGTTTCACGCGAGATGCTCCCGCCGTTCTGGTCGTCGACGCGCCAGGACTCGTGCTCGAAGGCGGCGGCGAGGCTACCCCCGCCGAGCAGCGCTACGGACTTTCCTACGCGAAGCCGCCGGCCCACCGCGACACCGGCGGCGAGGCTCGTGAGACGACCCGGGCGGGTGACGTCGTCGATGAGCGAAACGTAGCTCGGGCACCAGGTGCCCGCCACGCCGAGGTCCCAGCCCGAAAGGGACACGGTGGCGGCCGCCCCGATGACGGGAGTGAGCAGCGCGCCTGGCCCCGCAATCCGTGCACCGGCAACGCCGCTGAGCGACAAGTGCGTGGGGGGTGCAGGCGGCGCGGGCGGTGGTTCCACCGGCATCGGCAGGTTGCTCGTCGTCCCTGCTTCGAACCTCGGCAGCTCCACGAGCAACGCAGCGAGGACAGGTTCGAGCTCTGCTGGATCGTGCAGCGTGCGCACTGCACGCCGCCCGTCGGAGGTCGTGAACGTCAGGACCGCGTCGTGCTCGTCCACCGAGAGCTCGGCGCGCTCGCAGTCGCCGTCGTCGTTCTGGAGCCGGTCGCGCGCGCGCGCGGCGGCGGCCTCCCACGAGGGATCCGGACGGCCCAGCCGGACCACGAGGGGACATGCTCTGCTCGCGACGGCCGGACCGGCGAGGGACGTGATCCCTGCGACCAGTGCCCAGGGCAAGGCGAAACCATCGGTGAGCGGCGAGCGCATGGCCTTCTGTCTACCTGCTTCTCCTCTAGTTCGCCCGTCGACCCGGGGATCTTCAAAGGAGGTCGACTTCGTCTCCACCATCTTCGTGCATTGGTAGTGAAGGTGGGCGACGCGAGCGACGGATACGACTCGAGCGGCGCTCAGCAGGTTTCCTGGAGCAGCGCCGAAAACAGAGACGCAAGGCTTGCGCGTTCCGCCGCGCACGAGGAGTCCTCCATGCATCGTTCGCTCGGTTCCCGCTTGACCACTGGAATCTTCTTCGCCCTGTCAACGATGTCCGTCGCGGCCGTCGCCGCTCTCGCGGACGCTGGCGGCGCTCACGTGCGCTTCACGGCGGTCGGTCCCGCGGGGATGAAGATCGCAGGCGACGGCTCGCAGGTCACCGCCCGCGAAGTGTCGTCCAGGCTGGTCATCGCGGTCCCGCTCGCGCAGCTGCACACTGGGATCGGCCTGCGCGACTCGCACATGCGCGAGAAATACCTGGAGGTGAGCAAGTTCCCCGAAGCCCGGCTCAGCGTCGCGCGTGACTCTCTGAAGCTTCCAGCGGAGGGCGCGACCAGCGAGGGGGACGCAGCTGGAGAGCTTTCGCTGCATGGCAGGACGAAGCCGGTGAAGTTTCACTATCGCGTGAAGCTAGGCGGGGGCGTCTATCGAGTGAGCGGCGCGCTTCATCTCGACATGACCGACTACGGCATCGAGGCCCCGAGCTATCTCGGCGTCTCGGTGAAGCCCGGCGTGGACGTCGACATCGAGTTCCAGGCGAAGGACCGATGAAGGTCGCGGTCGCCGCGATGGTCGTCTCTTCGTGTTTCGCCCAGGCTTGCTATCTCGGCAACGCGTCCACGACGGGGGTCGGGCCGGGCGCTCCGGTGACGAACGGAGACGCGAGCCCGAACAGCGACGCCGGACTCGACCCCTACGGAACTCCCGTGAAATGCTCCAGCGGCTCGACGTGGTCCGGTGGCGAAGGGTCGCCGGAGATGCACCCCGGGCTCGCCTGCATCGCGTGCCACGCGCGGGGTGAGGGACCGCGCTTCGCCGTCGCCGGCACCGTCTTTCCGACGGCCCACGAGCCCGACGACTGCTACGGCGCGAGCAGCTCGGTCACCGTCGTCATCACCGACTCCGCCGGAAAAGTGCTCGACTTGACGACGAACGGCGCCGGCAACTTCTCCTATCGCGGCACCCTGTCGCTTCCTTACACGGCGAAGGTCGCCGTGAACGGCCAGGAGCGGGCGATGGGGACCGCGCAGACCACGGGTGATTGCAACTCGTGCCACACGGTCACCGGGGCGAACGGTGCGCCCGGTCGCATCATGGCTCCGTAGCGCTCCTCGATTCACCATGCGCATGAACCCTTCGCACGGGGATGGCTCGCGCTCGCGCGCGGCATCCCCGAGACCCTTGGCTCGCGTCCTTCAGCAGTGTCTCGCGCTCGGCTTCCTCTTTGCAGCGCTCATGTGGGCTCGCCCTGCGTCCGCGTACGCCTGGATGATCCGTAACGAATACGGCGGCTGCAATCAGTGCCACGCCGACCCTTCGGGTGGTGGTCTGCTCACGGCGTACGGCCGGGTGCAGGGAGAGACCTTACTCAGGATGCACTACACCCGGCGTTCCGACTCGGAGGATCCGGGCAAGACGGGAGACTTTCTGTTCGGTGCGCTCCCTCTGCCCGAGAGCGTGCTCCTCGGCGGAGACTTTCGAGCGCTCGAGCTGTACATCAAGCCGCAGGCGGGCCCGAGCCTCAGCCGCACCATCCTGATGCAGGCGGATCTACAGGGGCAGATCGCGCTCGGCAGGTTCCGCGCGAACGGCAGCATCGGCTACGCACACGAGGGCGCCCTTCTCGCCTCGGTGACGCACGGAACTGCCGATCGCATGGTCTCGCGGGTCTACTGGCTTGGCGTGGACCTGGGGAATGAGCGTCAGTTCCTGCTGCGCGCGGGCCGACTGAACGTACCGTTCGGCATTCGCTCCATCGAGCACACGCTGTTCGTCCGGAGCTCCACGCGGGTCGACATCAACGACGGCCAGCAGCACGGCGTCGCGTTCTCCTACAACGGCGACGCCTTTCGCGGTGAGGTCATGGCGATGCTAGGTAACTACCAGGTCCACCCGGATGCCGTGCGAGAGCGTGGCTACGCGGGGTATCTCGAGTATGTCGGACTACCGCGTCTCGCGCTCGGCGTGAGCAGCCTCGTCGCCCACTCGAACCACGATCTACAGCTCTCCACGCCGCTCTGGCGACAGGCGCACGGTGTCGTCGCGCGGTACGCACCGCTGAAGGAGCTCGCGCTATTGACCGAGACCGACGTGCTCCTGCAATCCCAGCCGTCGCTCGGTGGCAAGGCGGGTGTCGCGTCCATGCTCCAGGCGGACCTGGAGCCGCTCCAGGGGTTGCATTTCGTCGGGACGGCAGAGCTCCGCGACGTCGATCCCTCCGCACTTCCGCCCTCCTACGCATTGTGGGGCGGAATCGCGTGGTTCTTCCTTCCGCACGTCGACGTGCGTGGCGACGCGATCTGGCAGAGCAACGGGCTCGCGACGGCGCGCTCGAACGCCGACGTGTTCCTGCTTCAGCTCCACGCATACCTGTGAAGAGGCCCAACATGCCAGGAACGAATCTCAGCTCTCCAAGGCTCGCTGCGGCGTGCAGTGCTCTCGTGTTGCTCGTCGCGAGCGTACCCGCCCTCGCCTCACCGACCTTCCCGGCGGATATCCGGAGCCACGTCGGCACGCCGAAGACGCCGGCGTGCTCGCTCTGTCACGACGGCACGCCCGGGATCGGCACCGCGACGAGCCCGTTTGCGGCTTCCATGAAGATGCGCGGGCTGGTCGCGAACGACGTCGGGTCGCTCAATGCGGCGCTCGATGCCCTCGACGGCGAGAAGACGGACTCGGACGGGGACGGCGTGCCGGACATCGACGAACTTCGCCGCGGCTGGGACCCGAATTTGCCGAACAAGGCGGACGGCACCGTCGTCCCCGGCGCGACACGCCCGCAGGTTCTCGTTCCGACGTACGGGTGCTCGACGGCACTCCGCGCGGAAACGCACCCCGTTCAGGGCTCGGTCCGCTCGTCGGCGAGCGGAGCCCTCGTCGTCGCGTTCCTGATTCTGTCGCTGAGCTTCCGACGGCGCGAGGATGCGATGAAGGTTCTTCGCACCGTGGGCGAATACCGGTATGCGCGATCCGAAGTCGCTCGGCAACAAGGGACACCGCGCGCCATTCGCATCCGTCGCACTGGCCGGCGGCTCTCATGCGATCGAATCGTATGAAGAGATCTGCAGCAGCGGTCAGCTCGCCAGGGCCGGCGGGGCGTACGGCTGCACCGCCGGGTGCGGCACCGTCGTCCTCGTCGAGGAGAGGCGTCCGCTGCCCACGTGTCCTCGCTGTCTTCGCCGGACCATCTGGGTGCGCAGGCAAGACCGTTACATCCCCAACTCATGACGACCGATCTTTCGAAGGAGCCCGACTGGACGATGGAAACAGACGAAGGACTGAGCTCGGCCACCACCCGGAGGCGGTTTCTCGCGACTCTCGGAGCCGTGGCGCTCGGCGGATGCCAGGGTTCGGGGGCGAGCCCGGCGGCTTTCGGCGACGTGTCGGCGGGAAACGTGAGTGGCATCGCCGTCGGGGCGCTGAGCGTCGTCGGGTCGGAGCCGGTGATGATCGGTCGCGACGCAAATGGTCTCTATGCGATGACGATCACGTGCACCCACCAGGGCTGCGACGTCGAGCCCATCGGCAGCGGAAGCTCCGCGCGGGTTCAGTGTCCCTGTCATGGAAGTCAGTTCGACCGGAACGGCGCGGTGACGCACGGGCCTGCCGGGTCGCCCCTGGTTCACTTCGCGGTGGACGTCGACGCCACCGGTAACGTGACGATTCACGGGGGCAAGCAGGTGGCCGCGGACGTTCGGACTGCCGTACCCGCCTGACGTGCATCGCGGCGAAAGGGCGTTATGATGCGGGCGTGCTCTGGCCGTTCGCGCTCGCCGCCGTCGTCTTCTGGCTCGTCATGTTCACGGGTCGGCGTCGCGGCAATCTGGCGACGATGCGTGAGCTCATCGAGAGCTACAGCGTGCTCTGCCGGCGCATCGCCGCCGAGCGCCTGCGGTTGCCGTCGCTCGAAGGCGCGGAACATACCGCAGCGCTCGGCCGGCTCGAAGGGCTGGAGCGCGCGCGTGCGAAGGCCGAGCAGCGGGCGGTTCGGTTGCGGGAGTCGCTGCTGAAGGGCGGGTTCTCGCTCGACGGAGCACAGCTCACGACCGTCGAAGATGCCGAGGCCGAGCTGAAGGCGGAGCTCGCCCAGCGCAGCGCGTGACCAGTGGCGCGGCGCCCACGCGACCTTTTCGCGCCCAGCGGATCTCTCCAGTGCAACAGTGTTGAGCGAGCGAACCACCACGGCGTGGCGGCGAAACCGATTGTGTCCGCCCGGAAACCTCCATTAACGTCGCGCGCGCGACGTTCAGTCGCGGAGGGTAGCATCCAATGAAGTATTGCCGTGGTGGTGTGTTGGCGTTGATCGCGGGGACGAGCATCGCTCTGGCTGCTTGCAGCAGCGACAACGGTGGGGGCAATGGGCCCGATGCATCGACCGGTGGCTCGTCGGGTTCCAGTGGCTCCGGGAGCGGGGGCCGGTCCACGGGTGGGGCGAGCAGCGGGGGTAAGAGCAGCGGCGG
>CAYUAW010000198.1:11358-13204 GCA_964442485.1 uncultured Polyangiaceae bacterium
GACAAGGCCGGCAAGGCCATCTGCGGCCCCATGGCCGTCGGTCCGACCGGGGGCTACGGCAAGCTGACCGACGACGACGCACGCGCGATCGGCCTGTACTTGACGACGATTCCCGCGGTCGCCAACGCCGCAGCAGATCCGAGCAAAGAACCAGCCTGCCCCTGATCGGTCGGGCAATGCCGGGCGGTTTGCGCCGCCCGGCGATACGCTCTACGTAGCCGCTCGGCTGATGCTCAAGCTGACCACGTGGAACGTGAACGGCATCCGTGCGCGGGAGCGCGAGGTGCTCGAATGGCTCGCGCGAGAGCGGCCAGACGTGCTGTGCCTGCAGGAGGTGAAAGCGGCGCCGGAGCAGATCCCCGCCGCTCTCTCCGCGCTGCCCGGGTATCACTCCTACTGGCACGGACAGAAGGGATACTCCGGCGTCGCGCTCCACCTCTCCCAGGAATCGTTTCCACGACGGCCGCGCTACGCGCACCCCGCGTTCGATCACGAGTCGCGAATCGTGACGGCCCGGGTCGGGAACGTCGTATTCGCCTCCATCTACGTTCCGAACGGCGGCAAGGACTTCGCGGCGAAGGTACGCTTCCTCGACGCCCTCGGCGCCTACGCGGCGGAGGCGGCCCGAGAAGGCGTCGCGCTGGTCCTCTCGGGCGATCTGAACGTCGCACGCGAGGCTCGGGACGTGCACCCGACGCTACAGAAGCCGGAGCAGATAGGTCAGACGCCGTCCGAGCGCGCGCAGCTCGAGCACCTCATCGCGAACGGCCTCGTCGACCTGTCGCGGAAATTCCACCCCGACGACGACCGCCTGTTCTCGTGGTGGGCCCCGTGGCGCAACATGCGTGAGCGGAACATCGGGTGGCGCCTCGACTACGTGCTCGCGAACGCGGTTCTCGCGGAGCGGGCGACGTCGTGCACCGTCGAGCGCGCCTTCGGGACCAGCGATCACGGGCCCGTCACGGCGGTCTTCGACATGCCGCCGCCCCAGGCCACCGACGACGAACCCGCGGCGCCGCCGCCGGTCGGGCCGCGGCAGCAGACGTTGTTCTAGGGAAGGAAGGCGCGCAGAGCGCGCGTCACGGCTTCGGCGGAGCGATCCCGTATGCCGGTGCCGCGCCGTAGATGGCGGCCGTGCCGCCGCTGCTCGGCTTGCCGCCGTCTCCTGCGCCGCCCGTTCCGTTCGTGCCGCCAGTCGACCTGGCGCCGCCCCTTCCCGGAACAGCGGCGGCTCCGTAGAGCGGTACCGGTAGATATCCGCCGCCGCCCGTGGTGCCGCCGCTCGACGTCGCACCGCCGCTTCCAGTGGGCGGAGGCGAGGTGCCGTACATCGGTTGCCCGAGCTGCCCACCGTTGCCGGCGGGTGGCGGTGTCGCGCCGTAGAGCGGCTGCGCGAGCTGCCCACCGTTGCCGGCGGGTGGCGGTGTCGCGCCGTAGAGCGGCTGCGCGAGCTGTCCGCCGCTGCCGCCTGCGTTCGTCGCGCCGCCTGCGTGGGACGCGCCTGCTGCGCCGCCGGTGTTGGCGGTCCCCGTGTCGTCGCTGCCACCGCAGCCGACTGCGCCGACACTCGCCGCGGCGAACGCAGCGAGGGCAGCCCGGCTCAGGCGCCCGACCGGCATGACTCGCTCCGGAACGCGCGCGATCTGCGCTGCGACGGACGCTCCGCAGAACGGGCAGGTCGCTTCGCTGCGGCGGATGTGACGCGTGCAATCCGGACAAGCTACCAGTGTCGCCATGACTCGCACCTTTCTGCGGCCTGCGCGGGGAGCCCATGGGTCCGTCGCGCCCCACCCCGAACCTCGGATACGACGGAAAGCGTAGCACATCTTCCGAGGCTGGCTCAGTA
>CAYUAW010000199.1:0-3669 GCA_964442485.1 uncultured Polyangiaceae bacterium
TCGCAAAGTGCTCGTCAGGCTGCGCAGTCGACGTTCAAAGCAATACGAGAGCGTGCGGGAGACTTGGAAAAGGCGCGACGCAACGCTAGTACTTCTGTGAAGGAACGCGCGGGGCCGTGGCCGGTGATCGCGCGTCGGTGGTGAGCGCGTCGCGCACTGCCGCGGGAGTCATCCATGAAACGTTCATTCGTTCCCTTTTCCATGGGGTTTGCGCTGTGCGCGGGCTCGCTGCTCGGCTGCTCGTCGAGCGACGGCGGCAAGGCGGGGACCACCCCAGGATCCACGGGTGGCGCCGGAAACGCCGGTGTGACGAGCGGCGCCGGAGCGCCCGGAGTCGGTGCGGGCGGCGCTGCCGTTGTCGGCAGCCCGAACGGCGGCACGAACGCCGCGGGGACCACAGCGGGCAGCAGTGGAGGGATCGCGCCGATCGGCACGGGGGGCTCGCCAATCATGCCTCCAGGTGCGGGGGGAATCAGCGGCGGCGGCGCCCCGAGCGGCGCAGGCGGCGCTCCGGCTAGCGGAGGTGGCGCGGCCGGGGCGGCGGGGAGCCCGCCGGCGACGTGCATGTCCAACTCGCCGGTTGGGCCGACCGTGTTCGGCATGTTTCCGATGGCGGACCCCTCGAAGAAGGGGCCACTCGCGACGACCACGACGAACGACACCGGCCCGGGCAACTCGTACACTCTGTTCCGACCAACGGACTTGACGAAGAACGGCCCGCTGTTCCCGGTCATCACTTGGGGCAATGGCACGGGCACCACGCCGTCGGTCTACAGCTTCCTCCTCGGGCAGCTCGCCTCGCACGGCTTCATCGTCATCGCGTCGAACAGCATGAACGTCGCGCAGGGAACGCCGCCCCCCATGCTGGACGGCGTGACCTGGGTCTTCCAGCAGAACTGCGATCCGTCGAGCCCGCTCTACCAGCACGTCGATACCGCACACGTCGGCGCGACAGGCCATTCCCAGGGCGCCTTCGCCACGATGACGGCGGGCACGGACCCTCGCATCGTCGCCACCGCGCCGATCGAGGGGTCGCTGCCCGCGAAGCTCCACGGTCCGTCGCTCCTGCTCTGCGGGGGCATGGACACGACGGTGGGCTGCATGGGCGCGCAGAGCGCGTTCTCCTCGATCACCGGGGAGCCGCTCATGTACGCCGAGCTCATCCCGGCCAGTCACACGAGCTGGATCATGGACAGCATCACGGCGCAGTTCGGCGGTGGCGCGCCCTCCCCCTTCGTCACCGCGGTGACGGCCTGGATGCGCGTCTTCCTGATGAACGACACCAGCCTGAAGCCCATGTTCTTCGGCGCGAGCTGCACCCTCTGCAAGGACACCACGAACTGGACGGTCATGCAGAAGATGCTCGACTGAAGGCCGAGCTCGCCGCTCAATCCCCGACGGAGAAGAGCGCGCCGTCCCGGATCCAGCGCGCCAGCATGGCTCGCTTCCCGGGTGCGAGCGGCGGCGAGAGGTACGGCATCCGCGCCCCGCACGGCAGCCCGCGGACCCCGTGCGTGCACGTGAGCCCGAGCGCGTTCTGGCATCCCTCTAGCTTCAGCATCAGGAAGCTTCGCGATGGATCGTGGGGCGCGACGCGGGGCAGATCGGGAGTCGTGGTTGCGGCCGCGAGCAGGCTGTCGTGGACGGCATGCATCGTCGCGGTGTCAGCGGGCCCCTCCGAGACGTTCGGGCCCAGGTCGAGCCCTGCTTGATGCGTCTGCTCGTCGTGGCAGCCGCCGAATGCGCACGACACCGAGAAGAACGGCATCAGGTCGGACGAGAACGAAACCTCGGCACCGAAGTCATCCTCGACCACCGGGCAGGTCACTCCGGATTCGTGCGCGTCGATGACGACTGCCTCCATGACGACTGCCGCGTCGGCGCGATGCCGCTGAGTGTCGCTGCCACACCCGGGCACGAGGGCGGAAAGCAGTGCGAGCGACCCGATGTGTGCCCTCAGCCGACGCCGCCCTGTGCCTTCCGGAGGCGCCATAGGTTCAGGAACTCACGGCGGGTACGCGGCCCGCCGAGCGGCTCGAACATCCATCGCCTGCCGCCGAGCTCGCCATCGAGATCCCCTTTCAGCATGGCGAGCTTGCTCGTGTCCACCGCGTTGCGCTTCGCCTGCGGGTCGATGCCGTAGAGCTTCGCGCCGGAGAGCCCGAAGATCTTGGCGCGGAGCGCCGGAGTGATCGCGGGATAGCCGTAGGTGTCCTGGAACTCCTGCGAGATCTGGAGGGTACGGAACGCCTCGATCTGCGGCTGCGGAGAATTGAACCAGACGCACTCCGAGCCCCAGACCAGGTGATCCTCGCCGAGGTACTTGAGCGCCTTCCCGACGTAGTGCTGCGCGGCGATGGGATCGTTCATCTGGGTGATCCACGCCGTCCCCATCTCCGCGTACACGTTCTTGTTGGCGAGGCCGTTGTCCAGCACGGTGCGGATCAGGCGATCCATCCCGCGAAGAGACGACGTCGGCGCATTCTCATCGTACGGGCCCTCGGAGTTCCCGAGCTCGACGGCGGAGTGATAGATCACGAAGCTGATCTTCGGGTACTGCTTCGCAGCGGGCCCGACGTCCTTCGGATCGAGGAACTCCTCCAGGAAGTTCGCGATCTTCACGCCCTTGTGCGAGCAGACGAGCGGCTGACCGAGCGCCATCGTCTTCTCGTAGAAGGGAAACGCGATGTCGGGGTCGTCCATCCACCAGCCCGTGCCGGAGTCGGGACCGGGCCACGCCGGGTACACCTTCCAGCCCCGGTTGCCGTACATGGAGCTGATCTTCTCCATGGCCTGCTCCTGGAGCGGCCACTTGTCGTTCGGATCGACCTGGCAATGCTGCACCATGCGCTCGCTGCCCGCCGCCTTGTTGATGCGGTCGCGAGAGGCGACCATGTCCTCGTTGGAGATGGGGTGGTCGCACATGGTGGCGTCGTCGCAGATCCGCCCCGGGAAGCCGGAGAGCACGGCCACGGTCGTGTCCGACCCGAGGAAGACGGCCTGCACGTACTTGTCCGGACCGACGCACTTGATGGGGTCCGTCATCAGATCAGGGCAGTTGTAGAAGGTGAGGAACGGCGCGAGAGTCTCGCCGGCGTACGTCTGACCAGGGTGATTGACGCGCCAGTGCTGCTCGTCCTCGATGTGATGGGTCTGGAGATCGAGGATGAACTCGTTGCCGCCGACCAGCGCGTCGGCGGCGCCGGGGTCGACGGTCGCGTCGGGAGGGACGACGAACCCGCCGTCTCCCTTGCCGAGCTTGCCGGACGCCTTCCCGCCGGACGAGGACGAGCAACCGGCCGCCACGTTGAGGACGGACAGCGTCGTCGCCATGCCCATGGTGCTCGCGATGAAATCCCGCCGGTCCATGCCGAGGTGACGCGCCTTCTCGTCGCACACCTCGAGGACCAGCTTCTTCAACCTTCGTTCACGCGGGGTCTGCTCGTGAAAGAACTCCCCATTCGACAGGTTGCCGAGTGGGATCGGCGTGTCGTACGGGACTTCGGGCGCGGTCTTCTTTCCGAGATGGATCCAGGGGAAACGCTTCTTCATGGGCACAGCCCTTCTCGTGCGGCGCGGGCCTGACTTCGGTCGGGATTAGTCTCGTCTGAAGCGCAGAATATCGCCTCTCCGGCAAATCTTGACAACGACTAGATTTGGCGGGACGTT
>CAYUAW010000199.1:3769-6570 GCA_964442485.1 uncultured Polyangiaceae bacterium
CCAACCCAAGTAACCGCCGCGCCGCGAACATGCGCCCGGCCCCTTTGCGATTTGTTCGACGCCCCGCGCAGACCTTGGCTATTGAGGGACGATTCCTGCGCCGCTAGCGACCGTCGTCATTGCCGTCTCGCCAGTCCCGGCGCCGGAGCTCGCGCGGGTCCTGGAGGACGCCTGCACCGAGGCAGTGCGCCCCGCGCACTGCGAGGTACGAGACGGCGCTCCCGCTGCCGACGTGAGCATCGAGTGGACGACCGCGCTGACCGCGCGGGTCGACGTGCGCGGCAAGGCCGCACTCACGAGATCCCTCGTCTTTCGCGAGGAAGATCCGCCGCGGGACGTGTGGCGCTCGGCGGGGCTCGTCGCCGCCGCGCTCGTCAATCGCGCCGCGTCCGAAGATACGGCAGCGCCGCCCCCTCCCCCTCCGCCTCCGCCGATCCCTCGCAAGCTCCTTCCAAGGCTCTGGCTAAACGGTGGCGCGCTGGTCGGCTCGGGGCTCGAGAGCGGGCCGGCGAGCTTCGGCGGCGCGCTTCGCGGAGGGTACTGGCTGCCCGTACCGCTCTTCGTCGGTGCGAGCGGCGGCTATGCAACGGCGAGCCGCGGCCCAGCGGGGCTTCGGGGGACCCTCACGACGTTCTCGCTCGACGCCGGAACCATGTTCACTCTGTCGGAGCTCGTGCTTCGCCCGCGCCTCGAGCTCGTCCTCGAGCGTGTCGTGGCGGAGACGGCGGGGAGCGCCGCCGCGGGGACGTCGGGAAGCCGGCAGCTCGCCGGCGCGGGTGCCGGCGTCGAGCTCGGCTGGCCCGCTTCCGAGCCCATTCGTCTGGTGGGCGGCGCGGAGGGCATTTTTCTGTCGAGCGGGACGGCCGTCCGCGTCGGCGAGACGCGGGTTTCCGCCTTCCCTGCCCTGAGTTACAGGTTTTTCCTCGGAATCGAGGCGACGGTGCTCCGCTGAGCATCTACTTCAGTGGCTTCGGGTACTTTGTCTCATGTGTCCATCCCGAAGCGAGAGCCGACGCTGCGCGTCGTGGGAGGCGAATCCGGCCTTCCCGGGCGCGCCGCCTCGGACGAGGCCGTCATCGCCGCTTTCGCGCGACGGGATCGGCGCGCCGCGGAGATGGTCTACGACCACCTGGTCGGCGTGGTCGACGCGACGCTCTATCGCGTGATCGGGCGCCGCGAGGCAGATCACGAGGATCTCATCCAGACCACGTTCGAGCAGATCATCATCACGCTGTCCCGGGAGACGTTCGCAGGGGGCTGCTCGCTGCGAGGCTGGGCGGCATCGATTGCCTGTCACGTCGGGCTGAACGCGATCCGCGCGAGACGCCGCGCAAGGCGCGTGTTCGCGGGGAGCGCGGACGTGGAATTCGCGACGCCGGAGCGCGCCTCGAGCGCCAACCCGGAGGCAGAAGCGTTGGCGCGCACGGAGCTCGATCGCCTCAGGGCGCATCTGTCCGAGATGGATCCCGATCGCGCGGAGACCATCATCGTCCACGACGTGTTCGGCGTCAGCCTGGCCGAGACGGCGAAGCTGATGTCAGTGTCGCTGCCAGCGGCGCAGTCACGTCTGGTGCGGGGGCGCCGCGAGATCCGCGCACGCATGGCGGACGGCGAGGAGGAATCATGAAGGACCGCGACGACAGAGCCGCCAGCATGCTCCGGCAGCTCGGAAATAGCGGCGTGCCCCTCGAACGCGCCGAACAGGTCGCGGCGCGCCGCGCGCGGCTGGTCCCCGCGCTCTCGGCCTTCGCGGACGCCGAGATGGGGAAGGCCTCACGCCGCCCGCGCGGAAGGCGCACGCTGGTGCTCGGTGCCGCCGTCGCCGCGCTGACGCTGGGAATCGCAGCGTTCTTCGTCCTCCGGCAGGGGCAGCCCGAGCCGACGCTCCAGGCGAAGGCGGGAACGGTGCGCGTGCTGCACGGCGGGAGCGAGCTCGGCGCGCGGGTTCCGCAGGCGCTCGCCGCGGCGGACTTGCTCGAGACGCTCGACGGCACCGCGGAGGTGAACCTCGTGACCGGCGCGGTCGTGGACCTCGGAGAGCAGAGCCGGATCGAGCTCACCGCCGTCGAACGCCGCGCGGGGACCGTGTCGGAGCGCGTTCGCCTGTCGTCCGGGCGCGTCAGCGTTCGCGTGCCGAAGCTCCCGCAGGGGAGCGAGCTTTCGATCGGTACCCCGGACGCCACCGTCACGGTACACGGCACGGCGTTCACCGTGGAGGTGAAGAAGACGGAGGGCGGCGCGCTCGCGACCACCGTGGTGGTCACGGAGGGCCGCGTGGCGGTGGACAGCGGCGAGCGACACATGCTGCTCGGCCCCGGGTCGCACTGGACGTCCGCGCCGCGCGCGCCCGACACGGCTCCCGCCATTTCGACCGCCGCTCCGTCGAGCGCGGTACCGGCGGCTCCGGCCTCCGCGCCGTCGGCGAGCGTGGCGTCGCGAAGGAGCACCCTCGGCACGGAGAACGAGCTGTTTCGCGCGGCGCTGGCGGCGGACCGCGCGGGCAACGAAGAGAGGACGCTCGCGCTCGTCGAGCGACTGCTTCGCAGCTACCCGGACACGCCGCTCGGAGGGGAAGCGCGCGCACTCCAGGCACAGGCACGGCAGAAGCTCGGGCGGGGTGCCACGCCGTGAACGGCTCGCGGGTACGCGGGCGCGCCGAGCGCATGCTGTTCGTGGCGTTCGGCGCGGCAGGCTGCACGACGGACGAGACGGGTTCCATCGAGCTTACCGCATCGTCGGCGAAGGCGTCGCCGAAACCGCCGAAGATGCCGATGCCGATGCCGACGCCCATGCCGACGACG
>CAYUAW010000199.1:6670-13192 GCA_964442485.1 uncultured Polyangiaceae bacterium
GGGGCGCGCACGGTCTCCGGCCGCGCCCCGTTCCCGCGGGGCGCCCTCACCTCTGGCATCTCGCGTTGCGAACGTCAGCGGACGCCGACGATTTCCACGTCGCGGACCTGGCCTGCGACCCGGAGCTCGAAGGAGTCACCGACGCGCTTGCCGAGCAGGCCCTGGCCGAGGGGTGATTGCGGCGTGACGACGCTGATTTCCCCCGCGTCGGTCATGAGCTTCTGACCGCCACCGGCGGGCGACAGGAGGACCTGCTGCGCCTTGCCGGAGACGTCGAGCTCGACGATGGCGCCGGCTTGTAGCGGATCGCCGTCGGCGAAGTCGCGAACGGGGAGCGAGCCGAGGAGCGCGACGGCGGCTTCGAGCTCGTGCGCGCGTGCGGCCTGGCCCGCGGCAAGGTAGGAGAGCTCTATCTTGCGCGTGTCCTTGTCGTTCTCGGGACGCGCTTCGGGGTGATTGGCGGCTGCGGCCGTCTCCGTGGCGACGCGGCGCGCCTCGGCGAACTCGCGCGCGAGGGTCTCGCGGAGTCGGTCTATCAGCGCCTTCTTCTCCATCGTCCGGGTGCTTCGGCCTCGACGGTCAGCGTAGCTCGATCGACACGCGCGCGTGGAGGCTCTGGAAGGCTCGCGCGGCAGTGGAGCCCGGCTCGACGTCGAACGAGAGCGCGCTGCGAAGGCGCACCAGACGCGAGAACACGCGGTGAAGCGGTGACCCGGGCGAAGGGACGCCGGGCCACTCGGGCGCGTTCGCCGAGCCGCGCGGCGGGAATCCGACGCCGTCGGGGCCGAGCGTGAACTCGCGCCCCTCGAGCGTCAGCGGGACGACGCCGAAGGTTCGGCGCGAGAGGGCGCGTGCGCGCGCGGGGTCCGCGGGTGCGTCCGGGTCACCGCGAAGGACGGCTTCGGCGAGGCTCGGCGCGTCGTTCGGTTCGTCGAGCAGCGCGGCGGCCGCGCCCCACGCGAGCGACCTGTAGAGCGGCGAGCTCACCTGGCCGGTGACGTCGAAGACGGCCTGACCCGTGGCGCGATCTTCCTTCTTCCCCGTCTCGAGAGCCACGGGCGGCGCATCGAGCAGCTGGTCGATCGCGAGGTGCAGCGCGGACTCGTTGAGCGCGAGCACGAGCGCGTCGGGAGTGAGGCCGTAGTAGAGCGTGATCGACGCTCGCCCTTCGCGGCCCGTGACGGTGGTGACTGCCGTGTCGCGGTACGACGCAGCGGTTCCCCAGCGCGCGAGCCCCGATGACTCGCGTTCGCCGAGCTCGCGCAGCACGCCGAGCGCGACGCCGGCAGCAAGGCGGCTCCGCACCTGGATGGCGGCGTAGACGGGCAGGTCCGCCAGCTGGGCGACGACGGACTCGCGCGGCGGCGGCTCGTCGGGCGGCACCTCGAGATACTCCGCGAGCTCGGCGAGGACGGCGTTCGAGAGCTCGTTCCGGTCGGCCACGCCGACGAACGCGTAGTCGCCGACCCAGTCGAGGGAGAACCGGTCGCCGAGGCCGAAGCGGCGACTGTCCGAGGTGAGCTCGCGCCGGAGAGGTGCGTCCTTGCCGATACCGATGACGAGCCGTGCGCCGCTCGCGACGTCCGGGACGACGGCTCGCGCCGACCCGGCCATCTCGATGAACTCGCGGTAGTCGTTCCGGAGGAGGGGCAGCACCCGGAGCTCGAGGTCGAGCCGCGTACGACCACTCCCCTTGTCGTCCGAGACGCGGAGCGCCACCGGATCGATCCGCTCCGACCAGATCGAGGCGTATTCCCGAGCGAAGGACTCGTAGCCCTTCTTCTCCGGCTCGCTCACGCGCGCAGGCTCCGGCAGCTCGATGAGCGGCTCGAGCGCCGCGGGCGAACCCCACTTCGAGTGCGCGCCGGTCTCTTTCGTCCACTCGATCGCCGAGCCGTCCGGATGCGCGAGCTCGGCTCGAGCGAGGAGACGTGAACGCAGAAGATCGTCCTTCGTCTTCGGGGCCTTGCCCTCGACGAGACCGTAGAGCAGCGAAGCGTATCCGGGCTCGGACAGCTCCGCGAGCGCGAGCTGGCGCCGCGCCTCGGCGACCTTCTGCTTCGGACCCACCACCGCGCCGATGAAGGCGTCGCCCAGATAGAGGAGCACGTCGTCCTTCGCGTCGCGATCGCGGGCGAGCATGTACGCAAAATCGGGCTGATCCGAGAGACGCGGGTGCTTGCCGCGCACCGTCGAGATGACGCGACGGACGGCGGCGGCGCTGTTCGAGACGAGCGCGACGTCGTCGACGAGCGCGGTGTGCTGGCGGACCGCGCCGTCGGCGCTGCGACCGACCGTGACGGTGACGCCCTCGTGGACGAACGACGTCTCGACGAGGCCGCCGTGGTCCGCGCCGAGCTTCGCCGCCATGCCGGCCACGCTGGCGTGAAAGAGCGCGGCGTTCGTGACGTGCAGGAGCAGGGTGACGTCCGTCCCTTCGTGGACGTAAGGATCGCTGCCGACGACCGCGAGGTCGCGAACGAGCTCCGGCCCGAGGATCCGCGTCGCCGCCGTGCGCTCGAGCCCGAGCTCCGTCTGGTAGCGCGCGAACGTGCCGCGATCCTCGGTGCGGCCGTCGGCGAAGTCGGCGAGCGGCTCGCCCCACTCCTCGACGGCGTCCGTCACGTCGAGGAGCGCCGTCAGGGTTCGCGCGCGGACGTAGTAGAACTCCGCCGGCGTTGCGCGAGCGAACGGCTCCTCGGGCGCGCTCGTGTGCAGGGCCGTGAAGAGCTCCGACCACGGGTGCGGCGTCAGTGCGGGCGGCGTGAGCGCGCCGATGGCGATCGTCGCCTTCTTGCGCGACGCCTCGAGGAACAAGGGACGATCGCGCTCGAGGGCTTCCTGGATGGAGAGCCGTCCCGTCGCGGTGTCCATCAGCTCGACGAGATCGCCCTCCCGGCGTCGCGCGGCGTTCACGGCGGCCTCGGCGGCCTTCGCGCCGGCGTAGCGCTCGCGAACGCGTGCTGCGGCGAAGCGGTAGAACGCGCCAGGGTGCGCTTCGAGGTCCGACGCGAACGCGACGCCCCACTTCTGCTCGAGGTCCCGCGGCGAGGGCACCGTCGCTTCGAGCTTCGCGGTGAACGGAATGCGGTGGCCCGGCGTGACGCGGATCGGATAGCCGTTCATGCCCGCCGGCGTGAAGAACGTGCCCGCGAGGTCGGCCGCGGACCGCGGACGCCGCACCCACAGGTGCAGGCCCGTCGCGAGCCGCCCGGTGCCTCCCTTCGGCGCCGCCACCGTGGCGAGGCCGATGAAGGCGAGCGCCCCCCCCGGAGGCGACATGCCCACCCACGTCGTGGTTCCGAGGGGCGCGGACGGCACGGTCGTCGCAGACGGCAGCTCCGCTTCGACGATCTCCGAGTCGCCGACGACGGCGCGCGCGACGACGTGAAGCTCGACCACCGGATCGTCCACGGGACCGAGCTTGCCGGTGCGAAGCGTGCGCGCAGGCGGCTCCGGGTGCATCGCGGGCGGCGGCGTGGCCGCGACGACGGGCGCGGGGGCCGCGGGCTTCCGGGGCGCCGCCGCCTGCGGCGGAGAGCCGCAACTGGAGGCGACGAGAAGGAGGAGTGCGGCCGCGCGACGGAGCGACGATCGAGACATGCGGGGGGCGAGAGGTTACAGCGCTCGGCGCGAGGCAAGGTAGAAGAGAAGCGTGGCCGACCGGGAGTCCGTCGAGATCCGCGTCAAAGGGCGCGTGCAGGGCGTCGGCTTTCGCCCCAGCGTCTACCGCATCGCGAGGGAGCTCGGTCTCTCCGGCGAGGTCTCGAACGACGCGGAGGGCGTGCTGATCCACGCCAGCGGGCCGCGGAGCGCCCTCGATGCTCTCCTCGCCCGGCTCGCGTGCGAGAGCCCGCCGCTCTCGCGCGTGGAATCCATCGAGGCGCGTCCGACCAGTCGAGTGATCTCCGGGGATTTCCGGATCACCGAGAGCCGGGCAGGCAGCGCGCGGACGGAAGTCACACCGGACGCCGCGGTCTGCGCGGCGTGCGTGAGGGAGGTGCTCTCCGCCGGCGAACGGCGCTTCCGCTATCCGTTCACCACGTGCACGCACTGCGGGCCGCGGCTCAGCATCGTGACGGCCATCCCGTACGATCGCGCAGCGACGACGATGGCGCGCTTCACGCTGTGCGCGGCGTGCGACGTGGAATACCGCGGCCCGGGTGACCGTCGTTTCCACGCGGAAGCGACGGCGTGCCCGTCCTGCGGACCACGCCTGCGGCTTGGCCGCCTCGACGGCGAAGGTGGTGTCGCTCCGCCCGAGCACACGACCCCGGACGCCATCGACGCGACGCGCGCGCTGCTCGAGGCGGGGCACATCGTCGCTCTCAAGGGGCTCGGCGGCTACCACCTTGCCTGCGACGCCACGCGCGGCGACGTCGTCGCGCGCCTGCGGCAGAGGAAGCACCGCGAGGCGAAGCCGTTCGCGCTCATGGCGCGTGATCTGGACGTCGTGCGCCGCTACGCGGTCGTCTCGCCCGAGGAGGCGCGCCTGCTCACGAGCCCCGAGGCGCCGGTGGTCCTGCTCGCGATGGGCGGCGAGGAGACATTGCCGGAGAGCGTCGCGCCGGGGCACCGGACGCTGGGGTTCATGCTGCCGACCACGCCGCTGCATCTTCTTCTGCTGGAGGGCATCGGGCGACCGCTCGTCATGACGAGCGGCAACCTGTCCGACGCGCCACCCGTCATCGACGACGAGGATGCCCGCGCACGCCTCTCGTCCATCGCCGACCACGTCCTCGTACACGATCGCGCCATCGCGAACCGCGTCGATGACTCCGTCGTGCGCGTGATGGGCGGGCGCGGGCGCGTCCTGCGGCGCGCGCGCGGCTACGCGCCGTCGCCCGTCACGCTGCCCGAGGGCTTCGACGCGGCGCCGCCGCTCCTCGCCTTCGGTGGAGATCTCAAGGCGACGTTCTGCCTTCTTTCGCGCGGCAAGGCCGTGCTCTCGCAGCACCTGGGCGATCTTCACGACGCCGACACGCTCGACGACTACCAAAAGAACCTCGCGCTCTACTCGACGCTCTTCCAGCACGCGCCCCGCTTGCTCGTCCGGGATCTTCACCCCGACTACGCCTCTTCGGGGCTCGCCGAGGAGCGCGCAGCCGCGGACGGCCTCCCGGTGGAGCGAGTGCAGCACCATCATGCACACGCCGCCGCTTGCCTCGCGGAGAACGGCTGGCCCCTGCAGGGTCCGCCCGTGCTCGCCATCGTCCTCGACGGGCTCGGGCTCGGAGAGAACGACGAGCTCTGGGGCGGTGAGTTCCTGCTCGCCGATTACCGCCGGGCGACGCGGCTCGCCGCGCTCGAGGCCGTCGCGCTGCTCGGCGGCGACCAGGCCGCGCGCGAACCGTGGCGCAATCTCTACGCGCAGCTGACGGCGCACACGCCGTGGAGCGAGCTCGACGCCCGCCACGGTGCGCTCGACTCGATTCGACGCCTCGCGGAGAAGCCGTTGACTGCGCTGGACCGGATGCGCGCCGCAGGCATCAATGTGCCCCTCGCGTCGTCCACGGGGCGTCTCTTCGACGCCGTCGCGGCAGCCCTCGGCATCGCGTTCGACCGGCAAGCATACGAAGGCCAGGCCGGCGCGCTCCTCGAGGCTGCCGTCGACGACGGCGCGCTCGCGCCGGATGATCCGGGGTATCCGTTCTCCATATCAGGCACCGACGAGAGCGGCTGCCGTCGGCTGGAGACGAGCGCCCTCTGGATCGCGTTGCTTCGTGATCTCGAGCGAGGAATGTCCCCTGGTGCGGTGGCAGCGCGGTTTCACCGCGGGCTCGCCCGCGCGCTCGCGGCCGTGGCCGTGGCGCTTCGCGACCGGGATGGCCAGCGTGGGTTCGATGCGGTCGCCCTCTCGGGCGGGTGCTTCCAGAATCGGGTGCTCTTCGAAGCGACGACGAAGCTCCTGCGCGACGAAGGCTTCGCGGTCCTCGGCCACGGCGAGGTGCCGCCGAACGACGGCGGGCTCTCGCTAGGCCAGGCCGTGATTGCGGCCGCACGCTCCGTCGCGCCGATGTGACGCTACGACGACGCCTTGGGACGCGGAGCGCCGAACGACCCGATGCGCGCCGGCTTCGGCACCGCAACGCTGGTCACCTCGGTGCAAGCATCCCGTACACGCTGCTCGGAGGACGGGGGAGCGCTCGACCCCCGGCGCCGGGAAGCCGGGACCTCCGAATCGAACTCGGGGTCGGGGGGAAGGGGCTCGATATCGAGCATGCAGTTCTCAGCCGAACGATCGAACCGCGAGCGGGGCTGCTCCGGCGACGGGACGAGCCGCGGAAGGTCCCCGATCGGCCGCCATGACTGGCCGCCGACCTCGCAGACGAGAGCGTCGGGGGGAACGAGACCCGCCGTGAGCCATTCCATCAGGAGCTGACCATCGACCGGCCCGAGCGGGGACCGACCGACCTCGGCGAGCCACCAGCGGGATCGGCCCGCGTCTTGATCTAAGGAGGAGCTCATGGATCGACTGCAGAGCCGCACCGTGCCGCAGTGCTTCCTTCTCTATTGGCAGGT
>CAYUAW010000200.1:0-13152 GCA_964442485.1 uncultured Polyangiaceae bacterium
CCTACTTCGAATGCGGAGGCATCTTGGCCTCCTTGAAGATGACGTGCTCGCGCTTGACGGGGTCGTACTTCTTCAGCTCGAGCTTGTTCGTCTGGGTGCGCTTGTTCTTCGTCGTGTAGTAGGTGAAGCCGGTACCGGCCGACGAAACGAGGCGGATGTTCTCTCGCATGACGCCGGGGCGAATATCATCCGCTCCGGGACACGGCAAGCCTCGGGGTCACGTCCCGGTCATTCCCTGCCCCGCAACGGCCCCGCCGAGCCGGGTGCCCCCCAAAAAACCAGGGGTTGAACATATTGCCAGTATCCGCCTTCGCGACCGAGAGCGCCTTGACGGAGCCTACGCGGCATGGCTGACTCCCGGCCGACTCGGGCTCGCCCCTGGACGCATCCCACGCTTCCGGACGGCTTCTTCTCCCGGATTCCGCTGGCCGAAAGCGCCGCGGCGACGACCACCCCTTTCTCGTAAAGGGCGCCTGCAATGAAGCGAACGTATCAGCCCCACAACCTCAGCAGACTTCGTACCCACGGTTTCCGCGCACGCATGCGGACGAAGGGAGGGCGCGACGTCCTCAAGAACCGCCGCCAGAAGGGTCGCTGGCGTCTCACGGTGACGGCTTACAAGAAGTAGTGACGGGTGCGCGCCCCGTCGGTCGCTTTCCGGCTTCGCAACGTGTCAAGAAGCGGCTCGAGTTTCAGGCCGCCCAGAACGCCGGCAGGAAAGCGATTCTCCCGCACTTCGTCCTCTTGCTGTACGCGAGAGCCGATTCGGGAGAAGCGCGGCTCGGGGTCGTCGCATCTCGCCGGATCGGAGGCGCCGTCATCCGTAATCGCGCCAAGCGGCTCATCCGCGAGGCGTTCCGCGCGACCCGTCAGCTCTGGATGCCAGGAATCGATGTCGTGGTCATCGTACGTCGGCCCCTCGAAGGGATGAAGCTCGATGATGTTCGAAGCGAGTGGATGTCCCGCGGCGAGCTCGTGCAGAAGCGCGAGCTCGAGGCCCGACGCGATCTCGTGGGGCGGAGCGCCGCAGAGGACGTCGCGAGGAGCAGCGGATGATCGCGCGATTTTTGCTCCTCTTGATCAGGCTCTACCAGGTCACGCTGTCGCCGCTGCTCGGTCCCACGTGCCGCTTCGAGCCCTCGTGCTCGCGCTATGCGGCAGCGTGCATACAGACGCACGGCGCGCTCCGCGGAAGCTACCTCGCCGTCAGGCGGTTGCTCCGCTGTCATCCATTTCATCCTGGCGGGTACGACCCGCCGCCGCTCGGCCCCGCGGGTGCCGGAGCTTCGCACGAGACGTGAAACCGCGGCGGGAAGGCTCGAGGTAAGAGAATGGACCGAGGCGGCTCACTACGTTTCATCCTGCTCGGGATAGCAGGCGTGTTCATCTTCATGGCGATGAACAAGCTGACGGGCGGAGGCGGCGACGGCGCTCGCCAGCCCCTCGGCGGCGAATCGCATCTCGTCGCGGCAGCCCGCGCCCCGGAGCAGTTCTGCGACATCTGGTCGAGCGCCTTCCACGCGCGCCTGCGCAGCCACGGCGGCACGCTCACCAAGTTCGAGCTCACCACCGCGAAGTACCGGCGCAAGGGCGCGGCCTTCGACGTCTCGACGACGCCCGATCCCGAGGGCGAGCACGAGTTTCGCCAGCCGCTCTTCACGCGCCTCCGCGGCGACGGCCCGGAGGATCCGAAGGCGCCCTGGAACGTGGATCTCGACTCCGTCGACTTCGCGCTCGAGCGCGCCGACGGAAAATCCTGCACCTTCTCCTACAAGGACGCGAAGGTCGAGCTTCGCCGCGTGGTCTCCGCAACGGGGAGGCCGTACGAGCTCGAGGTCGACACCACCGTGAAGAACCTCGCCGACAAGGCGATGCGACACGAGATGAGCGTCGACACGGTGGCCTGGCGGACGAGCCAGGAAGTGGCAGGGAAGATGTTCCGCGTGAGCCCCTTCGTCACGCACGTGGAGTGCATGCCGGAGGTGGGCAAGGCCGTGCGTCTCCTGCCGAGCGACTTCGAGCCGAAGGATTTCAAGGAAGATCCGTTCGCGCCGACCGAGCTGAACCCGCGCGGTGAATGGCACAGGACGCCCGGGCCGATGGCCTTCGCCGCCGTCACCAACGCTTACTTCGCGAACGCCATCGTGCCGGTCGCGGGCGCGGGCTCACCAGAGTGCCTGCTCCAGGTCGAGCAGCGCTGGGACTACCGGCGCTACGGCAAGCCCTCGGAAGACCCCAACAGCGGCGCGATGTACCGCGCGCGCCTCGCCTACCCGCCGAAGGTGCTCGGTGCGGGCGAGACGGCGGACTACAAGGTGCTCGCGTACGTCGGACCGAAGGAGCGCGACGTCCTCGCGCAGGCCGGCGGAGGCCAGCACCGGCTCCAGGATCTGATCGACCTCGGCTTCTTCGCCGTGGTCGCGAAGGTCCTGGTCGGCTTCCTCCTGAAGGTCCACTCGGTGCTCCCGAACTGGGGCATCGCGATCATCGTCCTCACCGTGACCGCTCGCGTCCTGCTCTTCCCGCTCTCGCTCCCGGGCATCCAGAACATGGTCCGGATGCGCGAGATCAAGCCGGAGATGGACGCCATGAACGAGAAGTTCAAGGACGACCCTCAGCAGCGCGGCCTCGCCCAGATGGAGCTGTGGCGGAAGCACAACGTGAACCCCTTCAAGGGGTGCCTGCCGCAGCTGGCGTCGATGCCGGTCTGGTTCGCGCTCTACACCACGCTGCAGACGGCGGTAGAGCTCTACAACATCCCGTTCCTGTGGTTCCCGGATCTGTCGCAGTCCGATCCGCTCTTCATCCTTCCGTTCGTCATCGGCGGCACGTACTTCTTTCAGCAGCGCATGATGCCGATGCAGGGTGGAGACCCGGCCCAGCAGAAGATGATGATGTACATGATGCCGATCATGTTCACCGTCTTCATGCTGTTTTTGCCCGCGGGTCTCGGGGTCTACATGTTCACGAACAGCGTGCTCGCCATCACGCAGCAGGCGCTGGTCGAGAAGTACGCGAAGCGTACGCTCGGCTCGGGCGGCAGCGGGACCATCGGCGTGAAGATCAAGCCCTCGCCCGGTACGGGCGGCGGCGGCAAGCAGGACAAGAAGAACGCCAAGCGCGACGCCGGCACACGAGACGTGGCCGGAACCAGAGCGCTGCTCGACGAGGGAAAGCACGATCAATGACCGACGCGAACGAGAACGAGGTGAACGACGACGCCTGGGACGACGACGAGGAGGGCGACGACGTGGAAGGCGAGGACGCCGAAGGCGTTCCGTCGTCGGAAGGCGGCGCCCCGCGCGACCAGGGCAACGGCCGCCGCGGCCGTCGCGACGAGCCGCCCTTCGAGGGCGACGACCGCGCCAAGTCGGCGCTCGCGTTCGTTGACGAGCTGCTCGAGCAGATGGACATGGACTGCGACGTGGAGCTCCGGCGCCCGAAGCAGGACGAGCCGAACGAGATCCAGCTCGAGATCTTCGGGCGGGACGCCGGCCGCATCATCGGGAAGAAGGGCCAGGTGCTCTCCGCGCTGCAATATCTGACCAACCGGGTGGTCAATCGCCCCGGGCTGGAGAAGCGCTACGTCACGGTGGACGCCGAGGGTTACCGGAGCCGCCGGGACGACACCCTGGCGACGATGGCTCGACGCCTCGGCAAGCAAGCCATCACCGAGGGCAAGATCATCACGTTCGAGCCCATGAACCCCCGCGACCGCCGGGTGATTCACCTCGCGCTAGCGAAGCTCGAGGGGGTCGTGACGAAGAGCGAAGGCGAGGGCGACGACCGCCGGGTTCAGATCATCCCGGTCCGGCGCTGACTCGCGAGCATCGGTGAGGAGAAGACGATGATCCACTGGAAGAAGCTTGGGCTTTGCGCGCTCGTTCTTTCGTCCGTCTCGGGGCTTTCGGCCTGCGGCGGCCCGCGCGCGGTACGTGGCGAAGAGGTCGCGGGCCTCGACGAAGAGGCGATGGGCACCGGCCTCGACAAGCGCGACCTGCAGAAGATGCTGCACGACAACATGAACGCCCTGCAGACCTCGGCGGTGGTGCAGCGGTGGCAGGGCGAGAACCGCCCGAGCGTCGCGGTGCTGCCGATCCGCAACGACACGAGCGAGCACATCGAGAGCTCGCTCGATTCGCTGATCAGCGACGTCGAGACGGTGCTGATCAACGGCGGGCACGTGCGCGTCATCAGCCACGAGAACCAGGGCGCCCTGGTCGACGAGGTGAAGGCGCAGCAATCGGACGCCTTCGACCAATCCACCGTGAGCAAGTGGGGACACCAGGTCGGCGCGCGCTACTTCGTCACCGGGAAGACCTTCGCGAACGACGAGCGCCAGAACGACGAGCGGCGCGTGCAGTACACGCTGTTCATGCAGGTGCTGGACGCGGAGACGGGCGAGGTCCTCTTCCAGAACAAGGCGAGCGTCACCAAGGCGCTCGTGCGCTGAGCGGTCCAGGGGCTTCGTGAAGCGAGCTTCTGTAGCCCTGTGTCTGCTCGTCTTCGGGTGCGCCGGGCACGCTGCGCGAACGGAGGGCGCCCGCACGGCGCTCGACGAGGGCGCGCCGAATCAGGCGCTCGCGCTTCTGGACGAGGAGCTCGACGTGAAGTCGCCGGCCGAGCTCCCTGAGAAGGTCGGCGGCGACAACGCGCTCCTGCTCCTCGACAGGGCGATGATCCTGCAGCAGCTCGCCTCGAGCGGGAGGGAGACGTCCACCAAGACGTATTCCTGGGCGAGTCGCGACCTGGAGATCGCCGACAAGCAGGTGGAGGTGCTCGATCTGTCGCGCGGCGCGATGGACGACATCGGCAAGTATCTCTTCTCGGACGCGACTGGCCCCTACAAGGCCCCGACGTACGAGAAGCTCATGATCAACACGATGAACATGATCAACTACCTCGCGCGGGGAGACCTGAACGGCGCGAAGGTGGAGGCGCGGCGCCTCGCGGTCATGCAGAAGTTCATCGACGCCCACGAGGGGCGCGGCGCAAGCCTCTCGGGGCCGGGCAGCTACCTCGCGGGGTTCGCCTTCGAGAAGAGCGGCGACGCCTCGGAGGCCCTTCGCTACTACGACGAGGCTCTCCAGTACGGGCACTACCCTTCCCTCGCCGACGCCGTCTCGCGGCTCTCGAAGGACGGCGGCTACCGCTCGCCTCGCCTCACGGAGATCGCGCGCGAGGCGACCGGCGACAAGGGCTCCGCCCCTGACGACTCGGCGGACCTGCTCGTCGTCTTCGGGTTCGGCCGCGTGCCGGCGAAGATCGCCAGGCGCGTCCCCATCGGGCTCGCGCTCACGCTGGTGAGCGGCGCGCTCAGCCCCAACGACGAGGCCAAGGCGAACTACCTGGCCGCACAGGGCCTGGTGACGTGGGTCAACTTTCCGGAGCTCGGCCACGCGCACGGCCAGTACGGCACTCCCGGCTTCGCGCTCGACGGCTCGTGGCAGGAGCTCGAGGGCGCGCTCTCCGTCGATGAAGAGGCGAAGCGCGCCTGGGACGACGCGAAGGGCACGGTCGTCGCCTCTGCGATCACGCGGCTCATCGCGCGCGTCGCGACCGGCGAGGTCGTCCGCCAGACGACGGGCGGCGGGGTCGTCGGAGCGCTTCTCTCGCTCGGGACGCAGGCGACGCTCACGGCCGTCGACACCCCCGACACGCGCAGCTGGTCGACGCTTCCGGCGCGCATCGCCATCGGCCGCGTCCGCGTCCCCGCCGGCAAGCACTACATCGACCTGGAGGCCCGCGGTGTCCGCCGCCGGCGCAGCGTCACTCTCGCCCCGGGCGGCTGGGCGCTCCTGAATCTGACCGTCCTGCGCTGACGTCTGGCACGGGGGCGTGCGAAAGTTCGCGCATGGACTGGAAGCTCCTCGGCTCGACGTACGTCGCAATCTTCATGGCCGAGCTCGGCGACAAGACGCAGCTCGCGACGCTCGCCCTCGCCACCGAGCGCTCCCGCTGGGCGGTGTTCATCGGCTCCGCGCTGGCGCTCGTCACGACCTCCGCGCTCGCCGTGCTCGGCGGCGATCTGGTGGCGCGCACCATTCCGCCGCAGTGGATCAAGCGCGGCGCCGGGGCGATGTTCGTCGTCCTCGGCGTGATGTTCCTGTTTTCGAAGGGTGAGTAGACCAGGCTGAACGCTGGATCTACAGCGCGTGTCTCGGCGCTTCCGCGAAGCCAGGTCTGTCACTCGGCACGGCCGAGGCGACGACGCCGCCGTCACGATAAGGCCCGAGATGTCGGCGCTCGAGCTCTGCCTTCGCGCGCCTCTGGTACTCCTCGTTGCGAAACATCGCGAGCAAGATGGTCCCGTAGTACCCGAGCGGCATCTTCGGGGATTGCTCGAAGTAGCGCAGCGCCTGGTAGGGCCGCGACGCCTGGGCGTGGTGATCGGCGTGGCGCGACAGGCCGATGAGCGTGCGCAGGGTGAAGCCGTTGTCCGTGTCCCACGAGTCCACCGGTGTCACGGCGCGCGTCGCCCGTGTGATGCCCCAGTGCTCGATGTAATTGACCGTCTCGAGCAGGATCACGGCGGCTCTGGCCTGCAGCAGGAAGAAGACGGCCGCGAGCGGGCCGAAGACGGTCAGGTACGCGAGCACGACGAGCACCTCCGCCACCACCCCCTGGAGCACCCGGTGGCGCAGCATGCGCCGGTCGGTCCAGCGCATGTTCTCGTCGCCCAGCCGCACCTTCTCGAGGTGCCACGCGCTCGCGAACTGGGCGGGGATGGTCCGCCGGATGAAATCCCCCAGAGGCTCGCCGAAGCGCGCGGTCGCGGGATCTTCGGGGGTGCCGAGGCGCGGGTGGTGACCCCGCACGTGCTCCGTCGCGAACTGCTCGTAGCAGACCATGACGAGCAGGAGCCGGCCGAGGAGGAACTCGAAGCGCGACCTGCGGTGCACGAGCTCGTGCGCGAGAACGATGCCGGAGTAGCCCGCGGTCGTCCCCGACAGCACGATCACGGTGAAGAGGTTCGCGAGCGTCGTCCCGACCTGCGGGAGGGAGCCGACGTGGAGCCGGGAGGCCATGATGCCGACGAGCACGTGATTGAGGAGCTGAAGCCCGACCAGGACGTACAGCTGCACGTCGAAGGGCAGCGTCGGAAGCCTCTCGGGCGGCTGGCGGTGGTCCGCGGGGGCGCCGTTATCCATCAGCACCAGCACGACGATGGGCATCGACCAGAGCAGCGCGCTCCACCAGACGTGCGGCCCCGTCAGCAGGAACGTGAGATTCACCAGCGGGAGCACGAACGACCAGAGATGCAGCGCGAAGGTCCTGCCGGCACCGATGCTCGGCGTCGCCGCGGGCTGCATGGATGGGAACTTCGAGGCCATGAGGTCTCCGGGTAGGGAGTATCTTTTCAGATACGACTGCGTATGTCAAACCAGATACGAACTCGTATGTCAAACGCGCCCGCTGCCATTGCTCCGCCGGACCGGGCGATCTATCCCATCGGCCGAGAGGTTGAAGCCATGAAAATTGTTGTTGATTTCGATGTCTGTCAGAGCCATGGCCTGTGCACCGAGGCAGCGCCCGAGCTCTTCGAGATCCGGGACGATGGGTTCCTCTACATCCTGAACGAGGAGCCTCCGGAGGCGATGCGGGCGAAGGTGGAACTCGCCATGCGCGAGTGCCCGACCGGCGCGATCAAGGTCGAGGGTTAGGAGAGAGTGTCGAGCTCCGAGCCCATCGTCGTCGTCGGGGCGTCGCTTGCCGGGCTTCGCGCCGTCGAGGCGCTTCGTCGCCGGGGCGTCGATCGCTCCATCGTGTGGGTCGGGGCGGAGACGGTCCTGCCGTACGACCGGCCGCCGCTCTCGAAGCAGGTCCTGCGCGGCGAGTGGGAGCCTGCTCGCGTGGCGCTGAAGGCGAACTACCCGGTGCTCGGGGTGGAACCGCTGCTCGGCGTGAGTGCGACGTCGCTCGACACCAATAATCGACAAGTCCATTTGTCGAACGGAGACAGGGTCCCGTATTCCGGCGTCGTCGTCGCGACGGGCGCAACCGCGAGGAACCTGCGCGGAGCGGACGCGCTCTCGGGGGTGCACACCCTGCGGACGCTGGACGACGCGCTCGCCATCCGCCGCGCCCTCGAACGTCGCCCGCGGGTGGCGGTGGTCGGAGCGGGGTTCATCGGGCTCGAGGTGGCGTCGTCGTGTCGTGGGCTCGGCCTTCCCGTGACCGTCGTGGAGGCGATGGACACGCCGCTCGAGAGACAGCTCGGGACGACCCTGGGCGCCGCGGTGGGGGCCCTTCATACGAGCGAGGGCGTCATGCTGCGCACCGGCGTCGGCGTCGAGCAGCTGCTCGGCGAACGAAACGTGGAGGGCTTGCTGCTCGCCGACGGAACCACCGTGAGCGCCGACCTCGTCGTGGTCGGCATCGGCGTGGAGCCGGAGACCGGCTGGCTCACGGGGTCGTCGGTCCGCCTCGAGCGCGGCGTCGTCTGCGATTCACGCTGCCGCACGACGGCACCGGACGTCGTGGCGTGCGGAGACGTCGCGCGCTGGCGCGACGCAGCAGGGAGACCCATGCACGTGGAGCACTGGACCAACGCCGTCGAGCAGGCGAACGCGGCCGTCGCCGCGCTCCTCGACGGAGACGCCGCCCCCGAGTACGCCACGGTGCCGTATTTCTGGTCCGATCAGTACGACGCGAAGTTCCAGTTCGCCGGGCAGGTCGAGCCGGGCGACTCGCTGCGCGTCGTCAGCGGCCAGGTGGCGACGCGCGATCTCGTTGCGGTGTTCGGACGCGCCGGGCGGCTCACTGCCGTGCTCACGGTGAACAACCCGGCGGCGTTCATCCGCACGCGACGGGCGTTGCTACAGGGCGCTGGATTCGACGAGGTGTAGCTACTTTCGGAGCCCGTACTTCTCGATCTTGTAGATGAGGGCGCGGCGCGACATGCCGAGCCGGCGCGCGGCTCGCGTCTGGTTGCCGTTCTCGGCGGCGAGCGCCTCCTCGATGCTGCGACGCTCGAGGTCGGCGAGCTTGTCCTTCACGGTGCCCGCAGAAGGAGCCGCGACGCCCGCCGGCGCAGGGGGCGCCTCGCGGCGCCGCACGGATTCGGGGAGGTGCTCCGCCCCGATGCGGCCGCCGTCGGCGAGCACCACCGCGTGCTCCATCGCGTTCTTCAGCTCGCGCACGTTGCCCGGCCACGGGTGCCGGATGAGCACGGCCATGGTCGACGGCTCGAAGACGGCTCCGGGACGGCCTGCGCGGCGCGCACTCTCGCGCGCGAACATCTCTGCGAGCAGCGCGATGTCGGCGTGCCGCTCGCGCAGCGGGGGCACGCTCAGGCTGAACGCGCTCAGCCGGTAGTACAGATCCTCGCGGAAGCGACCTGCGGCGACCTCGCTCTGCAGATCGCGATGCGTGGCGGAAAGCACGCGCACGTCGATGGGATGCTCCTGCGTGCCGCCCAGGCGACGGACCTCACGGTTCTCGAGCACGTTCAGGAGCTTCACCTGGACGGCGAGCGGGAGCTCGCCGATCTCGTCGAGGAAGAGCGTTCCGCCCTGCGCGCCCTCCAGGTAACCGATCTTCCGGCGATCGGCGCCGGTGAACGCGCCCCGCTCGTGACCGAAGAGCTCGCTCTCGAGCAGCGTCTCGGGGAGGGACGCGCAATTCAGCCGCACGAAGGGCCCCTGCGCGCGCGTGCTCCAGCGATGGATCTGCTCCGCGATGACCTCCTTGCCGACTCCCGTCTCACCGAGGATGAGCACGGTCGTCTGCACCGCGGCGAGCTTCCGCGCGAGGTTGAAGACCTGCACCATCGCGGGGTCGGCGACGACGACGCCGTCGCGGGCGTCGGTGACGGGCGCGGGCGGCGCGGCGCCGGTCGAGACGCGCGTCCACAGCTCCGCCGCCGTGCTCCCCTGATCCGGAAAGCGCACCGTCGTGAGCTGCACGCCCGGCCGGGAGCGCAGCGGCGCGAGCACGCGCTCGACGACCGTGGAGTCGCCCTCCTCCAGGAGAGCAGCGTACTCGCCGTCACCGCGCTCCTCGATCACTGCCATCGGACCGAGCAGCTCGGTGAGCGAACCGAGGCCGTCGGGGTATCGTTCCAGATCCATCACGATGCGGCAGAGCACGGCACGCGCGCCGGGCGCGGCGAAGCGCGCGAGCTCCCGCTCGAGACGGCTGCTCGACGGCCTCGCGTTGCGGATCTCTGCCGTCGCGACGATCGCTTCCACGCCGCCGACGCGGATGACGTCGCCGCCGACGACGGGCGACGACTCGCCGCGAAGGCGCTTCTCGTTCACCTTCGTCCCGTTGCGACTTCCCAGATCGACGATGGTCAGATCGCGACCGACGCGCCGCAGCTCTGCGTGGCGTCGAGATGCTCGCGTGTCGTCGATGCGAACGCCGGCTTCTGGCGCGCGACCGAACAGCACCGCCTCGCCGTCCGCGATGTCCACTGCGCGCGTCGCTTCACCGTCGGTCACGAGCAGGTACGCGCGGAAACCAGTTTCACGACGTCCCTCGTCGCCCTCGATCTGAGTTCCGGGATCGAACTCGGTCGGGCCATCAATTGGACTGTGCCTACCGCTGTTCATGTTTACGCACGACGCTTGCGCAACCTGTACGACGCTTGCGCAGAAAAACCGAGCATTCAGCCGGCTTCCCGCACGAGTAGCGCGTTTGCAACCCCGGCACCAGTCTTGCTTTAGCTTCCATCAAGCTTCCGCCGGCCGCTCGAGCCACCGTGATAACGCGCCGCCCTCGGCGGCTCGAGCGGTTCGGCGGGAAGCAACCTTCGACAGCCTTGCGAGTACGCCTCCACGGGGACAGCAAGACGGCCTCGAGCGGCAAGTTTCGGCCACCGGGCCCGGGCTACGACGCCAATGTAAGCCCGCAGGCGACGGAGAGCGCGCTGGTGAGGGCGCGCGCGCTAGTGCCGGACAAGAAGCGCGGGGCGCCTGCCGGCTTGCTCGTCGCCGGGCGACGCTTTCTGTTATCTTCGCGCCCGTGCGTCGGCGCTTGCTCGGCCCGGTCGTAACCGCGGCGGTGATGGTTGTGTCCGGCCTTGCGCGCGCCCAGGACGCGCAGGCGCTCTTCGACGAGGGTCTGTCGGACATGAAGGCGGGCCATTTCAAGATCGGCTGCGCGCTCATCAAGCGCAGCCTCGACGTCGATGCACGTCCGGGGACGGTCTTCACGCTCGCCGAGTGCTACTCGCGCGCCGGCAAGTACGCGTCCGCGGTCTCCTTCTATGACCACTTCCTGGCGACCTTCGACTCGATGCCGAAGGAGCAACAGGATCAGCAGCAGGCGCGCGCCGACATCTCGCGGACGGAGCGGACGCGGCTCATCGCGCAGGTGGCCTGGCTCACGGTGATCTTGCCGCCCCTTGGGCCGCCCGGGGTCGTCGTGACGCTCGACGGCGAGGAGTTTCCCTCGAGCCTCTTCGGCATCGCGACGGCCATGGACCCCGGCCCCCACGTGTTCACGACCCGCGTCCCCGACGGACCGCTCATCGAGCAGCGCGTCGACATCTCGACGGGCGAGCGGAAGGCCGTGCAGCTCGACGTCCGCACCTCGGCGCCCCCCGTGGACGTCACGCGCCCGGAGGAACCGAAGCCGCCGGAGGTAGGCACGACGCGCGCGCACCCCCTCGCTCCCTGGATGTGGACGAGCTTCGGCATCGGCGCCGCTGGCGCGATCACGGCCACGGTGAGCGGCGTGCTCCTGCTCCAGGATCGCGCCAAGATCATGAGCCAGTGCCCGCCGAGCAAGAAGCAGCCGGACGGCAGCATCCTGTGTCAGGACGGCGGCTACGCGGCCGTCCAGCGCGCCCAGAACACCCTGGCGCCGCTGACGACCGTCGCCCTCAGCGTTGGAGCCGCCGGCATCGCGGCCGGCGTCATCCTGCTCATCACGGACGCTTCCACTGGCAATCGAGCTCAGGCGAGGACGATTCCGCTCGTCGCCGTGGAGCCCCACGGGGCCACGGTAGGTCTGGCAGCGCCGTTTTGAGCCAAGTCGCCCGGATAAGAATTGCGCTGGTGGGATAACCGTCCCGGCAAATAGCCAGAAATCGTGGGGAATCGCACAACCCGCGAATGCCAGCGGTGGCGCACAGGGCTAGCCGGAAGAAGCGCGTCGTCGCGTCGGCCGGAGACGTGCACCGACTGGGCTATTCTTGTAACCTCCACCAAGCCCCATGGCGTCAGCGGCGCTGCAGGAAGGCGATGTCTTCGCCGGCCGGTACCGTATCGTGCGCGAACTCGCGTCCGGCGGAATGGGAGCGGTGTACGAGGTCGTACACAACGTCACCGAGCGCCGTTGCGCGCTGAAGGTGATGCTCTCGCACACGGTCGAGCGCGAGCAGCTTCGCAAGCGCTTCATGCAGGAGTCGCGCCTCGCCGCTCAGATCGGCAGCGAGTACATCGTCGACGTCCTCGACGCGGGCGTCGACGACGACACGAAGGCTCCTTACCTCGTCATGGAGCTGCTCGAGGGCGAGGACCTCGGCCAGCGGCTCTTGCGGCAGGGCGCGCTCAGCCGCGAGGAGACGGTGGGCTATCTCTGGCACGTCGCGCTCGCTCTCGACAGGACGCACCAGGCCGGCATCGTTCATCGCGATCTGAAGGCGAGCAACCTCTTCGTCACGCGTCGCGAGGACGGAACCGCGCTCGTCAAGGTGCTCGACTTCGGCGTCGCGAAGGTGCTCACCATGGAGCGCTCGGGCGAGCACCGCACGCAGACGGTGGGCACGCCCATCTACATGGCGCCGGAGCAGTTCCGCGCGGAGGGGCGCATCTCCCCCGCCACCGACATCTACGCGCTCGGCATGCTCTCGTACACGCTGCTCGTGGGCGTGCACTACTGGACGCGGGAGCACGAGCGCTGCGAGAACCCGTTCGCGTTCGCGAGCATCGCCGTGCACGGGCCACAGGACAATCCGTCCGCGCGCGCGCTTGCGGAGAACGTGCTCTTGCCGCCGGCGTTCGACGACTGGTTCTTCCGCGCCACGAGCCGGTGGCCGCAGGATCGCTTCGCGAGTGCGACGGCAGCGGTCTCCGAGCTCGCGCTGGCGCTCGGCGTCGAGGTACCCGTCGCGCCCGCGCTGCCGCTCGCACCCTCGGGTCTGGAGCCCGCGTCGAGCAGCAGCGGCGCGCTTCTGCAGGCGACGATCGAGTCACCGTCCGC
>CAYUAW010000201.1:0-6934 GCA_964442485.1 uncultured Polyangiaceae bacterium
CCCGCCCCGCTTTCGAGTAGATCCGGTGGCTCATGCCCGACAGCAAGCAGGATGCCCTGGACATGCTCCGGGAGCTCACGGAGCTGACCCTGCTCGACGAGGGCGACCCGCAGTCGTTCCGGGTGCGCGCCTACGAGAACGCGACGCACGCCATCGCGTCCCAGGCCAACGACCTGGGACGCCTCTCGCTCGCGAGCCTGAAGAAGATTCACGGCATCGGAACGAGCACCGCGGAGAAGCTCCGCGAGCTATTCGAGACGGGCACGGTGCAGAAGCTCGAGGCACTGCGGCAGAAGTATCCGCCCGGCGTGGTTCTGCTGCTCCGTCTCCAGGGGGTCGGGCCGAAGGCGGCGCGCCGGCTCCAGTCCGAGCTCGGTGTGCAGTCGCTCGACGACCTGCGGCGCGCGATCGACGAGCAGCGGCTGCGGACGCTGAAGGGCTTCGGCGAGAAATCCGAGCAGCGGCTTCGCGACGCCATCGCCCGGCTGGAACGAGAAGGTTCGCTCACGCGGACGTCGATCGCGATCGCGCTGCCGCTAGCGCAGCGCATCGTCGCGGAGCTCGGCGCGGTGCGCGGCGTCACCTTCGCTGCGGCCTGCGGCTCGCTGCGCCGCTTCTCCGAGACGGTGGGGGACGTCGACATCGTGGTCGCGGCTACCGATCCAGCGCCTGTGATGGAGACCGTCGTCGCGCTCGGCATGGTCGAGCGCGTGCTCGCCCGCGGTGAGTCGAAGACCAGCGTCGTCACACGGCGCGGGCTCCAGGTGGACGTGCGGGTCGTCGCGCCGAACCAGCTCGGTGCGGCGCTGATCTATTTCACCGGTTCGAAGAGCCACTGCGTCAAGCTCCGCCAGCGAGCCCTCGCGCGCGGCTACACGCTCAACGAGTATGCGCTCACCTCCGTCGCGAGCGGCGCGGTCATCGCGAGCGAGACGGAGGAGGAGGTGTACCGGGCGCTCGGGCTTCCCTTCATTCCGCCCGTGCTGCGAGAGGACTGGGGCGAGCTCGAAGCAGCGGAACAGGGACGGCTCCCGCGAGCCCTGGAGCCGCTCTCCGGCGATTTCCACGTGCACACCGATCTCTCCGGTGACGGTCGCTCGTCGCTCGAGGAGATGGTCGCGACGGCGCGGGCGCGCGGCTACGGCGTCCTTGCGCTCACCGATCACGCAGAGGGGACGCTCTCGGGGGTCGGTCGCGACGCGCTGCTCGAGCAGCGCACGCGCATCGGTGCCCTGCAGCGTGAAGTCGGCGAATCGATCCGTCTCCTCCACGGAGTCGAGCTCAACATCGGCCCCGCGGGAGAGCTCGACTACGACGCCGGGTTTCGTGCAAGCTTCGACTTCTGCATCGCTTCCATCCATTCCCATTTCGAGCTTCATCGCGCCGCGCAGACTCGCCGTGTCATCACCGCCATGCAGGACCCGAGCGTGCGCATGCTCGGCCATCTCACCGCGCGCATCATCGGTCGACGTCCGCCCGTCGAGCTGGACGCCGCCGCAGTGTTCGCCGCCGCCCGCGACACCCGTACCGCCATCGAGCTCAACGGCGCTCTCCCACGGCTCGACCCGCCCCTCGAGCTCCTCCGCGCCGCCCAGGAACACGGCGTGACGTTCCTTCTCACCAGCGACGCCCATCACACGAAGGAGCTCGCGCTGGTCGACAATGCCGCACGCTACGCACACCGCGCACATCTCTCGCCGGAGAACGTCGCGAACTCGTGGCCGGTAGAGCGGCTGCTGTCGTGGCTCGCGTCGACGTGAGCCGGATCCGGGCGCGCGGTCAGAAGCGCAACCGCACTTCAATCGACGCCGACGGTGCTGTTCAAACGCCGGCCGCGGGCGCAACATCCACGCCCATGAGCTCCAGCAATGTGCCCCAGGCCGTCACCTCGACCGCATCCGCCTCCGAGGGGTTGAACGCCCTCCGGCCTCGCATGTCCTACGTCGCCTATCACGTCTCCGACGTCGAGCGGGCACTCGCGTTCTACGGGACGGTGCTCGGCATGAAGGAACAGATGCGGCTCGACCTCGGCGGCGGGGTCCACGAGGTGGTGCTGACTTTTCCCGAAGCGCCGGCCGTCGGATTGATCCTGATGTGGAACGAGAAGCGGACAGAGCCTTATCGGCTCGGTGACGGCTACAGCCGGCTCGTCGTCCGTGTCTCCGACGTCGACGCGGCAATGGAGCTCCTTGCCCGGCACGGCGTCGTCGTGGTGAAACCGGCGACCGACGCTGGCTCGCTCCGCTACTCCCTCGTGAACGATCCCGACGGCTACGTCGTCGAGTTTCTGCAATTCAAGCGATGAGGCGTCCCGAGCGCGTTCGCCGCGCCGCTCACGGATTGCATCGTTTCGCGCCTTTCGTGGCCGGGTGAGCCCTCCGCGAGGCACTCTCGGTACTCCGGCACAGGATTCCGCAGGCGCTGCAGAATCACAGCGTCGCAATGGATTGCTCGAGAGTGACAACACGGCTCGTCGCGCCATTGCCGTCACGGACTGACCCTGCGAAGTCACGTGCGTCTCCGAACGCCGAACACGTGGTCTGATTTGAATTATTATCGACGCTCACCAGTCGCCGCTGGGCGCGTTGCGTGTTATCAAAAGAGCACCTCGCCTGGCTGGCGAGTGGGTGGGGATCGCACCGGACGGAGATCCAATGACTCAGCTCAATCGTCTCATCGATCGCACGACGCTCTCGCTCGCGGCAGCCGCAGTTGCTCTCGCTGGGTGCGGCAGCAATTCTGACGGCAGTCCGGCGGCCGGCGGTACCGGGGGCGCCGCCACCACGAATCCGCCCGGCGTGACGTCGCCGGGTGCCGGCGGCAGCACCGTCGGCCCTGCTGGCGCAGGAGCCACCGTCGGCGCACCCGGCGGCACGACGGGCGTCACGGTTCCGCCTCCTGGTTCAGCGGGCAGCACGGTCGTGCCTCCCGGGTCGGGTGGCGCGGGCGTGGTCACGCCTCCGGGTTCAGGTGGAAGCGCGGTCACGCCTCCGGGTGCCGGCGGTGCTCCGGTCACGCCTGGCGCGGGTGGCAGCACCGGCACCGGGCCGGCGAACGGAACCGCCGATGACCCCAACTGGGACTCGATGAAGAACATCGATGCGCAAGGGCTCCTCATCAAGCCCGCCGCGGACCAGGGCTTCCAGGTTGCAACGCCCGTGTTCCAGCTCGATCCGGGTCAGGAAGTCTTCAAGTGCTACCACGTCACCTTTCCGAACAGCGGTGAGTTCGACGTCGGGGACTGGGAGTCCGTGATGGCAAAGGGTAGCCATCACTTCATCCTCTACAAGACTGACAACGACTTTTCGGCGAGCGGGACGCTCGACTCGTTCGGCTGCGTGAATGCGCCCACCGGCGGGGCATGGATCTACTCCTCGGCCGTTCCGCACACGCACCTCTCGATGCCTGCCGGCGTCGCGATGCCGCTCGCCTCGGCGCAGAAGGTGCAGTTCGATATGCACTACATCAACACGGGCTCGGATCCGCTGCAGGCACACGTCACCTTGAACGTCAACAAGGTCACGGGCACTCAGTTCGAGAGAGCTCAATCTCAGGTGAGCTTCAACACCAGCATCAACATCCCGCCGAACGGCATGCAGACGGTCGGCGGGGATTGCACGCCGGCTGCTGGCGGGAAGTACTTCATGATGCTCACGCACACGCACCGCCGCGGCATCGACGCGAGCATCACGCGCAAGCTCGCGAACGGGCAGATGGGTGAGGTGCTCGTGCACACGACGAACTGGGATTCGCCGCAGAACATCCTGTGGGAGAACCCGCCGTACCTGACCTTCCAGGCAGGCGAGAAGTTCCACTACCAGTGCCAGTACAAGAACGATCGCAGCACGAACACGACGGTGGGCACCTCGGCGGCCAACAACGAGATGTGCATGGCCATCACCTACTTCTTCCCGGCCGCCTCTCCGCCCGCGTGCACCAGCGACGTCGAGTAGCCGCGCCCTGAGCTCGGGACCCCGAGTGCCACAAATGCCACTCCCCCGCCGCCGGCCCGAAGATAGGCTGGCAGCGTGGGAGTCGGGCAGTGAACATCCAGGTCCTCATCGACGCGATCGTCCGCCAGGTGACGATCCTCATTGCGCAGCTGGCGACGGCAGGGGGCGTCCGGGCGCCGCTGGCGCGCGTGGCCAACCAGGTCTTCCTGGATCTGAGCGACGAGCTCTACGAGCAGGGCGTCAGCCGGAAGGTGAGCGCCGACATGTTCGGGATGGCGCTCCGGACTTACCTCCGGAAGATCCAGCGCGTACGGGAGAGCTCGACGGATCGGGGGCGTTCGCTCTGGCAGGCGGTCCTCGAGTTCCTGAGCGATGGGCGACTCGTGAGCCGAGGAGAGGTGCTCCAGAGGTTTCATCGCGACGACGCGGAGCTCGTGCGTGGTGTGCTGCATGATCTGACCGAGGGCGGACTCGTGCTGCGCATGGGAAGCGGTCCGCGTACGGCGTACCGCGCCGCCACGCAGGAGGAGATTGCGTCCCTGGAGCGCGAGGGAGCGAGCGACGGTCTCGAGGAGATCGTCTGGGCGCTCGTGTTCCGCGAAGGGCCGGTCGATCGTGAAGCGCTGGGCGGCGTCGTTCGCGGAGTGGAGCTCGACCCGGTGCTTGCGCGACTGGTGTCGTCGGGTCGCATCGAGCTGACGTCCGGGCCCGAGCCGCGGAAATACTTCGCGCGCGAGTTCTTCGTGCCGCTCGACGCCACGACGGGATGGGAAGCTGCCGTGCTGGATCACTTCCAGGCGGTGGTGCGGACCATCGGCGCGCGGCTCCGTGCGGATGGTGTGTCCACCGAGGGTGTCGTGGGCGGCAGCACGTACGCCTTCGATGTGTGGCCCGGGCACCCGCACGAGGCAGACGTGCTCGGGCTGCTCCGCGGCCTGCGCGACCAGGCCGGCGCTCTGCGACAGCAGGTGCGCGCCTACAATACGTCCCATGCTCGGCCACTTCGTTACACGGAAGTGACGTTTTACGGCGGGCAGTGGCTCTTGGAGCGAGAGGATGCGGAGGAGCTCGAGTATGAGATCGAACGGACGACTTAGTTTCGTGGTTGCCGTGTGTGCCGCCCTCGCGTGGGGAGGCGGCTGCAGCGGGCGGGTCTCGCGCGGTGACGGCGAATCGCACTTTCTCGCGATGTGCTCGCCCGATTGCGGCGCGGGTCTCGAGTGCATCTGCGGCGTCTGCACGAAGGCTTGCACCGCGGCCGAGGCGTGCACGCCGCTGGCGGGCAGCGCCACGTGCGTCGACCACGCTGGCTGCTCGACGCCACGCTCGTGCGACGTCGTGTGCAGCAGCGACGACGACTGCATGAAGGGCTACGGATGTGCGACAGGCTTCTGCCGGTACGACATGTCAAGTGCCAGTACCAGCGGCGGGCCGCCCGACGCCGGCCTGGAGAGCGGAATCGTCGGCGCCGGTGGTCGCGGAACGGGGGGCGCTCGATCGACGGGCGGCGTCGCGTCGACGGGCGGAGTCACGTCGACGGGTGGTGATGGGGGCTCTTCGAGCGACTGCACCATACCGCTCTCGGGGTTCATGAATGCGCGCGCCCTTCCCTACTGCCCGCCAACGTACAGCGCCGCGCTTGCCGAATGGCGGTGTTCCTTCGACGACCATGCCGCGTTCGGCACTTGCGGCACGCGCCGCCTCTTCGGGTACGGCCACGACGGACACACCACGTGCGCCTACGACGCGGTCACCGACGCGCTAGTGGGCGCTCGATCGAGCATCGTGCCTGGCCCCCTCTCGGGTTGCATCAACTACACCGCGGGCGTTCTCACCTCGACGTCGTGCTCGGATCCGATGATGCCGCCGGATCCCAATACGCCGCCCTGTGGGAGCGACGCTGGCGCTTCGCCGAGCGCTGACGCGGGGAGCGGCACACCGCCTTTGGCGGCCATCACCCTTCAGACGACCAATGCGCCGGGAAAGGTGTGCACCACCCAGAACGGTCAGCTCAGCGTTCCGTTCGCGCAAACGGCGGGCGTCCTGGACGAGCTGAACTGCGACCTGTCGATGGGGTGCAAGCCAGACCTGTACGTCGTGCGCGATCGCGATCCCGGTACTACCGTCGGCTGCTCGGTTCATGCCAACGGCACCAACTACGACGTGTCGCTCTCGTTGCGTGAGGAAGCCTCCACGAGCAGTCCCCTGTCGCTGTCCTTCAGCGCCGTCGGCGTCGTCGGTCCGACGGGAGGTACCGTCTCCATCACACAGACCAACTCGGTTGCTGGTGGAGGCGGCGCTCAGGCGGATTGTAGAGTGACCATCCAACCGCCGTATGGCGTGGTGAAGAGCGGCGCCATCTGGGCGTCGTTCGAGTGCCCCAATTTCCTCGATCTGGTGAACCTCGGCGACACGGGCTGCGACATGACCGGCATCTTCCTCTTCGAGAACTGTTCGACCTGAGGCTGGATCGGCGTTCCTCGTAGATCGGTGATGTTCGGCGCCAGCGTGCTCTCGTCTGGCGTCGCAGGGAATGAATCGCGCGACGTTGCAAAGTTCTCGGGCGCGTCGGCTTCGCGCCGACGCGTTCGGCAATCTCGGTTAAGAAAACGGCGGACGGCATCGTCCTCGCTCGCGGTGCGGTGTGTACGCTGCGTGAAAGCAGGCGCGCGAGTGTGAGTTCGCGGCGTCGCAGCACACCGTGAAACGGACGATGATTCGTCGAATCCATCATTCCTGGGCACTCTTTCTCGTCACTCTCGTCGTCGCGTGCAGCTCTGGAAGCGGCGCGCCATCCGGCGCGTCGGCGACGGGCGGCGTTGCGAGCTTCGGCACCGGAGGCGTTGCGCCCGCGGGCGCCGGCAGTAGCTCCCTGGGTGCAGGCGGAGTCGTCGGCGCGAGCGGCGGCAGCCCCATCGCTTCCGGCGGCGCGGCGCTCGGAATGGGCGGCGCCATCATCAGCGGTGCCGCAGGTGGAGCGA
>CAYUAW010000201.1:7034-8093 GCA_964442485.1 uncultured Polyangiaceae bacterium
CCCGTCACGGACTACACGATGCCGGGCCCCTTCGGCGACGCGAAGATGTTCACGAAGGTCGGTCCGAGCAGCAATTACACGCTGTACCGTCCGGACGCGTCACTCGGAAAGAACGGCTTTCAGCATCCGATCGCGACCTGGGGCAACGGTATCCTCACGACGCCGGATCAGTACGTGAAGACACTCACCCTGCTCGCGTCGCACGGGTTCGTCATCATCGCGTGCAACGACACGATGGCCGAACGTCCCTGCCTGAACGCAGGCATGGACTGGCTCGTCCAGCAGAACACCGCCGACGGTCCGATGAAGGGCAAGCTCGACACCAGCCGCGAGATCGCGATCGGCTACTCATGGGGCGGCGGTGCGGCCATCGACGTGTCGGACCGCCCGAACGTAAAGGCCACCGTGTCTCTCCACGGGATGCCTCCGCGCGTCACCAACGCGTTCGATCTGATGCACGCGCCGCTCCTGCTCTTCACGTCGACGGGAGATATGTTCGTCACGGCGTCCGGCTACGTCACGCCGAACTACGACAAATCGAAGGTCCAGACCTTCTACGCCACGCTCCACGACGACATGGCCGGGCACCTCTACCCGGTCGATACGGGCGCCTCGATCTGCATCGGCGCGGTCCTGGGAGCCACGTTCGGCTCTTGCGGCGGCGACGTGCAGGAGCACGCTCCGACCCTTGCGTGGCTCAGGTACTGGGTCTGCGGCGATCAGGGCGCGAAGAAGTTCTTCTACGGCAACGACTGCACGCTGTGCGGCAAGTCCCCCTGGAATGCGCAGCAGCGCAAGCCCGAGGACAAGTGGCAATGAACTTCGTCGCGCCCTGACCTGCGCTCCGCGTCACTTCAGGGTCAGCACGAACCCGAGCTGCACGCCGTTCAACGTGCCGTTGCCGACGATCTGACCCTTGCCGTTGATCCCGGTCGCCTCGCGGAGCACCCACCCCGTCGCGTCGATGCGCGTGTTCAGATCGACCATGGTGCCGCCTGCGTAGAGGAACGCGAGCCGGTTCGGGTCCTTGTGGTTCGGGTTCGGCACGGTGGTGCCGCT
>CAYUAW010000201.1:8193-13137 GCA_964442485.1 uncultured Polyangiaceae bacterium
AGGATACCGTGCTGCAGGATCGCATCGTCCGTGTAGCCGGACATGAAGAGAACCTTCATCTTCGGCCGCATGCCGGAAAGACGCTCGGTAAGCTGTCGACCGCTCATCCGCGGCAAGATCAGGTCGGTGAGCAATAGGTCGATGCTGGCTCCGTGCTGCTCGCAGATGAGCAGGGCCTCTCCCCCGTTCGAGGCCTCCAGGACCACGTGGCCATTGCGACGAAGGATGTCTCGAGCGAGAACGCGCACCTGGTCGTCATCCTCGACGAGCAGTATCGTCTCGGTGCCGCGAAAGCGATCGGTCTCCGACTGCGTCGCCACGGTAGAGTCGGCGTCGCCGCTGACCTTCGGGAACTGGAGCTTGAAGGTCGTTCCGTTGCCCGGCTCGCTGTAGACCCAGATGTTTCCCCCACTCTGCTTGACGATGCCAAAGACCGTCGCGAGCCCGAGGCCGGTGCCTTTGCCCTTCTCCTTCGTGGTGAAGAAGGGCTCGAAGATCCGTGCCTGCGTTTCGCGGCTCATCCCGATGCCGGTGTCGCTCACCGCGACTCTCACGTAAGAGCCCGCGAACACTCCGGGGTGTTCCATCTCGTAGTCGTCATCCATCTCGATGTTCGACGTCTCGATGGTCAACTTGCCGCCATTGGGCATGGCGTCGCGCGCATTGACCGCGAGGTTCATCAGAAGCTGCTCGATCTGTCCGGGGTCGGCCTTGACGCGCCAGAGCTCGGGCGTCGGAAGTATCGTCAGCTCGACGTCTGCGCCGAGCATGCGTCGGAGCATCTTGTCCATGTCGGCGACGCTCTGGTTCAGGTCCAGGACCTTCGGCTCGAGCACTTGCTGACGGCTGAATGCGAGGAGCTGCCTCGTCAAGGCCGCTGCGCGGTTGCCCGCCTTGCTGATCTCTTCGATGTCGTCGAAGATCGGATCATCCGTGTTTAGGTTGCTTCCGATCATCTCGGAATAGCTGAGAATCACCGAGAGGATGTTGTTGAAGTCATGGGCGATCCCGCCAGCGAGCCGCCCGACCGCCTCCATCTTCTGCACCTGGCCGAGCCGCTCCTCGGTCCGCTTCGATTCGGTGACGTCGCGAAAGACGACGACCCCGCCCTCGACCGCACCGACCTCGTTACGGAGAGGCGAGCTGACCACGCTCACGTGGACGCCCTGCGGGATCGAGCGGTTGCGAATGAACAGAGGAACGGCCCCCGTCTGCTCTCCCCTCATCGCGCGAACGAGCGGCAGCTCATCGGTGGGAACGGGCGTGAGGGCATCCGGTCCGAAGATGCCGAACGTGTCCGTCCGGTGACCTGGCGTTCCCTCGTACGATCCACCGTCGACGAACCGCTCGCCAGCTCCGTTGAAGAGCAGCAGTTGCCCGGCCTTGTCGGTGACCGCGATCCCATCCGAGATACTATCGACGACACTCCGCAGGATGCGGGCCTGCTCTCGAAAAGCCTGTTCCTGAGCGTGCAGCTCCCGAGTGCGCCTGGCCACGCGCTCCTCCAGCGTCGTGGCCATTTGCTTGAGGGCGAGGTTTGCGTCCCGGAAGCCGCGCAGCGCCATCTCGAAGGGAGCCAGGGCCTCTGCGAAGAACTGCCATGCCCGAAACGACAGACCCGCGACCGCCTCGCTCGTGTTGTCGGTAGAGTGAGCCGCACCGTCGGCAAATGCCTTCGTGTGGATGGCCGCCAGATCGAGAACGCCTTGCCCCTGCGAGATCGCCGCGCGCCCGAGGTCGTATGCTCGCTCGAGGTTTTCCTCGTCCGGGAGAGTCAGGAACGCGGTCAGCGCCTCTGTGTATCGCTCCGCGAACGGAGTGCCGTTCATGGCGACGCCCGGGCCCGCTATCGCCCGCTCGACCATCTCGCCACTCGTCCCGGCCGATATCATCGGGCCCACTTCTTCATCACGATGGTCGTTCCCTGGGGGACGTTCGACTCGATGGAGAAGTCGTCCATGAGCCGGCGCGCTCCAGGAAGACCGAGCCCAAGGCCGTGCCCACTGGAATACCCATCCTGCATGGCCTGCTCGATGTCGGCGATGCCGGGACCGCTGTCCCGCGCAATCACCACGATGCCGCGTCGTGGAGGCTCCGACACCTCTTCCAGCGTGATCTCTCCCCGCCCCGCATAGACGAGAATGTTGCGGGCAATCTCCGAGATGGCGGTCGCGATGAGCGCGAGATCCGTCGACGAGAAGCCGAGACGGGCAGCCATCTCCCGTGCCGCCCTCCGCGCGGCGAGGATGTCGGCGTCGTGCTTAATCGAAATGGGCGCTTCAGTGGGCATTCACCACCGTGCCGGTCCGACGCCGCAGCTCCGCGAATCCATCATCCGTGTCCAGCGCCGTTCCGGTGTTCGGGAGCGAAAGGCCGAGCTGCGCCATCGCGAACGCGACTTCCGGCTGCAGGCCGCTCACGACCGTCTCGGCGCCACGGAACCGAAGCATCCGGGCGATGCTGTCGAGCATCCGGCTCGCAAAGGAATCCATGACTTCCATCGTGCTCACGTCGATGAGAACGCCCCGCGAACGATGCTTGCCCGCGCGCTCCAGGAGGTCGGTGCGCAGATCGCGCCACCCCGCATCGGTCAGCTCGTCCTGGATTGCGACGAAGAGATACCCGCCTTGCTTGAGGATCGGAACGGCCATGAATCAGCTTCCTCTGCTCGGGTCACCTTCGTAAGAATCTCCCCGCGAGGGCGCCCTGGCCTTGCCACCCAGAGATCGTTCGATCTCCTCGATGCCGCCCTGCAAGTCTCCCACCGTGCGAATGCCCCTCAGCTGTGCTCCGATCGTCACCAGGGTGAGGGCTATCTCCGATGAGATCCCGGTCAGAACGACGAGCGCCCCCATCAGCCGGGCCGCTTCACAGGCCTGGGCAAGGTGATTGGCGACCTTGGAGTCCACGACGGGGACACCGGTGATGTCCATGACGACGCCCTTTGCGCGGCGCTCCCGGATTGCGTTGAGGAGGCCCTCCGTGAGAAGCCTCGCTCGGTACGTGTCCACCAGACCGATGACCGGGATGATGAGCAGCTGATCGCGGATCTGGAGCACCGGCGTGGAGAGCTCTCGAATCGCCTCTTGTTGCTGGCGGATGATGCGCTCGCGCTCGAAGACGAGCGTGTCCACGATGATGGCAATGTCGAAATATGCCACCTTCTGGAGCGACATGAAGTTCTCGAATCCCTCCATCGGATCCTTCTCGGAGTTCTTCATCACGCACGCGCCGATGGCCTCGAGCAAGTGGCGAAAGGCGCCCAGGAAGACGTGCGCGTCGAGGCCCACCTGGGTGTAGAGCATCGCGAGTTTGAGGCGCTGCTCGACGTACTGGGGCCCGTATTCCCCGCGAACCATCTCCGAAAGATGTGCGCCCTTCAGGACGCGAGCCCGTTTCAGGAGCTCGCGGTTGCCGAATAGCACCCTGGCCTCATCCAGGCCGGAGAGATGATCGAAGAACGTCGCGGTGAGCTTTTCCACGTTCGTCTGCACGACCTCCCCGAGCTGCCCGATCCGTTTCGAATCGTCGGGGCCGAGACCGACTATCGTCTTGCGATGCTCGATGTTCTGGGCCGTCAGGCCCATGTCTCGCATGAGCGCTCGCTCAGCGATGGTTTCCTGCCGTGGATCGCTCATGCTCCCTCTCTCGCTCCTCGTTGTCCGCGGAGCACTCGGTCTGCCGATCGAGCGCGCGCTCCAGCGCGGAGGCGATGGTCTTGCCCAAACGTACGGTCGGACCCAGGTGAACCTAAGGCATGGTCTAGGATGCGAGCTCGGCGGCCGGGTGCATCCACCGTATTTCTGGAAACGGCTTGCCGGGGCGAGCGAACAGATATCCCTGCAAGAGGTCGCAGCCGAGCCCGACCAGCACGTCCCGCTCGGCAGCCGTTTCGATGCCTTCAGCCACCACCAGGACGCCCATGTCCTTGCACAGGCGGATCATCGAATCGACGATTTTTCGCTTCTTCGGCGTCTTGTCGACGTCGCGAATGAGCGACATGTCGAGCTTGACGATCTCGGGCTCGAGGTTCGCGAAGCTCGTGAGCCCCGCGTAGCCTGCGCCCAGGTCGTCGATGGCGATGCGAAACCCCAGCTGACGGAGCCTTCCGACCCGCGCTTGCGAATTGGGAACGTCGTCGAGCGAGACGCGTTCGGTGATCTCGAGAACCACGCGGCTGGCGATCTTGCCGAGCGGCGAATCGGGTGAGAAGAGCGCCTCGTCGAGCAAATCATGGGTGTGCAGATTGACGAACAGGAGAGCGCCGTCGGGCGCGCCGTCCATCGGCTCGGCGGATCTGGCTCGAATGAGCCGACCGAGATCGACCATCCTGCCCAGCCGTCCCGCTGCGTCGAGGAGCGCACCGGGGTGAGGGAGCGCCGGCTCCGTCGTCCGGACGAGAGTCTCGTACGCGAAGAGCGCGCTGCTCGAAGCGTGCACGATGGGCTGGTAGGCCATCCACAGTGTCTCCAGCGCGTGGGCGAACGCGCTTTCCAGACCGGCGCGATCGCCAATCAGCTTGCTGGTGTCACCGGTCTCTTCCAGGGCTTCGCGCTTGATCCGTGCCATCCTGCCCAGCTGCGTGGCGCTGGTGACTACCTGCAAGAGCCTGGGGGCATCGACCGGCTTCGTCAGATACGCGAAGGCGCCATGGTCGACCGCCGCCACCGCGGTGCTCACGGCCGGAGCGCCCGTCGAGAGCACCACCGGGACATCGAGATCCCGCTCGCGCACGACCCGGAGCAGATCGATGCCATCCATGTCCGGCATGTTGATGTCGCTCAGGATACAGTCGAACACATTGTGTTCGAGAAGCCGGATGGCCTCCTGGACACTCGGGGCAGCTTCGACAAGGAAGCCACCCCGCGTGAGAACGCGGGCGACGGCCTTCAGAACGGCCGCTTCGTCGTCGACGACGAGGATATTTCCGACCACGTCGCGCGT
>CAYUAW010000202.1:0-13083 GCA_964442485.1 uncultured Polyangiaceae bacterium
GCGGGGGGCTAAGGCCCCCCGTTGTTAGCAGCGAGCGCGCCGAAGGCGGCGGGGGCTAAGGCCAGGCTAAAGGCCCCCCTTTGCCAGTAGACGGGCTGGCACCCAAGTTGCTCGGTGCGACGTCGCCATGTTGCGAAGGCTGATTCGTTCGAATGCTTGCGTGCTCTACGGCGTCGTCGATAGAGCCCGCCAGATGCGCGACGTCGCGCTCGGCGCGGCCCTCACCGGCGGCGATCCGTCGACTGCCCTGCGTGCCACCCGCGGTGCGGATCTCTCGCGTGCACTCGAGGGCACGACGGTCGTCGTCACCGGCGCCAGCAGCGGCATCGGCCGCGCCGTCGCGCTCCGCGCCGCAGCGGCGGGAGCGCGCGTCGTCCTCGTCGCGCGCTCGGCGGACGCGCTCTCGGTGCTCGAAGGGGAAATCCGAAATTGCGGCGGGCGCGCGCGTTCGTTCGCGGCGGATCTCAGCTCCGGCGCCAGCACGGCGGACCTTCTGACGCGGCTCTCCGCTCACGGGGTCGAGGTCGACGTGCTCGTCAACAACGCGGGACGAAGCATTCGCAGGCCCATCGACGAATCGTACGACCGGTTGCACGACTTCGAGCGCACCATGGCCCTGAACTACTTCGGCTCGCTCAGGCTCATCCTGGGGCTCTTGCCGGGGATGCGCGCCCGCAAGAGGGGCCACGTCATCAACGTGTCGTCGGCAGGCGTGCAGATGTCGACGCCAATGTTCTCGGCGTACGTCGCGAGCAAGGCGGCGCTCGACGCCTTCACTCGCGTGGCCGCGAGTGAAGCGCGCGCCGACGAGGTCCGCTTCTCCACGGTCTACATGCCGCTCGTCCGCACGCCGATGATCGCGCCCACCCCCGCCTTCCGGAACGCGCGGGCACTCAGCCCCGAGCAAGCAGCGGAGCTGGTCCTGCGACCGCTCGTCACGCGCGAGCGCGCCCTCGGCACCCGGCTGGCCGAGCTCTGGCACCTGGGTCAGGTCGTCGCCCCCGACGCGCTCGAAGGGATGCTCGCGTGGGCAAACCGAGTGCTGGCGGGAAGCAACCGACAGGAATGCGCACCGCCCTCGCGCGCCGCATGAGACGTCGCGCGGGCGGGGTGGACCTAGAACACAGCTTGATACGAGATCTGCGTGCCGGTCGAGTTGTAGAACTCACCGGGGAAGATGCACATCTCGTTGTTCGCGGCGGACTCGCCGAACGTGAGCGTCTGCCCGGTGTCGTTGTTGTAGGTGCAGGCCCAGGTGATCTTCGTGCCAGCGGCGAGGTGGAGCGGCGGGTTGAACGACTTCTGCTGCGGCTCTTGCCACTCCGTGCCGTCGTACAGCGTCTGCCCGGTGTTGGTCGACGCCACGAAGTGAACACCGCGCTTGTGCATGTGGCTCGCGTCGCCCATCAGGTTGATGTCCTGCGACAGCGTGTAGGTCTTCGACGAGGTGCTCGTGCCGGGCGGCACGGTCACGGCAACCTGGTTCAGGAAGATCGACGCGACCTTGTTCGTCAGACCGGCGGGCTCGACGTACGTGACCTTGAACACGACGAAGGCGTCCTTCGGGGCCGAATCCGTGTTGATGAGATGCACGTTGAGCCGCACACCGTTGCCCGACGTGAAGATGCGACCGGTATTCGCCGGGTACGTCGTCGTCGCGAGCGGCGTCCCGCTCGTCGTGAGGTAGTCGTGGAACTCGACGCCGCCGCCTGGGCAATCGACGAGGTTCCCCTGCAGCGTGAGCTGGCCGTTCGGCAGGACGAACGCGAACATGTGATGCGAACCCGGTGTGAGCGTCGTCACTTCTTGAACGATGCCGATGTCCTTGCCGAACGGGTTCGTGAAATCCTGGCACTTGTAGACTTCGGTACCGGGCGGCACCGAGAAGTGGCCTGTGGTGAAGGTGTATTCCGTCCCCGCCACCATGGACGCGCCGCCTGCGCCGGTCGCGGCGCCCCCGACGCCCGGCCCTGCGCCGCCGGTACCCGTGACGATGCTGCCGCCGGTCCCGTCGGACGGACCTCCTGCAGCGCTCACGATTGAGCCGCCGGCACCAGCCTGTAAGGCGTTGCCGCCAGCGCCCTGCGTGAACGCACCGGCCGTCCCCGTCGGCGCCACTCCACCGCCCCCGGTCGGAGCGACCGCGCCACCTACACCCGTCGCGCCAGCGCCTGGAGTGCCGCCCATCGCGAACGGCGATTGCTGCGCATCGGCACCGCATGCAGCGAGCGCCGCCGACGGCAGAAGACAGCACAGGAACGAGAGATGGCGATTGTTCATGTTGGTTCGTCGAGATGAATGTGACGTCGCGAGAGGGCCGGCGTCGTGAGCGCCAGTGTGACTTCGTGGCCGGCGGAGGTAACGCTGGTCGGAAGATTCCGGATCTCAGGCGGCAAAAGATCAGGCTGTCCGCGTTCTGACCAGGTGACGAGCCGCGTCGGAGCGGTCGCATTCCTCGACGTGCGCAAGAATCGTCCATGTGGGAGCTGGACGCTGGTGCTCGAATGACCCTGGCGGCTGTTCGCGAACCACGGGAGGCTCCGCACCCGTCGCGCTTCGCCAGCTGCCCGACCGCCGCGACGAGGTCATCGACGCGGTGCACGAGGGCGGGCCAGGACGCATCTCCACGTCTGCGGGCGCACGTCGAGGTGACGAATCTTCTCGCACGTCGCAGTGATCGCGCGACGAGATCGGAGTCGATACGCACATTCCCTTCAGCGCGCGCTTGACAGCGCGAGCATTCATCGGAGGCTATTTTTCAGCTCGATCGGCGAGCTGAACGAGCGACGCATGGCCCGGGAATCATCTCTGGAGAGGCGTTGCGGCGCGTCGTGCCGCTCGCGAGGCTTCGTATCGCTCAACGTCGTGCGTAAGAAAATGCGTCGAAAATATTTCGCACGCAGGACGACTCGAAGTGTCGAGAACCGCGCTCCGGATCCACGTCGCGCGACCGGTCGTCTGTCCGCGCGATTGCGGTAGTTCGGCTGGACCCGGTTCCCGTCCACGACCGGAGCCAATCAGGCAGCTTCCACGCGAGGATCGCCGTTTTAGTCGGGACGAAATTCGGAGCGCTGAAGCTCATGGATAGTGCCTTGCAGCTCAAGGATAGTTCGCGCGTTGCTCGACTTCGTGGTCGACGCCTCGAGAGGCGTTCGCGAATTCCGCTAACAGTCACGTATTTCAATTCGAGCCATGAAACTCGTGAAAATCGCGTCGATCCGATTGCGCGAGACGGCCAGAAGTTGCACGCTCTGGCCGCACGCCGTCATTCTTGGACAGCGCTGCGGCCTGGAGCGCACGCACACTTGAGCGCGCAGAGCGCGGAGGATTCTCGATCATGATTCGATGGAGCAACGGCACGGTCGGACGAACGGCTTCTCTGGTTGGCGTCGCGCTCGCATTCGGCCTTCCCGGTTGCGGGGCTGACAATGGTCAAGGGAGCCCCTCGGGCATCCAGGGCACGGGCGGCGCTGTCGCTCCTGGCGCGGGCGGAGCATCCGCGGGCGCGGCCCCGGGCATTCCCACCACGACGCCGGGCACTGCGGGCACGGTCGGCGGAGCCGGCGCTGCGCCCACCACGGGCGCCGGGGGAACCCCCATCGTAGGTGGCGCGGGCGCGCCCGGCGCTGGCGGCGTGCCCCCGATCGCTGGTGCCGGTGGAGATCCGACGATGGGCGGCGCCGGAGCGCCTTCCGCTGGCGCCGGTGGCGCTGCGGATACAGGTACCGGAGGCTCACCCACTGGATGTGGTCAGGGGACGTTCTGCATGCCGGGCAGCGATCTCGCGCCGCCCGCAGCGAGCGACGGCTTCCAGATCGTCTCGCCCGCGAGCATCAGCGTGAACCCCGGCCAGGAAGAGTTCTGGTGCTACTACAAGACCATTCCCGGTACGGGTGAGGTCGACATCGGCGGCTTCCGCTCCTGGATGACGGAACACGCGAGCCATCACTTCATCACCTTCCACTCCGCCGGCGGCGGCGCGGACGGCTCGCTCGTGAGCTGCCCCTTCGGCAGCGGAGACTGGGTCTACGCCACGTCGAAGTCTGGTCAGGTCATCGGGATGGACCTGCCGGCGAACGTCGGTCTCCCCTTCCAGGCGGGCTCACAGCTCATCATGAACATGCACCTCATCAACACCGGCACCGACGTGGTGAAGCCGGTGATCAAGCTGAACGTGCTGTTCGCCAAGAGCCCGATGTACAAGGCCGGCTCCGTCTTCTCGCTCGCGTCGAACGCGCAGATCAGCGTGCCCCCGGGCGGGACGCAGACGGTGCGGGGCTCGTGCTCGGCTCCCGCGGGATCGCACTTCTTCCTCTGGACGACGCACTCGCACAAGTTCACGACCGAGGACGACGTGAACTACATCAGCGGCGGTGTGACGAAGAACATCGTCAAGACGACCGACTGGGAGAACCCGGGGACGACCGTGTGGGGTCCGCCGGATTTCTTGACGACGAAGGCCGGCGACTCGTTCAGCTACAGCTGCTCGTACAAGAACACGCTGCCCATCCAGCTCACCTTCGGCGAGACAGCTGCGTCGAACGAGATGTGCCTCGCGATCGGGTACTACTTCCCCGCAGGCGGCGCGAGCTGCCTGTAGCCCGCGAAGCGGCGGCCCGGGCCCGCGCACGGGTGCCCTGACGGAACGGCGAGCGAAAGCTCGCCGTTTCTATTTCTGACGCAGCCAGCCCCTGCGGAACAGATACTCGAAGAGCGCGGGATCCTTCAGCGAGAAGGGGCGCACGAAGTCGTCTACGAGCTCGCGCTGCCAGTATCCGCGCTCGCCGGGGCGCGAGAAGCGGTACCTGTAGCGCGCGATGCGAACGAACCGCGGCGGCTTCCCGGCGAACGGATCGCGCGCGAAGAGCGCCGTCACGGCGGAGTTCTCGCGCAGCAGATCGTCGACGACGCGGATCACCCACGCCTCGCGACGAAAATCACCGAGCGCCGCCTGCCAGAGCCGCCAGTCGAGGCGACGCAGATAGGGCGACGGCCAGCATGGCGCGCGCTCGGGGTCACCCGGCTTGCAGGGAAGCTCGTACTCGAGCCAGTGCGCTGGGTCTCTCGCCACGTCGTCCCAGGTCCCCTCGAACACCACCTCCGTGCGTTCGTGCTCGACCGGCTCGAGCACGCCGTAGGTGCTCGCGAGGTGGAGCGGCTCGAGCGAGGGGTCGACTCCGGGCTTCGGCGAGAGCGTCTCGGGAATCAGAAGCACGCTGGCTCCGAACGCGATCGCGCCGGCGGCCCAGACGGCGAGCGACCTTCTCCGTCCGAGCGCCGGCCCGGCATCCGCGGAGAGAGTACGAAGGAACGGCAGCTTCTCCAGAGCCGCATCGTCGAAGCAGAAAGCCGTGAGGATCATGGCGAGCCAGCTCGAGAAGCCGTCGTTCGCCGTGAGGACCGAGAGAGCGCTGACCAGAAGGGTGACGAGCCCCGCGACACGGCGTAGCCGACGCGGCCCGAAGAGCCCGAAGGGAACGACGAGCTCCGAGAACAGCGCGACGAAGGTGAGCACGCGATGAACCGGCAGCGGCAGCGCGTGAAGGTAGAAGGCGAGGACCGTAGGTCCCGAGCGCGTCTCCAGGTAGTCGGGCAAGCACGTGAGCGCGCCCCAGCAAGGGTCGCTGCGCAGGCGCGCGACGCCGGCCCCGAACAGCGCCCGGAAGAGCAGCCAGCGCGCGAGAAACACCACGAACACCGGAGGATCGAACCGCGGCCGAACGCCCACGCTCGGCGACGACAGGATGGCGAGGAACCCCGCCTCGAGCAGGAGCAGGTCGCACGGATACGCCAGGAAGACCTGACCGGTGGAGACGAACGACAGATAGGAGATCCACGCGGCGGCAAGCGCGAGCAGGCTGCCGCATCCGGCAGCGAGCGCGATGCCTGCGACGAGCCCCACGCATCCGACTGCGAGCAGCGCGCCGTCGGATGCGTCGACCCAGAAGAGAGACGGCACGCGCAGGAACGCCGAGACACCCAGGGCCTCGCGCTGGTTCGACAGGAACGCCGCGATCGGCAAGATCCCCCGGTCGCCGAAGAGCCCGCGCGCCTGCCGCAAGAGCGACACGAACGCGACGGTGTAGACGAGACCCGTGCCGCGCAGGAATACCGCGCGCGACAGCCAGTGGCGTGTCTTCACGTCGTCAGGCGGTCGCTACTTCGACGACCAGGAGCACAGGGTGCCGTCCGAAGGAGACACGATGCGTCCCTTCGCGGCGATCAGCGAGGTCCAGTGTTGCACGTTGTTGCAGCCGTTCGCTCCGGTTCCGGAGTAGACGGTCTTGCCGGTGTCGCCGTCGACGCCCATGAGCGTGGAACCCGACATGTACCAGACGATGGCGTTTGCCGTGCCGTCCGTGCTGGTCGCGATGGGGCCCGGAACGCCGCCCGCGGACGTAGCGCACCACGTGACCTCCGGCGTGGGCGGGCTGCCGGCGGGAATGTGGATGCCCATGACGACCCTGCCGCTCGCGCCCCCGGCAGGGCACTTCCCGCCCGAGTCGGTTCCGAGGGTGACGTAACGCCCTTTCGCGGTCGTGTAGGAGCCGAGTGCCGTGTGGATTGTGTTGCTTCCGTTGGCCACCACGAAGTCGGTCTTGAAGCCAGCCATGCCGCCGAGGTTAGCGGGGTCGAGCAGGTACAGGTGACCGTCCTTCGACGCCGCCGCGACGAGGTTTGCCGGAGTCGCGCCGGGCACGGAGATGTACACCGGACTCGCCGAGCCGAGATCCTGATCGCCGGAGTCCATCGAGTGCCAGCTCGCCGGGAAGAACAGGTTCTGATTGGAACGATCGAGAACGCCGAGGCCGGTGACGCGCACGACCTCTTCGCTGTCGCTCGCCATGTGATCGGCCACACCGGCAGTGCTGTTGCCGGTGACGGCGAACACGCCGTTGCCGTCCGAGGCCATGCCACCGGACGCCCAGATCCCTTCGCCCTTGCCGAGCGACGCCCAGCCACCATGCTGCGTGGGATCCGCCGTGTTGATGCCGACGACCCAGCCGTGATAGTTGCCGCAATCGCCGACGTACCCGCCGTAGGCGACGTAGAGCGTGCCCTTCACGAGCGACAGAGCGCTGCGCTGGTTCTGCGGGGCGGCCGTGAAGGTGGTCGACCCGGACGTGCCGCTCACGACGACGGGATAGCCGGGCTTCTCGGTGCCGTCATCGACCGAGAAGGCGTCCACCTGGTGCTGCACGGCGGAGTTCTTGCTGACGGCAGCCGCGACGTAGATGGTGCGGCTCGTCGCGTCGATGACCGGCGTGCTGATGATACCGAGGGGAGAACCGATGCCGCAGCCGACCCCCGTCGCCGGCGCCCCGATGTTCTTCGTCCACACCGTCGCGCCAGTCGTCTCGTCGAACGCCATGACGTCGTTCGCCGTGGTCACTGCGAAGAAGACGCCCTTGCCGCCAGGCCCATTCTGGAGATAGAGGGGCGACGCGAACATCTGTCCCGTGAACTTCGGGGCGAAGGCAGTGTCTCGCGACATCTTCGCGGCTGCCGCTGCCGTCAGGGTCGGCTGGATGAAGAAGCCGTCGCGGTTCGCGTGCTTGTTGCGCTCGAGCACGGACTCGCCGGTGTCAGCGGGCTGCCCACCGGTACCCGCGCCGCCGCCCATCCCCGCGCCTGCGGTGCCACCAGTGCCCGTCGCGCCACCGCCGCCGATGCTGCTGCCACCGTTGCCGGTGCCGCTGCCGCCGTTGCCAGGGCCGCTCCCGCCAATGCCGGTGCCGCTCCCGCCGTTCCCTGTCGCACCACCACCGCCGGGTGTGTTCCCCGTGGAGGTCGCGCCGGTGCCCTGCTGGCCGGCGGCGCCGCCGTTTCCCGACCCGCCAGGCGAGTTCCCCGCTCCGCCGTCCGGCGCGTTGCTACCCGAATTCGTGTCGGCCGAGCAACCGACCGTCAATAGAAGAACGCCGCAAAGGAAGCGCTGGTTCATGGAATCCGCCTTCGTTCGAGCGCACCGGCCTCGCCGCACGGGTGCCGGCATGTGTGCCCGTGGATCGCTCGAGTCTTCAGGATGGAGCGCCTGAAGTCAACGCGGCATCAGCGCTCTCGCATGGGAGCGGTTGTCTACGTCGACCGCACCCTGGAGGCGTGGCGTGGCGTCGTAACTTTTTCCGGGTGCCGTCGCACGCCCCCGGTTTTTCGAGCTTCATTGCCGGAAAGAGCACCCATGCAACGAACCGCAGTCGATCGTGCCAGCGTAGAACACTGCGTCACGGCTGCATGCTCGATTCATTTCTCGGGGCGAAAGCGCATGGCGCTCCACACGTCGTCGAGCGCGATCTGCCGCACCCCCTGAATGCCGTGGGTGGCAAGGTGGCGCCACAAAATGTCACGGTTCAAGTCGGTGCCGAGCTGGCCGGCCTTCGGGTAGGCCACCCAGGCGATGCGATCTTCCCGCGCAGCGGCGATGGCGGGGGCGCTTCGCTCATCGACCTGCGCGAGCGTCTTCGCGAACACGAGCACGGCATCGGCTTTCCGAGACGTCGTCGTCGCGACACCCTCCAGCACCACGCTCGCCGGCTTGCCCACGACGAGAACCTTCACGCCTTCCTTCAGGTTCAGCTTCTTACCGAGGCTCATGAATGGATGATCGCAGAATGGACGCGGTCGCGACAACCCCTGGCGTGAGTCAGCGCGAGACGGCGACCCCCCAGGGCAGCTTTCCGACCTTCACCCGGGTTTCGACCTTCCCGCTTGCCACATCGACGATGGACAGGTCGTCGGACGAGCCGTTGGCTGTGAAGAGACGTCTCCCGTCGCGGCTGACACCGATGCCCCACGGCCGAGCGCCGACGCCCTCCATGCGGCCCGCCAGCGCCCACTTCGGGACGTCGATGACGGCGATCGCGCCGCCCCGTCCGGTGGTGACGAAGAGCCGCCGCGCATCCGGAGAGAGCACGAGGCCCATCGGACGCTGCCGGACGCCGCCGACGTCGTCGATCTGGATGGAGCCCTTCGCTTCGGTGGTGCGCGCGTCGATGACCGTGACTGATCGTCCGAGCTCGTTCGACACGAACGCCGTGTTTCCGTCGGCAGCGAAGACCACGGCGCGCGGGCGCTGTCCGACCACGATGCGCCCCGTCGCCGTGAGCGTCGTGGTGTCGATCACCGTGAGCGCCCCCTCCTGCTCGGAGGTGACGTACACGACCTTGCCGTCGGGGCGCAGGGTGACGCCCTCCGGCTCCTTGCCGACGGGGATCTTCTTCCGGATCTTTCCCGTCGTCAGGTCCAGCACGGTGAGCTCCGCGGTGTCCTCGTTCGAGACGTACAGCGTCTTGCCGTCCCTCGAGATATCGAAGCTCTCCGGATCCGCGCCGCTCGGCAGCGTTCTCACCAGCCGCGACGTCGCGAGGTCCACGACGCCGATGCCGTCGGCGGAACGATCAGCGGGTGGCAGCGTCGATTCGTCTATGTTCGGGCCCCCGCGAGGCGAACCGCTCAGCGCGACGTAGAGGAGCGTCCCGTCCGGCGAGAGGACCAGGCCGCGCGGACGCTTGCCCACCGGGATGTGGGCCATGACCATCGCGTGGTCGGGATCGACGACGACCACCTCGTCGCCGTCCTCGGCGCTGACGTAGACGAGCTCGGGCTTGCTGCGACACCCGAGCACGACCAGGCCGACTGCAACAGTGAGGATGCGACGGAGACGCCTCGCGGCGAGCACGCGAGAAGCCTAGGTCAGGGGCTTCTCGTAGACGCGGTATTTCTTGTAGACCTTGGCGCCCATCGACCGGATGCCGAGGTTGATCGGCGCGTCGTCCTCGCGCGTCCAGGAAAGCTCGGCCCACTTGATTCCCTTGGCCATGCCGCGTTTGGCGACCTCCACGTACATCGCGGCGGAGAGATAGCCGTAGCGCTTCACGTTCTTCCGGATCTCCTCCCGGACCCCGAGCAGGATCAGCCGCGCCGATGTGGGAGTCTTCGCCTTCGTGCGATAGACGAGCTTCGCCCAGCCGAACGGGAACAGCTTGCCGTCCAGATCGCCGATGACGGCATTCAGGTTCGGAACCGTGATGCACATGCCGGCGGGCTTGCCGTCGACCTCGGAGATGAAGGCCATGTCGGGGTCGAGAACGAGCCTCAGATCCGACGCCATCTTGTCGAGCTCGTCGCCCGAGATCGGGACGTAGCCCCACTTGCCGGCCCAGGTCTCGTTGTAGATCTCCATGATGAGGTCGAGCTCTTTCCGGAGATGTTTCAGGTCGACGGAGCGGAGCCGCACCTCCGGCATGGCCTTGATCTGCTCCCAGGCGCGCATGGTTCGCGCGTTGAAGCCGTCGCGCGTGTCGTAGTGCCACGCGAAGAGATCCTTCTCCTTCACGAGGCCGCAGGCCTCGGCGAGCGCGCCCTGATAGCTGCGGGAGTGACCCATGTCGATGACCGGTGGGTCCGAGAACCCCTCCACCAGCACGCCGATCTCATGATTCGCGGAGAGCGACATGGGCCCGTTCATCCGCTTCATGCCCTTGCCGCGCAACCACTCCTCTGCACGCGAAAGGAGCGCACGAGCGACCTCCGGATCGTCGATGGTGTCGAAATACCCGAAGTGCCCGGTGTCGTCGCGCCACGTCGAGAGCCACGTCCGGTCGACGGTCGCCGAGAGCCTGCCGGCCAGACGCCCGTCCTTCCAGGCAGTGAAGAGCACGACCTCCGCGTGACGGTAGAACGGGTCCTTCTTCGGATTCAGCCGGTCGCCGATCATCATGTCGAGCGGCTTCACCCACGCGGGGTCCTGGCGAAAGACGACGGTGCCGGCGTCGATGAAATCTTGCACGTCGCCACCGGGCTGATGGGTGCGGATCTCGATTCCCATGGGCCGCGTAACTACCATGGCCGGGCCGCGCGCGGCTCGAAAGCTTTGGCGCTCAGGCCGCGAACCAGCCCCGTAGCGCGCCGTAGACCGACTCGCTCGATAGCAGCGAGACGTGGCCTTCGCCGTAGGCGATGAAGCGATGCGCCTCGGGGACGGCCAGCGTCAACGCCGGCAGCGGGTGGACACCGAGCGCGCTGTCCACCGAGACGAGACCGTCGCCGCGGAGGACCACCGACGCTTGCGGCGATAGCGTACCCGCGACCAGATAGGAGTCCACGCCGGCCGGGAGCGACAGCGAGCGGCGGACATCGCCATGAGCCGCGAAGCGGTCGCGCCCCGCCCAGTGTTCGTCGAGGACGTTGCCGTAGCGCAGATCCGTGACGCCTGCGCTGCGGAGCCGCGCCAGGCGCCCGATGGGTGCGCTGTACCGACTCACCCCGAGCAGCACGCCGAGCAGGTTGCCCCCCTGCTCGAGCAGCGTCCCCTGATGCGGCGAGCCGATGCAGACGAGGCGCCGCAGCAAGCTCCGCCACGCAGCCCCGGAAGCCTCTGCAGCGTGGCACGCACTGCGAGCGACCAGCCCTCCCATGCTGTGCCCGACCAGTGAGAGCTCCTCGAGCGGCAGCGGCCATTCGCGGGCGAGCCTTTCCAGGAGCCGATCGAGACTGCGTCCGTTCTCGGAGATGTGCAGCCCGCTGTTGTACAGGAGGTGAAGCACGGTGACCCCGAGGTCTCTCGCGAGAGCCGCCGAGTGGTCATGTCCCTCGCGCTTCCACTGCCGGTCGGACATGCAGCTGCCGTGGATGAAAACGACAACCTTGCTGGTCGCATCTGGAAGCGCGGCGGCCAGGGCGTCGCGCTCGAGCACCAGGGGCACGGCGTTCCGCCGCAGGCACATCTCGATCGCCAGGGGGTTACCCGAGGCGGCGAGATGATCGCCGACCACTCCGTTCAAGACGGCGAGCGCAACCTCTTGCTCTGCCGGGGGTGCATGCTCGTCGACGAGCTCTGCGGCCTGCGCGAGAGCTGCGTCGATGCCGGAGCCGACCAGCCGGGTGATGCCGCGGATGCTCGCATAAACGGGCGCGATCAGGAGCTCCACCGGACCCGCGAGCGGGCTGCCGAGCACCGCGGGGCCGGCCGCGATCGTGTGGTGCATCGCCTGGACCACGTCCGTGACGTTCGTGGTCGCCTCGATGGCGAGCCGGCTCAAGCCGCGCAGGTCGTGGAGCAAGTGCCGGCGTCCGTTTGCCATCGTCGCGCGGGTTGCTTTAGCACCGAAACGATCCCTCCGTCCTCCCGCGAACGAATCCGCGACGATGCGCGACGTTCCGGCGCTCAGCGATGATGGTGATGACTCGAGCCACCCTGGTGGTGCTCGTGATGGGATTCGCTCGCGAGCGCGCCTCGAACCGTCGCTCCGACGATGTCGCCGAGCAGGGACAATAGGACGTTGGCCGTCTCCGCGTCGTCGGGGACCTCCTTCGGGACGAGCTCGGTGTAACATACGGAGCTCGGGGTGCTCGCGCGCGCGCACTCGGCGCCCTCGACGATCCGCACGTCGGGGCACGTGCCGAGGCATCCGAAGAAGCCGGTCGAGTTCTCGTCGTTGGCGACGCGACAGGCAGCAACGCAATTGGCGGCGGCCTCGGCGCCACGCCTGTTGCCGGCGATGGGGACCTCGTACGCGAACGGCACCATCTCCTCTCGCACGCAGCCCGAAGCGAGGAGGGCGATTGCTACTGCGAACAGCTGACGTCTCGGCACGACGACGACAGACAGCAATCGGCGTGCCGGGTCACGGAGTGCCTAGCCGAGCGAGCACGAAGGACGATCTCGAGGGAAGAGAACCGATGCATGAGCGCTCCGGATACGTGTGCGCCGGAAGCACAGTCCCGGACTCGAGTTGAGCGAGAGAAATTCCCAGCCGACATCAGAATTGCGGACCCCTATCGCCATACAGTAAGACGCGGGTCCTTCCGACTCGACGAAAGGCGTCGTATGCGTTTGCCAAGCTTCTTCAGGCTCGCGGGCTCTTGCTTCGGTGGTGCGGGGATCGTGCTGGGTGTCGCAGGCTGCGGAGGTCAGAGCGATTTCGCCGACGTCACGACGGACCTGGACGGCGGCGAAGCGGTGACGACGACAGGTAAAGTTCCGTCGTCGTCCGACGACGCCGGCGCGCCGACCGGCACCGGACAGCCCGGGACGGGCAACGAGATGGGCACTCCGGGCGGATTCGTCTCCGGCGGAATGGC
>CAYUAW010000203.1:0-3665 GCA_964442485.1 uncultured Polyangiaceae bacterium
GCGCCGCCGCCGCTCGTCGCTGCCCCCGCGCCGGCGGTCGGAGGGGGGCTCGTGTTGCTCGAGCTGCAGCCCGCCGCGGCCAACGGCAGCGTGGCCGCAGTCAGTGCAGCCCAAATCTTCCAGGCGCTCCAGCCGCGTGGCGGAGCCATCAATCCAACTAACCGGTGCTTCACGGTGCCTCCTCGCAGGCGGGCCTGCGATTCAACCGAGCTCACCGACCGCCCGGGTACGATGACTTAAGCGCGTCTGACGCGCCATCCCCGAACGAGGCGAAGTGCAGGGCTCCTCTGGCCAAAGGAGGGGTCCCGAGGGACGTCGCTGGACCCTCCGGGGACGGGGCTACCTAACGACCAGGGAAGGTTCGAGGCGGATCCCGTCGGCTGGCGAAGACCGGAGCCATTCGCTATCGTTTCAGCCAGGATGCAATCAAAGCTCGACAGACGAGCTCTTCTGGCGGCGGCCGTCGGGGGGCTGCTCCTCGGAGCGTCTTGCAAGGGCTCGTCGCCGGGGTCGGCGGGGGAGATCCACGCCGCGGCATCCGGTGCCTCTTCCGCTGCGCCGCACAAGGGTGACAAGGCCTGCTGCAAGGGCCTGAACGACTGCAAGGGCAAGGGCGGATGCGCCGTCGCTGGCAAGCACGATTGCGCCGGCAAGAACGACTGCAAGGGGCAGGGCGGCTGCGACATGCGCTGCTGAAAGGCGCGCTTCCCGTCTCCCTTCGCAGCTGCCTGCAGCGGGCGGCCGTCGCTAGGGTGCGTGTGGCCCGGCCGTTGCTATAGACGCGCCGTGCTCATCCAGAGCGGGGACGTTGTGCCGGGTTGTGCCGGCAGCGGGACGGTCGCAGAGCCGCGTTCTTTCATGGAGAAGCGAGAGGAATCGTCGATGAAGGTGGAAGATTGCCGGTCCCGCTCGCGTCGTCGCGGTGTGATCCCGACGTCGTGCTTTCCGTTTCAGGGGTGGATGCGCGTCGCCCTGCTGTCGCTCGTGGTTCCGTGCGCCGCTGGCTGCGGCAGCGACGGCACCGCCGGCACCACAAGCACGCCGAAGGTGGACCAGCCACTGTCGCCCGGAGAGATCGGCACGTGGGCAGGCACCTCCACGCAGGGTGACAACGGCGACGGGCGCGATCGGCTCGCGACGTGGCTCGATCAGCCCATGGAAATGGTCTTTGCGAGCGACGGGTCAGCGATCGTCGTCGACTGGAACAACCACTGCGTGCGGCAGGTGACGCCGAAGGGAGTCTTCCAGAACGTCATCGGCAGCAACGCCCTGCCCGGCGACTGGCCCTGCCAGAGCCCGGGCGCGACGGACCCCGCGGCGTGCGCGGTGCCGCTGTCCGGGCACGTGCTCGGTGACGAGCTACCGCTGAACCATCCGATGGACGTCGCGTTCACCGACGGCGGGTCCTTCTATCTCGCGGCCTGGCACAACCACAAAGTGGAGAGCTACGACGCGACGACGAAGGAAGTCACCGTGGTCGCGGGACAGCAGCGGCCAGGTCCGGCGGTGCCGCCTGCGCCCGCCGTCGGGGATGGCGGCCCCGCCGCGAAGGCGACGCTGAACTTTCCCTCGTCCATCGTCATCCAGTCCGACGGCAGCGTGCTCGTGAGCGACGAGAAGAACAACCGGGTCCGCCGCATCGCGAACGACGACATGCGGACGATCACCACCGTCGCCGGCTCCGCGCCGGACACGGGCATGAACGCCGACGGCATCGCCGCGACCGCCGCGCTGCTCGCCCTCACCACGTCGGAGGAGCTGTCCGGCGCGGACAATCCGCCGCCGGGCGGCGCGCTCGCGCAGGCCGCGGACGGTACGCTCTACATCTCCGATACGTTCCATCACGCGATCCGCCGGGTCGATCCGGGCGCGGACGGCCTCGTCACCGGCGAGGCCGACGAGCTCATCACGACGGTCGCCGGCACCCTCGGGCAGGCCGGATACAGCGGTGACGGGGGCCCCGCGACCGCCGCCGAGCTACGCCAGCCGTTCGACGTCGAGCTCGGCCCGGACGGCGCCCTCTACATCGCCGACACGGAGAACCACGTCGTGCGGCGTGTCGATCTCGGCAAGGACGAGATCACGACCATCGCCGGAACCGGAAAGCCGGGCTTCTCCGGCGATGGGGGTCCCGCGAAGAAGGCCCAGCTGCGAGAGCCTTACGGCCTCGCCTTCGACTCGAAGGGCGACCTCTACGTGGTCGACACCATCAACAACCGCATCCGCCGGATCGCTCGCTGATCGGAGTCACGATGATTGCTCACCGTTCATCGAAGATGACGCTCGTCGCCGCTGGTGCCCTCCTCGTCGCATGCGGCAGCACACCGCCGAAGACGACGACGACGAGGACGACCGAGCCCGACATCGGCGTCGGCCAGATCGGCACCATCATCGGCACCGGGAACAAGGCGACCGATCCCGTGGACGGCAACGCGGACGGCAAGGTCGACCCTCCCATCTTCGCGCTGGATGCGAACATCGATCAACCGATGGATGTCGCGTTCTCGAAGGAGGGCAAGCTCTTCGTCATCGACTGGAACGGCCACAAGATCCGCACCCTGGGCGCGGACGGGATGCTCGCCTTCGTCGTCGGCACGGGCAAGGAGGGCGACGCCTGCGAGACGACCGCCGTCGATGGCGATTGCCCCCTAGCCGGCGCCGAACTGAACCACCCGACGGATATCACCTTCGACGACAGCGGGCGCATGGTCATCGCCGCGTGGCACAACGCGAAGATCAAGCGGGCCGATCTCTCCACCGGCCTCGTCCACAACGTGTGCGGCACCGGCAATCGCAAGTTCGAGGGCGAGGGAATGACCTGCGTCGACGACACCGGGAAGAACCAGGTGTCGTTCGATCTGCCGTCCAGCGTGACGTTCGACGCCGCGGGCAATCTCTTCGTGTCCGACCAGGCGAACCAGGTGATCCGGCGGATCGGCGCGGCCGACGGCATCGTGAAGGTCGTGGCGGGCAACTGTCCCGGCACGCCGGGGTTCGGCTGCACCGCAGGTCGCGGCTACACCGGAGACGACGGTCCCGCGACGGCAGCGCAGCTCGACAACAACCTCGGTCAGGGCACCGACCCGCAGGGCAAGATCGCCTTCGACCGACGCGACGGGAGCCTCTACATCGCCGACACCGGGAACAACGTCGTGCGCAAGGTCGTCCCCGGCGCCGACGGCATCATCGGTGAGGGCAGCCCCGACGAAGAGATCATGACGACCGTCGCCGGCAACGGGACGCCGGGCTACAGCGGCGACGGCGGCCCGGCAACGGCCGCAGAGCTCTCGTCTCCGACGGACGTCGCGATCGCCGACGACGGCACGCTCTACATTGCCGATCGCTCGAACAGCTGCATCCGTCGCGTGGCTCCCGACGGCACGATCACCACCGCGGCAGGGCAGTGCGGCAACGTGGGCGACGCCGGCGACGGCGAGACGGCCACGGAAGCCGGCCTCAGGACGCCGTACGGCGTCGCCCTCGACGGCAAGGGAGGCCTCTACATTGCCGACACTCTGAATCAGTGCATCCGGAAGGTCGTGCTGCCGAAGTGAGAATTCGGGCAGGGGGGAGGGGCAGAGCAAGACGTGGGGGGAGCTCGGAAGCCCGTCCAAACGCAATGCAGAGAGGTGAGGGGAGCTCGGGAGCCCGCCGGAACGCAATGC
>CAYUAW010000203.1:3765-13065 GCA_964442485.1 uncultured Polyangiaceae bacterium
CTTCCCGTTACTGTGCGACGCAGTGCCCGCCGACGCACGCCGCGGCCTTCGTCGAGCACGGATCGATCAGGCACGCGACCGGTGTCGTCGCGCAGGCGGGCTGTTTCTCTCCCGGCGCGAGCGAGAGACAATTGCAGCCGCCGCAGTAGTCGGAGACGAGATGGCAATCGGCGGCCGTCGAGCAGGTGCCGCCGGTGGTGGGGACGCACTTGCACTCGGTGGCAGACCACACCGTTCCGCTGATGCAGAACACGATGTCGGCGCACATGCGGCCAGCGTCCGCCGCGTTCGGCACGCATTTACACTGCGTGGGGGACCACGTGGTGCCCTTGATGCACGCGACGTTGTCGATGCAAGGTCCGGAGCCAGCGTCCGCCGCGTTCGGCACACACGCGATGGCGTCGCACGCGAAGCCGGGCGGCGTGCACACACCGCAGCTCGCGTTGCAGCAGACCTCGCCGGAGGGGCACGTCTTGCTGCCGCACTTCACGCCGCCGGAGCTGCCGCCCGTGCTCTGCGAGGAGCCGCCGGAGCTCTGCGTGGCGCCGCCGCTCGCATGAGTGGCGCCGCCAGTGTTCAGCGTGGCGCCGCCGCTCGCGTGAGTCGCGCCGCCCGTGCTCTGCGAGGAGCCGCCGGAGCTCTGCGAGGCGCCGGATGCGCCGCTCGACCCGATGGGCTGGTTCGTCGAATCGTTGCCGATGTCCGCGCCGTCACCCAGGCCGCACGCCGTCCCCACGAGCCCCAGGGCAACCAAGCCGAAGTAATGAAGTTTCATGAGCGATTTCCTCTCCTCTCCCATGGGTGACCAGGGCGCGGAGCTTCCGTCTCGGAAAACGTCAGTGCGAGAAGGCGCAGGAATCCAGCACCCGGGCGCGCAGCGGGGACGCCGGTGACAGCTCGAGGAGCCTCGCCGCGGTCCGCGCGGCGTCGGCCCGGCGGCCCAGGCTGCACAGCGCAAACACCCGCGTCGCGAGCCGCTCCTCGACGAGCGCGCCACCGGGGAACGACTGCTCGTGCTGGTCGAGGAGCGCGAGCGCCCCGGGTGCGTCGCCGCGAGAAAGCGCCGCCCGTGCTCGCTCGAGGAGCGACGTCTCGGCGCCCAGCGACGACGGCGGCGGCGGTGCCGCGACGGTGTGCTCCGCGGTGTCCGGTGCTTCCGTGAGCGAAGCCGCGGCTGCCTGTGCGGGCCGCGCCACGACGCCGTCCGTCGCCTGTGTGGCCGGCGTGCCGGAGCGCGCTGCGGCTTGATTTTTGGGGGTACCTGCTGCGGCCAGGGGCGTTGTCGGAGACGGCCGTGGCGCGGCGAGGAGCGAGCCGGCTCCAGAGGGGCCTGCTCCGGCAACGTCGGTTGTCGAAGACCGGAGTTCGGCGCGGCTGGCGGGTGCGTCGGGTAGCGCAGGGCGTGCCGGCGGCGGCGCGTCCGCGGTGCGAACGTCCGTGGTCGGCGTGTGCGGCGTCGCGACGCGAACGCCGGCACCGTCGTGCGCATCCGGCGACGGCGCGCGGAGCGACGGCACCCCCACGAAGACGGCAGCGGACCCGGCGAGCCCCGCCACGATGCCCAGCGCGAGCCACGCGCCGACCGTGCCCTTCGCGGCGCCGGCCGCGCCCAGGGCGGATTTCGTCGCTGCCGCAGCCGAGCTCGACGCGGACGCGGCACCGACCGACAGCGTCGCGGCGAGAGCGCGCCGTACCCGTGCGCGATCGTCGGACGTCGGCGAGTCTTCGTCCCGCGAAAGCTCGATGAGCTCTTTGGCGTCTGGGCTCAGGTCGGTCATGTGGATCTCCGGGCTCGGTATCGCGCGAGCGCCGCGTCGAAATCGCGGCGCGCGAGTCGAAGGCGCGAGTAGACGGTGTTCAGGTTCACGCCGAGCGCGGCGGCAATCTCGGGCGCGGTCATCTGCTCCAGCTCCGCGAGGACGAAGACGGCGCGCCGGTCGCCATCGAGGCAGTCGAGGAGCCGGTGCACGAGCCGCGCCGCCTCTGCTGCCTCGCTGAGCGCGTCGGCCGTGGAGTGACCGGCCTCGTCGGGCGGGTCGTCGACGAGCGGCTCGGTCGGTCGTCGTGCTGCCGTGCGGCGGTGCAAGCTCGCGACGCGGAGCGCGATGCCGAAGAGCCACGTCTTCATCGTCGAGCGGCCCTCGAATTCCCCGAGCCGGCGATGCACCACCACGAAGACGTCCTGGACGGCGTCGTCGATGTGCGCCGTGTCGATGCCGAGCCGCCTCAGGCTCCGCCACACGAAGTCGAAGTGCGCCTCGTACACGGCCTCGAACGAGGGCTCTGTACCGGCCTCGGCCTGGGGCACCGGCCGGCGCGGGCCGGCGTGTTCCCGGGCGACCGAGGGGGGCATGCGATCACTCTGTCACCGGGGAAGGCCCGATCCATCACCGGAACGCCGCGCCGACCCCGAGCGCTGCCCGACCGCAGACGGGGCTCGGGTGGTAGAGCGTCTCTATCTGTGCAACATCCCCAGTCTTCTCGGTGAAGCGAACGGGGGAGCGGCCGAACGGCGCCACCGCCCCGACCCGGGCGCGGAGCGCCACGGGGCCCGCGAGCGGGACTGCCAGATCGACGAATCCTCCGGCGGCGAGCCACGGCGTCGTGGCGTCGTTCGAGGTGTCGAATCCGGAGCCCGACGCGAACCGCGCTCCCCCTTCGAGCTCTGCGCACGCACCGACCTCGACCGCGCCGGGCGCGAGCAAGTAGCAGCCGGAGAGCCCTGCCACCACGAGCGACACGTCGGCGCCCCGCGTTCCCTTGCCGGTCACCGCGGGTGCGTTCGCGAAGCGGGGCGCGAAGTAGGTCGCGGCGAGACCGAACCGAACCCTGCCGAGGCCGAGCGCGCCGCCGAGCGACGGACCGACGGCGAACCCCGGAAGAGAGCCGAGATCCGCTGCGACGTCCGCGTCGACCCCGAAGGTCACGGGGACACTGGCGCCGCTCTCGTGGTCCGGCGGTGGCACGAGCGACGGAGGCGGAGGCGCCACCGGCGGCGCCGCCGCGGGCGAAGCCGTCGCGGCCGGCACTCCCGCGGCCGGAGGCGTCGCGGCCTGAGCCTCCGTCGCGGCGACGGCCTTCGGATCGACAGCGAGCGCGACGATGAGCGCGGCGGCGGAGGTGACCTCCTGGCAGGACGCACCGTGGAGGACACGCTCGCCCTGCAGCCCGCCGTCCTCCGTTCGGAGGCGCAGCTCGAACCGTTCCCCGTCCGGGATCACGGTGCCGCTCGCGCGCAGCGGACGCCCGAGCCGCGTCTCGACGGGACCGCCGAGGAGCTCTTCTACGCGCCGGCGCACGTCGTCGCGAGCCGGACACGCGGGGGGCGCTTTCCACTCGAGCGTCAGCGGCGCGCCCTGCTGCGAGTGGGCCTCGCCGGCGACGAGGGCGAGCGCGAACAGAACCCGGGACTCGGTCGTCCAGCGCTTCGGTCGCACGCCTTCGTATACACGATGCCGGCGGAGACGCGGGCTCCGCCAGGTTTGTTGGTTCAGACCCAACCCTCAGCTGGGTCGACCACCAGTGTGCCGAGTCTGTGACTCGGCACACCAACGAGACAGTCCACTTGGCGAGTCAGAGCGGTGCACTCGCCGGAAATTCAGCGGCGCTCGCCCAACCGGGCGCCGCTGAATTTCCCCAGCGAACCCCGGACTCGCCCGACTAGTTGTCTCGCTTGGACACTTCGACCGGCAGCGGCGGAGGATTGTTCCGTGCTTCGCCCGGCAGCGGCGGCGGCGTGTTCGTCCGCGGTAGCGGCGGGGGCACGGTGCGGCGCGAGCGATTCGGCGCAGGGGTCGAGCCGCGCCGCGACTGCGACTGGCCGTCGCGGCGGCGTCGCTCCTCGAACAGCACGATCTTCATGAGCCCCGACACGTCCGCGTCGCGGATGATGGGGTCACGCGTGTCGACGCTCGGGTCGAGCTGCTCGATGAGCGCGAGCATTGCGGTGCGCAGGAGCGTCTCGTTCGGAAACGACTCGCGCATGCACGCCTCGCGCTCATCGTCGTCGTTCAGCGCCCAGAGCTCGGCGTACATGCTGTCGATCGACAGCAGGACGGGGGTCGATAGATCCGCGTTGCTCGGCGGCAGCCGATCGATGGTGCGCAGCCGGTCGAGGACGCTGCGCCGCACCTCGTCCTCGTCGGGGACCGGGGCCGCCTGCGGCTCGCTCGCCGCCGCTGCCTGCGGAGCCGCGCCGGCGGGGGCGCCGTCGACGATGGAGGGTGAGGGCGAAGGCGGCGCTTCCGGCGCGGGCTCGGCCGACCCCGAAGCGGGCTCGACGAGGCCGTTCGGTTCGGCGATGCGCGCGATGACGACCCGCTGGAAGGTCCGCTCGAGCGGAAGGTGGGACACGAGGTTCGGCAACGGCACCACGGAGAGGAACCTCTCCTCGGTGAGAGGCGTCCCCGCACGTGCGATGCCGAGCGCGTACTTGACCACCTCGCGCGCTTCGGCCGCGGGTAGCGCCGCCGCGATCTCGTCGAAGGTCACGGCGTCCGTCACGTCCTTCAGCGTGAGCACGCCTTCCGCCAGCGCACACTCGATGATGAAGGTGAGACGTTTCGTCGCTTGCTCGACCTGGCCCGCGTCCGCGCGCGAGCCGGCCTTGTAGAATTCGTCCTCGACCACGAACGCCCAGAGCTTGCGCGCGTCGAGGTATCGGACCTTGTCGTCCGACGAGTAGATGGCAAGGATCGCCGCTGGTGTGGTGGTCTGCTCGGCGAGCGCGAGCTCGAGGTCCTCCACCGCGCTGGCGATCGACTTCTTCAGCGCGATCTTCTCGTGGGTGCCGGTGGCCGCGACGAGCAGGCGCACCCTCAGATCGTCCGCGCGGGTGAGCGACGACACGATGACCTGCGGCGGGAAGTGACGCAGGAAATCGTCCGCGGTGCGGAGACGTTCGGCGAGCGTGTGTTCCACGACGCGCGCGAGAAACCGTTGCCTCGGATCGGGCAGCTCGGACGCGTGTCGCTTCGAGGCTTCGGACTCTGAGGCGGTCGACATGGGCGACAGGATATCCGCGTGCTCGGCTCAGGGAAGGCCGAGTCACGGATATTTCCCGAGCGCGACGCACATGGACGCGCGAACAGGAACGTATGGGTAATTGGGCGGTAGGCCGTTCGACGCGTTGCGCCGACGTGGCGCCACTAATCCATTGTGGCGGGAAAAGCGGGTGTCTGCACTGGTCGCGCGAGGCGGCTCGACTCCGTCGGGATGCGCCTCCCGGCTCTTGCAGTCGTGCGACGAGGCCGCGAGACGGCACGAGGAAGGCGGACGAACGATACGGTCCGTTCACCGGGCGGTAACAGGCGCCGGGTGAAATTAAAGGATTGAAAGGCAATCCCTCCATGTCCATGAGCTTCCGCTTCAAAGAGGCCAGCAGGGTTGTCGCAGTGCTCGAGGTGCTCGACCCGGCTGGCAAGGCGTCGCTGGAGGAGCTCTACGGAGTCCTGCTCGCGATCCGCGTCCAGCTCGTTCGCGCCGCGGAGCTCGACGTCGGTGGTGGAGTCGTGCTCGAGCTGTCCCTGTGCGAGCTCGACGGCGGCAAGCTCCACGACGCCCGACGCCGCGCGATCCTCTCGGAGCTCACGGCGCGTCTCGGCGCCGGAGAGCACGCGCCCGCGCCCGCCAGCGGTCCGCGCTCCAGGCCGCTGCGCGCTGCCTGAGCCGGTCCGGGCTCGTTCAGCTCGCGGCGTCGTCCTTCGTGCAGCTCGCGAGCTCGCTCAGCATGCGATCGGCGAGCTGGATGCCGTCGCGAATGCCCTCGCCATCGTCGGCGCGGCGCGTGAGGCGCATGTCGGGCGTCATCTTGTAGAGCGACTTCTTCGCCGAGACGAGGCGGCTCACCTTCTCCGGATCGAGCGGCGTGTCGTCGCGCAGGTGCAACGTCACGTTGCGCGCGGAGGCCTCGCACCCCAGGGCTCGCAGGCGCCGTAGCTCGACCTTCAGGCGCATCAGCTCGACCAGGCGCCGCGCCTCGACCGGCGCCTCGCCGAAGCGGTCCTCCATCTCCGTCGCGATGTCCGTCACCTCGGCCTCGTCGGACGCCGAGGACAGGCGCTTGTAGAGCGAGAGCCGGACCCCCACCTCTCCGACGTAGGATTCCGGCAGGAGCGCGCCGACGTCCACCGTGAGCTCCGGGTCGACCTCGTGCACGATGGGCTCGCCGCGGAGCTCGTGCGCGGCCTCCTCCAGCATGTGGCAGAAGAGATCGAAGCCGACGCTCGCGACGAATCCGGTCTGTTCGCCGCCGAGCACGTTGCCCGCGCCGCGCAGCTCCATGTCGAGCGTGGCCACCTGGAAGCCGGAGCCGAGCTCGGTGTACCGCTCCATGGCCTCGATGCGATAGCGCGCCTCGTCGGTGAGCTGGCTCGGCGGCGGTACCACCAGGTAACAGTAGGCGCGCTCGCTCGAGCGACCGACGCGGCCGCGGAGCTGGTAGAGCTGCGCCAGCCCGAACAGATCCGCCCGGTCGATGATCATGGTGTTGGCGCGCGGGATATCGAGGCCGCTCTCGATGATGGCCGTCGATGCGAGGATGTCGAACTTGCCCTCGACGAAGTCGAGCATCGTCTGCTCGAGCGTCCCCTCGTCGAGCTGGCCGTGGCCGACACCGATCCGCGCCTGCGGCACGATCTCCCGCAGCCGGGCCGAACGCTCGTAGAGCCCCTCTACGCGGTTGTAGACGTAGAAGATCTGGCCGCCGCGCGCGAGCTCGCGCTCGATCGCCTCGCGCAGGAGGCCCTCGTCGAACTGGGTGGTGATGGTGCGGATCGCGCGGCGATCGGCGGGTGGCGTCGTGATGACGCTCATGTCGCGCAGGCCGCCGACGGCGAGCTGCAGCGTGCGGGGGATGGGCGTCGCGGTCAGCGTCAGGACGTCGACGTTCGTCTTGAGCTGCTTCAGGCGCTCCTTGTGGGTGACGCCGAAGCGGTGCTCCTCGTCCACGATGACCAGGCCAAGGGTCTTGAAGTGCACGTCCTTCGACAGGACACGATGCGTGCCGATGACGATGTCGACCGTCCCCGCGCGCAGCCCTCGCACCGTCTCGTCCTGCTCCGCCTTCGACTCGAAACGCGAGAGGACCCGGATGGTGAGCGCAAAATCCTGGAGCCGCTTCGAGAACGTCAGGAAGTGCTGCTGCGCGAGCACCGTCGTCGGGCAGAGCAGCGCCACCTGCCGTCCGGCGCTCGCGGCGCGGAAGGCCGCACGGACGGCGACCTCCGTCTTGCCGAAGCCGACGTCGCCGCACACCAGGCGGTCCATGATGCGCTCGCCCTCGAGGTCTCGCAGGACATCGGCGATGGCGGTGGCCTGGTCGCGGGTCTCCTCGTAGGGGAACGTCGCCTCGAGGGCGGCGTACTCGTCATCTGCGGGTGGCAACGGGTCGCGCTTGGTGCCGTGGCGCTCGGCGTACAGCCTGAGCAGCTCGTCGGCCATCTCACGCACCTTGCGCTCGACGCGTGCCTTCGTCTTCGTGAAGGTATGGCCACCCAGCTTGTCGAGCTTCGGCGCCGCCTCCGCGGAATACTTCTCGACCTGGTTCAGCCGGTGCACCGGCAGGAGCAGCTTGTCGCCGCCCGAGTACTCCACCACGAGCATCTCGACGCTGACCCCGCCGACGGTCTTGCGTTCGAGCCCCAGGTAGCGCCCGATGCCGTGATCGACGTGCACCAGGTGGTCCCCCGGCACGAGCGCACGAAGGTCTTCGAGGAGCGCCTTGCGGACGCGCTTCTTCTCCGGGGAGCGGTGCGTGCGGTGCCCGAAGATCTCCTCCTCCGTGACCAGGACGAAACCCTCTGCCGGCGCGACGACTCCGCGCGACAGCGGTCCGACGGCGATGCGCACGCCGCGTTCGTCGCCGCCGGCATCCGCCGCGCGCGTCTCGATCTCCCGGTGCGAGAGCAACGCGGCGAGCCGCTCGGCCTGCGTCGTGGTGCGCGCCGCGATCGTCACCGCGAGCCCGTGGCTCTCCCAGACGCGGAGCCGGTCCACGAGCGGGTCGAGGATGCCCTGCTTGCCGCGCGTGCTCTGTGCGGCCAGGACGGCGCGTTCCAGATCGGCCTGGTCGTGGGCGGCAAGGGACGGCGCGTCCGGCGGCGCGGCCTCGAGCGCGTGCAGGCCGTCGGTCGCGTCGCCGGCGACCCCGAAGCGGTGGAGCGCGAGCGTCGTGTGGCGCGCGAGCTCGACGGAGAGCGCGTCGGGCAGCTGATACAGCGCCGCGACGGGGAAGTGCGGTGACGTCGCGCGGCGGGCCACCTCGGCGTGGGCGTGCTCGAGCTCCTCGTGGAGCGCGCGGACGACGCGCGGCGGCTCCTCCACCACGACGATGGTGTCCGGTGGAAGATATCCGATGAGCGTCTCGAGCGCGTAATACGCGGGCAGGTACCCCTCGCCGCCGTAGAACTGCTTGCCCTCCGCGACGTCGTCGGACAGGCGCCGCGCCTTCACGCTGGGCCAGTTCACCGAGTCCGCGAGCTCGCGGATCGTCGTGCGCGCGCGCTCGGCGACCGCGGGCGTGAGGATGGCCTCGCGCGAAGGTGGCAGCCACACCTCGCCGAGCGACCCGGTCGTGCGCTGCGAGTCCGGCTCGAATGCTTTCAGCGAGACCACGAGATCGCCGTAGAGCTCGGCGCGCACGGGCGCGTCGAGCTGCGGCGGCCACACGTCGAGGATGCCGCCGCGGACCGCGAAGCTCCCCGGATCTTCCACGACGGGCGCGCGCAGATAGCCGGCCTCGGTGAGCCGCGACACCATCCGGTCGAGGTCTATCTCGTCCTCCGCGACGAGGCGCTCGGCGCCGGCGACGACGGCCTCGGACGGCACGACACGCCGCGCGAGCGCCGAGGCCGGCGCGACGAGGAAGCGGAACGGCAAGCGCTTCGCGAGGTGGAACAGCGTCGCGAGCCGCACCATCGCGGCGCGGCGCTCGGGGTGAACCTCGGCGTAGGGGCTCGTCTCCGACGGCGTGAAGAGGAGCGTCGTGGCGTCCGCCGCTTGCCCGTCGGTCGTCGCGTTCCGGGCCAGAAAGACGAGGTCGTCTGCCGCCCGGCGCGCCGAGTCCAGATCGGGCGTGACGTAGAGCACCGGCCGCTCTGACGCCGAGGCGAGGGCGCGCGCGACGAGCGCAGGCGCGGAGCCCTCCGCGCCGACCGCGTGATGGAGCCCCGTCTCCGAGAGCACGCTCTTCGCGAGCGTCGCGGCGCCGACGACGGTGCGGCCCTCGGGGAGCTCGAGGAGCTTCGACAGAGTCTCGTCGGGCTCGGCGGACATCGGGGCGGCGGTGTGTACCATCATCGC
>CAYUAW010000204.1:0-2025 GCA_964442485.1 uncultured Polyangiaceae bacterium
GCGAAGCGGTAACCACCCTGGTAACCGACGAGGATGCCAGACGAAGTCAGCGCGTCGAGCGAGGCAAATACGTCGATGCTTTCCACCGCTGCGAGCGCGCCGCAGAGCTCGAGCGACATTCGCCCGCGGTGCAGGGCGAGCGCTTGCGCGAGCTTCCGGGCCGGCTCGCCGAGCTCCGCGAACTTCCGTTCTGCCACCTCCTCCGGTCGAGTCGGCAGGTCATCCTCCGGCAGCTCGCGCGGCAGCATCCACGTGCCGTCTGCGTAGCGGGCCAGGCCGCGCGCGACCAGGTGCTCGAGGAGCTCCATCAGTCGCGCCGGGTTACCGCCGGAGATGCGATGCGCCCAGTGCACCAGCCGCTCGACGTTCGGCGCGGTGCCGAACAGCGACTGGACGAAAGCCTGAGTATCCGGAGCCGACAGCGGCGCGAGCTCGAGCACCTGGCCCGCCCGTCCGAGCCGTTGCAGCGGGAGGGGTGCGACGAACGCTTCGCCCGCTGTCTCGGCCGCTATGATCAGCATCGAGTGCGTATGCACCGAGCTCGACAGGACCGAGAGCAGCGTCGCCGTGCCCTCGTCCAGCTCGTGCGCGTTGTCGACCAGGATGACGAGCGGGCACGACCTCGAAACCTCGAGCAGCCAGCGCTCGAGCGCCGAGATCAGGTTCAGACGCAGCGCCAGCGGCGCGACCACCGGCTCCCCCTTCGCCGTTCCGGAGGAAGGCCGGTCCGTCTTCGCCGTGCGAAACCATTCGACCGTCTCGAGATCGTGCGGGGCCGCAGCCCGCGCCTCCACCGGCGCGGCCAGCAGCAGCTTCTCGACGAGCGCGCGTGCAGCGGCGTACGGTCCGCGCGCGACGTCACCATCGAGCTGCAGCACCGTGGCCCCGGCGAGCCGCGCGCCGAGGGCAATCTCCGTCAGCAAGCGGGTCGCGCCGGCACCCTCGGCATGCCGGATGACGAGCACGCCGCCCGACCCGGCGAGCGCGTTCGTGACGAGCTCGCTCGCCAGCGCGACTTCGCCCGCGCGCCCGACCAGCGCTGCGCTGAGCAGATAGCTCTGCGCTGCCAGCGTTCCCGGCTCCTCCTTCAGGCCACCCGCGCGCGTGAGCCGCTCGATCGCTTCGGCGGCGCTCTGCGGGCGCGCCCTTGGATCCAGGCTGAGGAGCGAGAGCACGAGATCGTCGAGCGCCTTCGGCACCGGTGCGAGCGGCGCACCCTGTTCGATGAGGCGCGCGACGACGACGGACGGCCGCTCCGGACGACGCTTCCAGGCCAGCGGAAGGTCGCCCATGACGCGCGCAGGGAACGCGTGGGTCCGGGTGAGCAGGAAGTACGCGAGCGCGCCGAGGGCGAAGAGGTCGGCGTGCTGATCGAGCGGCAACCCACGGAGGGCCTCCGGCGGGACGTAAGGAGGCGTGCCGACCACCGTATCCGTCACACCGAAGGGCGACAGCGCGCCGAAGTCGATGAGCTTCGAACGGCCGTCGCTCGTGACGCGCACATTGCGAGCCGTCAGGTCGCGGTGCACCAGCCGGTGCGCGGCGAGCAGCGCGAGGGCAGAAGCGACATCGCGCAGATGGCTGCATGCGTCACGGTACGAAAGCGGCGACAGCGCGTGCAGATCGGCGCCGTCGAGGAGCTCCATCGTGTAGTAAGGCGCCCCTCGGTGAATTCCGTAGTCATACACTTCCACGATGCGGGGATGCTTGAGCAGGACGAGCGTGTGATACTCGCGCTGGAACAGCGCTCGCTCGTGGCGTCCCGCTTCCGTACGAAGCTCCTTGAGCGCCACGATGCGGCTGGTCGAGGTGTCCCTGACGCGCGACACGACACCCATTCCGCCGGCACCGAGCTCGGCCTCGACCGCGTAGCGCCCGCCGATGGAGGCGCGGGGCGCGCGCACTGAATCCATCTCGAGCTGCTTCGCGTTCATGGTCGAGGGTGCGGACGCACCCACCCACTCGTAAAAGCTAACTCACACGCGCGTCGCAATCCACCCGGACCGGCGTTTCCGGAAGCGCCGA
>CAYUAW010000204.1:2125-12971 GCA_964442485.1 uncultured Polyangiaceae bacterium
TGCGCGACTCCGGCCAGCCCCAGGAGCACCCCTGCACTCGTGATCGAAGCGATGATTGAACCGTTCATTTGAAACGGCGCATCGCAATCGGCGTGCCGCGTCCAAGGCTCGGGCATCTTTGCAGTTCCGGACGGACAGGCGTGGACCGAACGAGTCGTGCAAGCTCACACTGAGCTGTCCCGCAGCACAACGGTCGAGATCGGGCGCCTGCACCTGAACGCGACACCCCGCCGTCGGCTCACTTCGCCTAGGATGCGCGTCTCATGCCCGATACGCCGCGCCCGTCCGAGCGCATTCCGGGGCTCGATGTCCTGCGCGGCCTCGCGGCGGCGGCGGTGGTCGCCTTTCACTTCACGACGCGATTCGGTATCGTCTTCGGGCACCCGGTCGCGCCACGCTTTCTCGTGCCGTGGGGCCAGCACGGTGTAGAGGTGTTCTTCGTCGTCAGCGGCTTTGCCATCGGGCTGTCGCTCGAATCGACGAGCACCGCGTATGACTTCCTGGTCTCGAGGGCGCTCCGGCTCTACCCGACGTTCTGGGCCGCCCTCGCGGTCACCTTCGCGGTAGTGGGCGTCTTCGGGCTTCCCGACCGCGCGGTGTCACCGCTCGACGCTCTCCTGAATCTGACGATGATCCCGGCGTCGCTCGGCGCGCACGCCGTCGACGCCGTGTACTGGACACTCGAGCGGGAGCTCCGGTTCTACGGGTTCGTCCTTCTGATCCTCGCGCTCGGCCTTCGCCGGTACGCCGTGCATGCGCTGCTCCTCGCGGTGGCGGTGCAGACCGTCGACGCAGTGTCACACCGGGTGCCACACCTCGTCGCGGATCTTCTGAACGTACACTGGGCTCACCTCTTCGCCTGCGGAGCGCTCCTCGCCCGTTCCCGGCGTGCCCCGTCCTGGAAGACGGCGGGGCTCCTTGCGCTGTGCATCGCGTCGAGCCGACTGGTCGGGAAGGTGCCGTTCGCCTATGGCGCCGTCGCGGTCGCGCTCGTGTGGCTCGCGACGCGGCCGTTCATCGGGGCGCGCGCGCGTCCTCTGATCTTCCTGGGGAAGATCAGCTATCCGCTCTATCTCGTGCATCAGTACGTCGGGTACGTCGTGATGCGCGTGCTCTATGCCCACGGCGCGCCACCGAGCGTCGCGATTCTATCGGCGTGCGCCGTTGCGCTCGCGCTCGCGACGGCGCTCCACGTTCTCGTGGAGGAGCCATGCCTCGCGCTGCTGCGCCGCCGGCGTCGCGCGCCTGGTCCGGCGCTCGCGGAGCCGTTGGAAGGCGGCGCGTTCGCTCGTCAGCGCTCTTCAGGGCGCAGGCGCGCGATGCGCGCCGCGAACGCCGCGTGAACCGCCGGCTCCACCGGCCGGTGCCGGACTCGGGTGCTCGCCGGATGCGCTCCCAGATAGTCCCCCCCTTTCCAGTCGCGAACGGGCCGGATGGGTCTCGCAGAGAAGCCTCCGCCGCAATTCGGGCACACGTTGGCGAGCAAACCCTCGGCGCACTCGACGCAGAACGTGCACTCGAAGCTGCAGATCCTCGCGACGGTCGAGTTCGGGGGCAATGCCCTGTTGCAGTGCTCACAGGTGGGGCGTAGCTCGAGCATGTTTCCTCGAGCAGCAGCTTTGTCTCGCTGACGGGACGCGACCATCTCCAGTCTCTGCCAATTGATTGATGATTCGTGACCGGGGGTGTGAGCCCCAGCGCGTCGCGGGCGCCCGCGGCTCGTCATGCGCTCACTTGATGACGCAGAACGGGATCTGGCAGACCGCATCGCCGCAGCCCTGGAGGATGCAGTCGAATATCGGGTCGACGCAGAGCTTCTGGTTGCACATGGCCTTGTGCGCGTCGCCGCCGTCGGGAGTCGACATCGCGCCGCCCGCGCCGCCGGTGGAGGCCGGACAGATCCCGAGGAAGCAACCGGCACCGCCGCCGGCGCCGCCGGTCGCGGCCGGGCAGATCCCGAGGAAGCAACCGGCGCCGCCGCTGCCGCTGCTGCTACCGCCGCTGCCGCTGCTGCTACCGCCGCTGCTGCTACCCCCGCTACTGCTTCCGCCGCTGCTGCTGCCGCCGCTGCCGTGACTCTTGCCGCCGGCTGCGCTGCTGTCGCCACCGCTGCCGCTGCTGCTACCGCCGCTGCCGTCGCTGGTGCCGTCGTCGCCGCCACTGCCGGGCGCTGCGCCGCCGGACGCACCGGGCTCTCCACCCAGAGAATCCTCGACGAGGGGCCCCGGCCGTTCCGCCGTCGCACACGCTGCCGCGAACACGATACAGACGAAACCGACAGCCGAGAGCCGATCACTCCGCCTCGCTTTTGATTGCCTCGACGTCGTCAGCGCATCAAGGCGCTCTCGTTGCGCGAACCGCATTTTCAACATAGTTACCAAGCGCGTTTCGCCCTTTTCCGGGGCAAGGATTGCGTCGCGGGGTGCGCGCAGTCTGGTACACGACCCGACTGGGTCGCACGAGGCGCGGTCTTTGATGAAATCGAAGCTCGGCGGCACGCTGAAGTGCTCGCCGCTCTGCATCATCGACAGGCCGCAGTGCACCCCCCTCCCCCGGCTGCTACGTCGGCGGCGGCGCGCACGTCCTCGCGGCGCTGCACTGTCATGGGCTTCCTACGGAGCCTGTGCCTCGATCGTGATGGGCGTCAGCAGGAACGTCTTCTCCAGGACCGTGATCGTCAGCGCTTGCCCTTGAAACGCGAAGTCGATTGTTCCTGAGTCGATGGTGTCGATCGTGTCGAACGTCGCCTCGAAGGTTCGCTCGTCGAGCCACCGCCCGCCGAGCGCGATGTCGAGCTCGTCGTAGCGCGGGATCGTCGCGAACTGGATGGCCCGCGTGATCCTCGGCACTGCGTCGAGGCCTATCGTCGCGCTCGACGTGGTCGCACCCATCTCCACCGTGAGCGTCGCGACGGTGTCCTCGAACGCGAGCGTGACGGCGTCCCACCCGAGGACGTTCGACGGCAAGGGATAGCGAACTCCGGAGGCGGACGCAGCCGTCGCGGGCTCGGTCGGAACCGGCTCGGACGGCGGCGGCTGCTTCACCGATGCGACGAGCGCATCCAGCCGTTTCACCGCGTCGGGGTTCTCGGGTAGCGCCGAGTCCGACAGGGTGCTCGCGAAATCGTCGCTCAGGAGCTTCTGGAGGGCTTGCTCCTGCTCAGACGTCTCGCCTCCGGTGGTGACGGCGAGCGCGTCGAACTCGGGCGCGATGATGAGCAATTGCCCTCCGCGCCCGTCCGCATAGTACGCCGCGCGAGAAGTCGTCCACCAGCCGTACCCGTAGCCATTCGCAGGCCCGAGGTCGCCGACGCGGTTCGACGTCGCCTCGTCGACGAAGGCCGCGTCGAGCAGCCGCTTTCCGCCGAACGTCCCGCGTTGCAGAAAGAGCTGCCCGAGGCGCACGAGATCGTCTGGAAGGAGCCGCGCATCACCCCAGCCGTGGGAGTTGCCCTGCGGATCGCGCGGCCAGACGGGCCGATGCGCCCCGATGGGCGCGAAGAGCTCCGTCGCGAGCAGCTCGTCTTCCGGCTTGCCGGTCGCGCGCGTGATCACCGCGGAAAGGAGATGCGTCGCGGTCCCGCAGTAGCGCCATTGTGTTCCCGGAGCGGCTGCCATCGGCACGTCGAGCGCGAACGAGACCCAGTCCGGCGCGTTCTGCATGTCGAGGAGCGTCAGCTCGGTCGGATCGGTGACGCAGTCGAAGCCGGACGTCATCGAGATCGCCTGCGCGAGCGTTATTGCGCGCTCGTCGGCAGCGGAGGCCTCCGGGATGGCATGCTCCGGGAAGAACGACACGAGCGACTGACCCAGGCTGTCGATGTCGCCGGACTGCATCGCGAGCCCGAGCGCGGTACTCGTCAGACTCTTGGTACAGGACGCGATGTCGTGCGGCTTCTTCCCGTCATAGGGGAAGAACGTGGCGTCCAGCACGACGTTGCCGTGGCGCACGATCGTGAGACTGTGCACGCTGAGCCCGTCGTCGACGATCCGCTGCACGAGCTCGGCGAGGCTCGTCGAATCGATGCCCTGCGCTTCTGGCGTGCTGTGCCCGATCGGATCGACCTGCGCGGGAGCGGGAGCGGGAGGGGCGGACCGATCGCTCCCGCATCCGGCGACCACGAAAGCAACCGCGAGACGAACCAGCATTCCACGAGAGGCAGTCCGAACCATGCGAAAAGGTTACGTCGCCAGCGTCGAGGCGCCGAGCCGGTTCGCGCCGTTCCCGGCTCGGTTCGAGCCGGCTTCCGTGGTGCGCGTCCGGATGGATGCGCTACCGTCTCTCAGGCGATGGAGCGCAAGCGGGAAGCCCGGCGGATGAGGCCCGCGCTCATCTGGTTCGGCGTGTTCGCGGGCGTCGGTCTGGTCCAGGGGGTGCTCATCGCGATCATGCGGCACGCGTCGCACGCGCCGAGCAACTCCCCCGACGTCCTGTTCCAGCTCTCGGGTGCGCTCGGCGCGTGGGCGCTGCTCCCGCTCGTGCAGCTGGTGGTTTCACGCGCTCCTGCGCCGTCGCCGCCGGGCGTCGGAGACACACCTTCTCGGTCGCGCTCCGGGTGGCCGGCGTTCGTGGGCACGCACGTGGTCGGGTATCTCTGTTTCTCGCTCCTGCACGTCGCGGCGATCCGCGCTCTGCGCTGGCTGTTCCTGGCGCTCTCCCTCGTTCGCGTGGCCGACGGCAGCCTCGAGGTGCGCCTGCTGTGGGAGATGCAGAACGACATGGTCGTGTACGCGGGCGTCGCGTCGCTCCTCACCGTGTTCAAGGCGTGGCGAGAGCGCGACGACATCGCTCTTCGCACGAGCGCGCTCGAGGCTCGGCTGGCGGAGGCGAAGCTCGACGCCCTCACCGCCCGGGTCGACCCGCACTTCTTCTACAACGCCCTGAACACCATCAGCGCCACGATGTACGAAGACCTCCCACGGACCGAGCGCTACCTGAGCCATCTCGCCGAGCTCATGCGCGCGTCCCTCCGCGCCGGCGACACCGTGTGGACGCTCGGCGAGGAGCGCGCACACACGGAGCGCTATCTCGACCTCATGGTCGCCCGCTTCGGCGAGCGGCTCCGCGCGGAGTGGCGACAAGGGAGCGCCCCCGAAGGTGCGCGCGTTCCGCGCTTCTCCATCCAGACTCTCGTGGAAAACGCGGTGAAGCACAATGACAGCCGGCGCCAGTCGCTCTCGATCACAATCGAAACGCGTCTTTCGGGAGACGGCGTCGAGATCACCGTATCCGACGATGGAATGGGGTTCACGACGGACGCCTCGAGTCAGGGGCGCGGGCTCGGCCGCCTCGACGAGACGCTGCGATTGCTCCACGGGGCGAGCGCCCGTCTCGAGTGGGGCGCGAGCGACGAGGGCGGCGCGCGGGTGCGATTCACCGTCCCGCACCCTGCACCATGAAGTTCCGCGTTCTCATCACCGACGACGAGCCGCCGGCTCGTGCGAAGCTCAGGCGGCTCCTCGCGTCCGACGAACGTTTTTGCGTCGTCGGTGAAGCACGCGACGGCGTCGAGGCCGTCGAGGCGATCCGCGAGCTCGGCCCCGACCTGGTCTTCCTCGACATCCGGATGCCCGGGCTCGGCGGCTTCGAGGTCCTTGCCGCCCTCGGGGAGTGCGCGGACATCGGAGTGATCTTTTCCACGGCGCACGAGGAACACGCCGTGCGCGCGTTCGACGTGCGGGCACTCGACTACCTGCTGAAGCCCTACGACGGCGCCCGCTTCCGGAGCGCGCTCGACAGAGCCGCGGAGCACCTCGGCCGGATGAAGGCGTCGAGCGGAGCCGAGGGGCGCCTCGTCTTCAAGATGGAGGACGGGTGGCACGCGCTTCCCATGCAGTCCGTGTCGCGCGTCTCGGCCGCCGGCAAGGAAGTGCTGCTGTCGACGACGGAGGGGGTGCTGCGGGTCCGTCAGAGCTTGACCGCGGTCGCGTCGAAGCTCGACGACGCGCGCTTCGTCCGGGTGCACCGCTCGGAGATCGTCCGGGTCGATGCCGTCGTGCGATACGAACCCATCGCGCGGGGAGACGGCCTCCTGACGCTCGTCGACGGCAGCGCCGTCGTCCTGAGCCGCACGCAGCGGCAGGAATTTTTCCGGAGATTCCGGCGCGCGTAACCGCGGCTTGCTGGTCGGCTCGAAGAGGGCCAAGTGTGGGACTACGCCACACGTCCCACCGGCTACACAGTCGCGTGCTGCTCCTACACTTCTGAATAGGCACCGCGCTCGCCTCGCACTACCTTCGTATGTTTCGCGGACTCCCGAGGTTCACTCGGGACCGCGACGAAGGATCGGGACCATGGGCAGTTCTCTCTTCAAGGCGAAGGCGGCCTTCGTCTCGATGGCGGTCGTTGCGGTGTTCACGCTCTCCGGTTGTGGAAGCAGCGGTTCGAGCGGTTCCCCGGGCGAGCGCGGGGCGGGTGGGATGGACGGGGGCTCGGGCGCCATGACCGCGACCGGGGGTACATCGGCAAGCGGCGGCGCGATGAACGGCAACGGCGGCGCTGTGACCAGCAACGGCGGCGCTGTGACCAGCAACGGCGGCGCCATGACCGGCAATGGCGGCGCGATGGACGGCGGCAGTACGCCGGACGGCGCCGCGGGCTCCACCTCGAACCCGACGGACGCCGCGCCGGGCCCGAAGGCTCATCTCCGCATGGACCGCCAGCCGAGCTACGACTTCGGCAGCGTCCTCATCAACACGCGGAGCCAGCTGGTGAACTTCACCGTCAGCAACGACGGCGACGCGGACAGCGGTCGCCTCGGTGCGGCGACCCTCTCCGGCAGCGACCCCGGCGTCTTCACGCTCACGGACGCCTGCGCCAAGCAACCCCTCGCACCCGGGGCGAGCTGCACCGTCGGCGTGGTGATGGCACCCACGGCGGTGGGCACGCCGAGTGCGGTGCTGTCCGTCTCGGGGACGCCCGGGGGAACGGTCAGCGTGAACCTGTCCGGTACCGCGGTGACTCCCGGCGCCATCGCCGTCACGCCGTCCCCCGAGGATTTCGGGAGCGTGACCGCCGGCACGGGCAGCAGCACGCGAACGCTCACGCTGACCAACGGTGGCGGCGCGAGCACGGGCCCCGTCGGCCTCGCCGCGACCGGCACAGACCAGGACAGCTTCACCGTCATCGCTGGCGGCACCTGCGTGGCTGGGCAGACGCTTTCGCCCGGCAAGAGCTGCACGGCGGTGGTTCGGTTCGCACCGTCCACGAGCGGCAGCAAGGCGGCCTCGCTGACGGCGAGCGCCGATCCCGGCGGCCCCGGCGTGGCGTCCTTGACCGGCGTCGCGCTGACTCCCGCGGCACTCGGGTTCGACAAGGGTACCTACAGCGCCGAAACGGTGTCGGTCGGCGCGACGAATACCGTCACGCTCACCTTGCAGAACAGCGGCATGTCGGATTCAGGTCCGCTGCCGGTGCTCGCCACCACGGGCGACGCCGCGTTCAGCGTCACCGCGGGCGGCACCTGCCACACGGGCGTGGCGGTTCCTGCAGGGATGAGCTGCACCATCGTCGTGAAGCTCGCGCCGTCGAGCTTCGGCGCGAAGAACGGCTCGATCTCCGTCACAGCGTCGCCGGGCGGCACGGCCACCGCGTCGCTCACCGGTACCGGCAAGCAGACCTTCACGCTGACGGTGACGAAGGCTGGCGCCGGAACCGGCACGCTCACCGTGGATGGAACGGTCTGCGCCGCCTTCCCCTGCGTGCGCAGCTACGACGTGACCCTCGCGCCGCCGACGGCCGTCGTCACGGAGACGCCGACAGCCGTCACTTCCGCATTCGGAGGATGGACCACCGACTGCACGGGCACCGGCGCTTGCTCGCTCACCATGAACGCGAATCACACCGTGCAAGGCTCCTTCGTCCCGCACAAGTACACGGTGACCGTCAACCTGAGCTCCGTGCGCGGCGCTGGCGGAAGCGTGAGCGCGAGCTCGTCTCCGTCCGGACCGGCGATGAACTGCAGCGCAACCGCGTGCACCGCGAATTTCGACTACGGCACCACGGTGACGCTCGGCCGAGCGCTGACCGCGGGCTCACTATTTCAGAGCTGGGGCCCGCCGTGCGCGAACCGCTTCGCCGCCACCTGCGGCACGGGCGCGCTCACTGCGAACTTCACGACGACCGCCACGTTCCGTCCGCCCATCAACTACATGTTCGTCACCTCCGACACCGTCGTGCCGACGAGCTTCGCCGGGGACATCACGGTCGCCGACAAGCACTGTGACGCCGTCGCGCGCGCCGCCGGGCTCGTCGATACGCCCACGACGGGCACCGCCTACTTCAAGGCGCTGCTGGCGAGCACGGGCGGCAACGCCGCCTCGCGGCTGACGGGAGCGCAGGGGTGGCTACGTCCGGATGGCCGCGAGTTCGCCAACCTGCCGTCCGACATCTTCAAGAACAGCGGGAGCAACGCGCTGCAGATCTTCTATCCCCCCTCGATCACCGAGACGAGCTCGCCCGTGGATGGCGGCCTTTCAATCACAGGCTCGGACTTCGACGGCACGCCGGCGAGCACGTGCACCGACTACACATCCAACACCGGCGGCATCACACTCGGAGCGCCGCGCGGTGGCGCTGGGGTGTGGATGTTCCGGCAGAACAACACCGGCTGCAGCTCGTGGTTTCACCTTTACTGCTTCGAGACCGCGCAGCCGCCGACCGCCGTCGCCCCCACAGCGCCCGTCGGCTCGCGCAGAGCATTCGTCACCGCCGGGTCCATCGCCGGCACGGCGGGCCGCGACGCCGCCGACACTCTCTGCGCCACCGAGGCGAACGGTCACCTGACGGGCACCTTCGCGGCGCTCCTCCCGCTGGCGGGCCACCCCGCCTCCGAGCGCTTCACGGGCAGCGCGCCCTGGGCGCGGCCCGACGGGACCCTGATCGCCGCCACGGTGGCCGAGCTCCTGAACTGGAACGTCCTCAGTCCGATCGATCAGGATGCCAGCGGCAACTATGTTTATTCCGGAGGCCCGTCGGTGTGGGTCGGCGCCAGCGCCCCCAACCAGGCTCCATTCTCTCTCGACTACGATTGCAACGACTGGGGTGCCATGCCGGGAACCGCGTCCGGCTCCTATTTCCTTGAGGCCGGCTCTCTGTGGGACGGCTATGCGTGGTCGACGCGGGCTGCGTGCACCGAGTCGCATCGCGTCTTCTGTTTGCAGCAGTAGAAAGGGACGACGTCGGTGTCGATGGCCAGGTACTCAGTGGCAAACGGCCGCGTGGGCACCGCGGCACGTGCCGTCGAGGCAGACGAGACCGATGTCGCAGATCCTCTCCAGCTGGTTGCAGCTTCCCCCTTCCGCTACGACGGTCGAGCAGACACCGGCGCGCGTGTCGCCCTGGTAGATGCAGCCGCCGAACAGACACTGCGTAGCTACCAGGCTGCACGGCTCCCCACTTCCGACCCATCGAGGCGAAACGCATTGCCACGTGTCCGGGTCGCAAACGAGCCCGTGGGCGCACGACTCGTCGCCCGCGCAAGACTGGCCCTCCGTGCCGGGCGCCGTGCATCGACCCGCTGAGCTGCAATACAGAGGGTCGATGCACCACGTGTTCCTGTTGTCGCAAGTATCGCCCTCTTGCCGAAACGGCAAGCAACGTCCGTTCGTGCAGCCTAGCCCAGGTCGACACAGCATGGCATTGCCGTCGCACGCGGCGTCGGCCGAACCAAACGTCTGCGCGACGCAGGTGTAAGACTCTGCAGATTGCGATCTGGGCAGGCAAGCCGCAACCCTGGGGCATCCACCAGTCGAGCAGTCATCGCCCAGCCCAACAAGTCCCGCGCAATGTCCGCACGTCTCGCCCCACGCGGAAACCGGTGTGCACAGTCCGCTCGCACATTGTTCGGAGCTGTGGCAAGCGGCGCCTTCCTCGAGCGTCCCTCGAAAGTCGCACTCCGGTGGGGGTGCATCGGAGTTCCCACAGCCGATGATCTCGAGGGCAGCCGCGCACGCCTCGAGACCGGACGGTGTCACTGCGTTGCCCGGCATCGTGAACCGGGTCGTACAATCCCCGGCGATCACCTTCTGGCGCCGCTCGAGCTCGGAAGCGGGAGCGGTCAAGAAGCACCCGTAGACCACCGAGAGCGACGACCCCGCGTAGTGAGCGCACGCACGCGCCTGAGCCTCCGTGACCGTGGCGGCTGGCGGCGGAGCGCTCATCGAGCCCGCGTCGGCAATGAAGGTGCCACCCGTTCCGGGCGTACTCGCATCGACGCCTGGGCCCACTTCGCTGGTGTTTGCGCTCGAATCCCGAGAGCCGCCATCGTGGCTCTCCGCGCCACGGCCGGACACGGTCTTGCCCCCACACGCGGTAGCAAGCGCAATTCCGATGACCACGGCGCACCGTCGCAAGCGCTCCGACCTCCTTGTGCAACCAAGGCTAGAAGGGCGATGCGTGGTCGTCAAACCGTGGCCCGTTGGTTTCCTGATATTCTTCGCATCATGCAATGCCCGAGCTGTGACTTGCCGCTCCAAGCCGAAAGCGTCTCCGGGGAGCTGCTCGAGCGGTGCCCGCAGTGCGGCGGCGAGTATTCCACTCACAAGACGCTTCGGCGTCTGCTCGATGTGCATACAGCGCCTTCGGGGACGCGCGCGGCGCCCTACGAGCGCCCCTCCCCGCTTTCCAAGCCGGTGCAATACCGGAAGTGTCCCGCCTGCAGCGAGGTGATGTTCAGGAAGAACTTCCTCGAGTCGTCCGGCGTCGTCGTCGACGTATGCTCGGCGCACGGGGTCTGGTTCGATCGCGGGGAGCTCGCGAACCTCTTCGCGTTCGCAGCCACGGGGGAGCTGGCGCGAGCGGAGCAAGAGCTCGTAAGACGCATCGAATCGAGAAAGAAGATCGATGG
>CAYUAW010000205.1:0-8049 GCA_964442485.1 uncultured Polyangiaceae bacterium
CGGTCGCGACGCTGGCCGTCCCGAACATCGGCGTGGAGGACATCGTCTTCAACGGTGCGGAGCCAGCGTCGCTGGTCTCCTGCATCATGCTCGCCCGCGAGAACGCGCGGCAGGTGCGCGAGGTCATTGCCGCCGAGATGTGGGAGCACCTGAACCAGGCGTACTGGGGTCTCGAGGAGGCCAGATCACAGGCTCCCGGCGAATCCCGCATCGTCCAGGCCCTCACCCACGTGCAGGCGGCGAGCTTCGTCTGGGACGGCGTCACCGACACCTCGATGCGGCGGGGCGAGGGGTGGCTCTTCCTGAAGCTCGGGAAATTCACGGAGCGCATCGATCGAGTGAGCCGCACCATCGTGGCCCGCGCGTCGCCGAAGGGCCGCGACGAGGCCACGGGAGCCACGCAGGAGGAGAACGTCACGCTCCTCACGCTGCTCAGGAGCGCCGGCGCGCTCGAGGAGTACCGGAAGGTGTATCCGACGCGCGTCGACGTGCGCAGTGTCCTCGACTTCCTGGTGTTCGATCGCGACTTCCCGCGCGCCGTGCGCTTCGGGACGCGGCAGGCGTTCGAGCTCGCCGGCAGGCTCTCGGCGCTTCATCTGAGCCCGGACGACGACGTCGTTCGTGCCTTCGGGCGGCTCTCGGCGCGTCTCGACTACAGCGACGTGGGCGAAGTGGTCGCCCAGGGGCCCGCGACGTTCCTCGGTGACGTGCTCGCGCAGACCGGCGCCGCGAGCGCCTCTCTCGCCCGGAAATACTTTCTGCAGTAGAAAAAAAGGGACCAGGCTAATGCTCTTCGAAATCCAGCATCGCACAGAGCTGACGTACGCACAGCCCATCAGCGAGTCGGTGATGGAGGTGCGCCTCACGCCGCGCTCCGATGCACACCAGACGCTGCGCCGGTTCCACATCGCGGTCGGGCCGGATGCGCGCATCTCGAGCCACATCGACTGGCAGGGGAATACGGTGCACCAGTTCTCGGTCGTGGCGTTCCACGACCGCGTCGTCATCCAGTCGAACTCCACCGTCGCCACGCACCCGCAGCGCGTCGATCCGGCGACGATCCAGGATCCGCTGCGCGCCATTCGCTCGAGCCACCGGCTGCTGGATTTTCTGAGCTTCGGAGGCCCCGTCCAGCGCGATCCGCGCATCGTCACCCTGGCCGAGCGCATCAAGTTGCACGAGTGCGCGCGCGCGACTGACGCCGTCCTCCGCATCATGGAGGCCGTGCGCGACTCGATCACCTACCAGAAGGGGGTCACGAACAGCCTCACCACCGTCGCGGAGGCGCTCGATCACGGCGCCGGCGTGTGCCAGGACTTCACGCACGTCGCGCTCGCAATGCTGCGGCTCGTCGGTATCCCGGGTCGTTACGTCTCCGGCTATCTCCATCGCTCGGATCTGCCGGAGGTGGAGACGCATGCCTGGTGCGAGGCGTTCATCCCTTCAATCGGCTGGCTGCCCTTCGATCCGACGCACGGCGAGCTGGTCGGCGAGGGCCACATCGCAGTCGCCACCGGCCGCAGCTACGCCGACGTCCCGCCGAACCGCGGCGTCTACCGGGGCGAGGCCGAGGAGAAGATCGCCGTCTCCGTGACGATCAACGCCATCGAGGCGCCCGCCTCGCTGAGCCCCTACACCAATGCCTTCCACGTCCCGAGCTACAGTGACGGGCCGGGGAGCCACCTCTCGACGTCCGCGTACCAGCTCGAGCAGCAGCAACAACAGCAGCAGCAGGACCGGAACAAGGCGCAGGTCCAGCAGCAGCGGCAGCAGCAGCAGTAAGAGATCACGTGGTGATGACGGCGGACGGGTGAAGGTTCATCGACCGGAGCGTCTGCAGGGCGTCATTGAACTCGAGACTGTCGATGTCCCCGCGGAGACGAGCGAATGCCTCCTTGCCGAGCAGCCGCTTCAGTCGAGGCGCCAGGGTGTCGAAGCGGTCGAGGGCGGATAGACTCTGTGCTTCGAGCAAGGCGGACAGCTCGTCGAGCTCGGCCGGGGCAAGCACCTCGCCATCCTCCGGTCGCGAGTCGGGGACGAACGTCGGCGAGCCCAGCCGCATGCGCACATCGTAGATCAGTCGCTCGAACTTGAGCGCGAGCTGCTTGATGAGCTGAGCCGCGAGCTTTGCCTCGCCTTTCCGGCAAGCGCTTTCGACCCTGCCTGCCAGGTCCTCGATGCTCTTTGCGCCGAGCTGGCCGGAGGCGCCCTTCAGAAGGTGCATCCTGGCGGCTTGCTCCGACAGTCCCTTCGGATCCACCTCCGGCACAACCGTCACCAGATCGGCGAAATCGTCGCAGAGGCGCGCGAGCAGCGAGCGGAAGAAGTCGACGTCGCCCGAAAGCCGCTCGCTCACGTCGCTCGAGTCGATCCCTTCGATCTCCGGCCAGACAGAGCTCGACTCACGTGCCGCCGTGGATGATGCGTCCCCGGTGGGCGGGTGCGCGCTCGCTCGAGTGGTACGCGCTGCGTGCATGCGCACGCAACGGACAAGCGCGCGCGCGTCGAAGGGCTTCGTCAGGAAGTCACTCATCCCGGCGGACATGGCACGATTGCGCTCGCTCGTACGGGCGTCGGCGGTAAGAGCGATGATGGGCAACTCGGTGAGCCCGAGCTCGCCGCGAATCGAAAGTGTCGCCTCGACGCCGTCCATTAGCGGCATCTGGACGTCCATCAGCACGACGTCGACCAGGTCGAGGTCGGAGCGGAGGCGTCCGATGGCCTCACGGCCATTGCTCGCGATCGACACACGGGCGCCCTCCAGCTCCAGGATCCGCCTCGCCACCTCCACGTTGACCTCGCTGTCATCGACGACGAGCACTCGAACGCCGAGTAGACCGCAGGCGCCCGTCGTAGCCGGCTCCGGCGGCAACGGGGCGGCGAGGGGGTCGGCGCGCTCGAACGGCAACGTGACGCAGAACCGGCTGCCGACGCCAGCTGTGCTCGAGAGAGTCACGTCTCCCCCCATGAAGGTCGCGAGGTGGCTGACGATGGACAGGCCGAGCCCGGTGCCTCCGTACCGGCGCGTGGTGGAAGCATCCGCCTGCGCGAACGGCGCGAAGATCCTGGCCTGTACCTCGGCCGTCATGCCGATTCCGCTGTCTTCGACCTCGAAGCAGAGGGTTACACCCCGGCTGGTCTCTGCTTGCTTTCGTACTCTGAGCTCGACGCCGCCGCGCTCGGTGAACTTGAGCGCGTTCGACAGCAGGTTGGTCAGGATCTGGTGCAGGTGGGTGGCGTCCCCCTTCACGGCCTGCGGCAGGTCGTCGGACGCCTCGACGGTCAATGTGAGCCCCTTGGTGTCCGCCTGTACCGCCATCATGTCGCGAAGGTCGCCGAGCATCGCGCGTAGATCGAAACCGATGTGCTCGACCATGAGCTCTCCGGCCTCGATCTTCGAGAGGTCGAGGATGTCGTTGATCACGACGAGGAGCGACTTGCTGGCGAGACGGATCTTCGAGAGCTGGCTTTGCTGCTCGGAGTCGAGCGCGGTCTGGCCGAGCAGGAACGTGAGCCCGATGACGGCATTCATCGGCGTGCGGATCTCGTGGCTCATGTTCGCGAGGAACCGGCTCTTCGCGAGGTTTGCTTGCTCGGCCTTCGCGCGCGCCTCTTCGAGTGACGCCTCGTGTATCTTCTGGCGAGTCACGTCGTGAGCCACCCCGAGATACCCGAACACCGTCCCGTCCGGGCCGTACATGGCGGTGCACACGAGCGACACCGTCACGCGCGCGCCGTCCTTGCGGACGTATGTCCACTCACGCGGCTTGCGGAGTGAAGATGGCCAGGTGAAGACCGCCCCACCTTCGACCGCCACGCCGGTCTCGCGCGTGAGCTCGTCGCCGCGCGCGCGCACCTCTTCCGCGTCGTGGATCAGCATCGGCGTGACCCGATCGACGACCTCTGCGCTCGAGTACCCGAGGAGCTGCTCCGCGCCTCCGTTGAACATCTTGATGACGAGGTTCGGGTCGGTGGCGATGATGGAGACCTCGGACGCCGACTCGAGCACCGCACGCAGGAACGAGGACGTCTGGACAAGCTCGGCCTCTGCGCGCTTCTGCTTCGTGATGTCGAACGCCAGTCCCGTCAGCCGGATGGGGGTGTCGGACTCGTCGCGAACGACACGCGCAACGGCCTTGAGATGCCGGATCTCGCCGTCGCGGCGCATGATCCGGAATTCCCTGTCGAGCCCTCGCTCGCCGCGCAGCGCTGCCGCGATCTCCTCGTTGGAACGCGTGCGGTCGTCCGGGTGGAGGTACTCCGACCAGAGCACGTGTGCTTCCCCGCCGTCGTCCGGCGTATGCCCGTAGAGCCGATACATCCACTCGTCCCACGTCAGCTCGTTGCCGACGAGGTCGAGCTCCCAGACGCCGATCCCCGCGGCGTCGGCAGCCATCGCGAAGCGATGGTTGTGTCGCTGGAGCTCGGCCTCGGCTCGCTTTTGAGCAGTGATGTCCTGCATGGTACCGATCAGGCGCACCGTGCGGCCTCGCTCACACTCCACGTCGCCAACGGTGCGGACCCAGATCGCGCGGCCGCGCGCGGTGGTCAACGGCAGCTCGAAGTCCCAGCTCTTGCCCGAGGTGATTGCGGCCGCCGCCGCTTGCTCGATCGTCGCGCGGGCCCCCGCGGCGTAGAAGCTCAAGCTTTCCTCGAAGCTCGGGTGGTCCATGGACTCCCGCTCGTGGATCACGTGCATCTGCCGGGACCAGGTGACGCGCCGGGAGGCGAGTTCGAGCTGCCAGGCGCCGACGCCGGCCGCCTTGCCCGCGCGGTCGAGAAAGTCCCGACTCTCTCGCAGCTCGTGTTCCGCCCGCTTGGAGGGGGTGATGTCGAGCCGGATCGACACGTACTTCTCGATGCGACCGTCCTCCGCGAGGTAGGGGGCGATCATGCTGTCCACCCAGTAGAGGGTGCCGTCCTTGGCGCGGTTGCAGATCTCGCCACGCCACGGCTGACCGGCGGCGATCGTCCGCCACACGTCCACCCAGAAAGACTTCTCGTGTGTGCCGGACTTGATGATGCGATGGTTCTGACCGACGAGCTCGTCGCGGCTGTAACCGGAGAGGGCGCAGAATGCGTCATTGGCGTCCAGGATGACTCCTGAGCGATCGGTCACCGACACGAGCGCATGCCGGTGCAGAGTACGGAGGAGCGCGTCGTTCTCACGGAGCGCGGCGGCCAGCTGCGCGCGCTGGCGAGTCTGCTCGGTGATGTCGTGCGCGATGAGATAGAACCCGCGCACCACTCCGTCCACCCGGTCCGGCAAGCAGTGCACGACGGCGTGCCGCGTCCCGCTCCCGCCGGGCATCGGCAGCGAGGACTCGTACATCTGGGCTTCGCCGCGGAGCGCTGCTTCCATGCGAGGCAACCGGTTCATCATCTTCTCGCCGAGGATCTCGCGCATGTGCATGCCCGGTAACCTCGCGGGGTCGACCCCGAACCAGGCCTCGATGGCGCGATTCACGAAGCGGTTTTCGAGCGCTGGAGTCCAGTAGCTGATGACCGACGGCACGGCGTCGAGGATGTTCTGCAAGTCGCGGCGCGCGGCATCTAGGAGCGCAGTGCGCTCGACCACCAGCGCCTCCAGGTTCTCGTTGAGCGCCTTCACCTCGCGCTCGGCGCGCTTTGCAACGCGGACGTCGCGAATGGTCTTCGAGAAGCCGACGCACCGGCCGTCCTTGGCGATGATGGGCGAAGCCGCCACCGACACGTCGACCAGGGTGCCGTCGGCGCAGAGTCGCGTCGTGTCGAATGGAGCGACCCATTCGCCCCGGGCGATGGCCGCCCTGATCTCCGCGTCCTCGAGCGCGCGACCCTCCGGCAGGATGAGGCTCGCGACAGAGCGCCCGAGCGCCTCTTCGCGTGAACGCCCGAAGAGCCGTTCGGCGGCGGGATTGAAATCGGTGATGATGCCCTCGAGGGTCTCGCCGATGATCGCGTCGCTCGAGCTTTCGATCAGCGCTGCCATGCGCGATTGTTCCGCTCGAACCTCGAGCTCGCGCTGCGTGCTCTGCGCGTACAGGTAGGCGAGAACCGCGAGCAGCGCCGAAAAGAGGATGCCGCTGCCGGTGAGCGTGCGCGGACTCGAGAGATTGAGCTCGGCGACGAAGGTCGGGGTGGCGCGCGTCTCCACCTCCCACGTTCGGCCGTAAACGGGCATGTCGACGAGCCGGCTCAGGCCGGAGACCGCAGCCGGACCCCATCCCCTGGAAGCGAAGAAGCCCGCGGCCTCCTCTTCTGCGCGGTCCGTGACGTCGCGTAGCTGCAGGGAAAGACCCGCGCCCTGATCGAAGTCGAGGTCGAAGTCGGCGAGCACCTCGTCGATCACGAGGGGAGCGAACGACCACGCCATCGTCGCTGCCTCTCGCTCCCCCTCGGTCGCGGTCTTCGCGTCAGCGCGGTAAACCGGCAAGAGCAGCAGGAAGGCGTTCGGCGAGCTCGACGGAGCCCCTGTCAGCGCGATGGGCGCCGTGATGGCTGCGACGCCGCTCCGCATCGCCCTCACCGCCGCGGCCTGCCGGCGCGGTTCGGAGGCGATGTCCAGCCCGAGCGCGGTGCGGTTTCGCTCCTCGGGTTCGAGGTACTGAATGACGAAATGCTCGCCCGCGTGAGGGGCGAGCTCGCGCACGGCGAAATTGGGAGCGTCGTCCTCTCGAGCCGCGGTCACGAAGGCGGCCTCGTCCTTCACTGGCACGCGCCGGATCACGCCCGTTCCGAGCGCTCCAGGGAACTCGTGCGCGATATCGCGCGATTCGCTGTACAGTCTGAACCGCTGCCGATCGAGTTGCGAGCCCGCGCTGATGACCGCGCCGCGCGCGCCACGCAACCCGTACTCGTAGGTCTTCAGTCGAGCCGCGATGTCCTCGACGGTGCGATGTGACAGGGCTTCGAAGCGGCCCTCGGCGACTCGTGCATTGCGCTCCGTCAGGACGAGCGCCGCGCAGCACGTGAGGACCACGCCGGCGACGAATGCGGCGAACGCCGCGTTCGTCGGACGCTCAAGCAGTGCCGTCCTCCCTTTCGCGTCGGGGGTCGCGTTGCCCGCCGTCATTGCGCCGGAGACTGGGTCCGTATGATGCGTTGCGATGGTGCGACCGGGCATACGCCGCCGGTCACCGTCTCGGCGAGGTCCACCAGGCGGATCTGGGCTCGACCGGCGTTCTTGGCCCCGTACAGGGCCCTGTCCGCGGCCTCGACGAGATTCTCGGCGCAGAATGGGTGCCGAGTGCCTTGCAATTCCGTCGCAGCGTCCACGAGCCTGGTCACGTCTGCGACGCAGGCCACGCCGCCGCTCACCGTGACCCGAGCTGACACGGAAGAGCCTGCGTGTGGGATGCCGAGCCCCGCGACCGCGTCGAGAACTCGAAGTGCGACGTGATGAGCGCCGCTCGACGGCGTCTGCGGCAGGAGGAGGGTGAACTCCTCTCCGCCGTACCGTGCCAAGAGGTCCGCGGGGCGCAGGCACGCGCCGGCAAGTGCCCCTGCCACCCGGGCAAGGCACGAATCTCCTGCCACGTGTCCGTATCGGTCGTTGAAGAGCTTGAAATGATCGACGTCGACGAGGATCAGCGCGAGCGGATCACCCGATCGACGCGCGCGCGACCACTCCCGTTCGAGCACGTCGTTGAACCGACGTCGGTTCGCGACGCCGGTGAGAACGTCGGTCGTGGCGCTCGAGCGGAGCTTGTCGGCCATCCGCTTCATCCGGAGCTGCGTCCTGACACGCGCAAGGACCAGCGGCGGGCTCACGGGCTTCCGGATGAAGTCGGCGGCCCCCGCGTCGAATCCTTCGATCTCGAAGGTTTCGTGCTGGTGCGACGTGACGAAGATGACCGGTACTTCGGCCAGTTCCGGGTCGGCCTTCAACGCCGCGCAGACCTCGAAGCCACTCATCTCCGGCATCTCGGCATCGAGCAGGATCAGAGCCGGGACCGACTCGCGGGCGAGGCGCAGGGCGTCTCGGCCTCCCGAGGCGAAGCGCAGCGAACCGACGCCGGAGAGGATCCGTCCCAGGAGGCGGATCGTTCCCAGATCGTCGTCGACGAG
>CAYUAW010000205.1:8149-12925 GCA_964442485.1 uncultured Polyangiaceae bacterium
CCGGGCTTCGGGGTTGACGATGAGAGTCCGTCAGAAGTGGTACTTGCCTTCGAAGAGGAGCGCGCCGTGTCCGAGGTCCTGCGACTTGATGCCGCTGCCGGGGTCGAGAGTCGTGAAGCCGGGATGGATCTCGGCTCCGATACCCGCTGAAACACTCGGGTTGAAGACCAGATCGAGGCCGAACAGGACGCCGAAGCCGAAGCCATTGGCGTCCGTCGTCAACTTCTGGGCCTGCGCGAGATCCGCGATCTTGCCGGTCCCCGCGTAGTGATCGAAGCCGAACGTCAACCCGAAGTAAGGCGCGAACATGCCCATGTGAACCGCCGCGGTGACACCCGGCTGGACCCCGAGGTAGAACACACCGCCGTCGGCGTTGGTGCCGTCGGTGAGGGGAACGGACTCCGAAGAGAAGATCGCGCTCTCCAGTGCGATGCTCGGCGTGACGCCGAAACGACCGAACATGAACTCGTAGCCGAAGCGAATGCGCCCGCCGAACCCGACGTTCGTCGAGCCCGGTCCGCTGCCCGAGAGATCGCCCATCGGGAAGTACGGGCCGAACTGGAGCCCGAGTCGCATCCCCTGCGTCGCAACGGGAGGCGGGAGATCTATGTGGTGGGGTTCTGCGGGCGCGGGGCCGTATTGCGCGGGCGCGGCTCCGGCGACCGGATATGCGGCTGCTGCTGGTTGCCCGTAGCCTGGCGCGGCGGCTGGCGGATAGGTCGGTGCCGTGGCCTGGGGGTACGCGGCGGCGGCGGCCGGGGGAGGCGGCGCTGGATATGCTGCCGCCGCTCCCTGCGCGCGAGCCGGATTGCGTTCCTTCGTGATGCGCTGGACCTTGCTCTCCGGAATCGACAGGGTGCCGCCGCCCCCTGGCAGCACGATCTTGTACATGGTGCCCGCGGGCGTGCGCGTTTGCTCGACGATCACGCCCTTCAAGACGTTCCCGTCGGACGTCTGAATCACGTCCCAGACGTCGACCTCCGCCGGATCGACCTGGCCGGTGGTCTGTGCGGAAGCGGTGGTCGGTGCCGTGACGACGACGGTGGCGAACGTCGCTGCGAACATGCCCGCGCGAAGCGCGCGACCCGCGAACGTGGAGTCGGTCGAATGCCAAAATCGAGCCCGTGCATTCATGCTCATCCTGATCGCCTCTCGTGACCGAGACAGTGGGCCCGGGTCTTACCAAAGCTCGTTGTGCAAGCCCATGTGCAGGGTTGCGCTTGCGACGCTCGGCAATGGCGTACATCACCGTCGCAGGCGGCAATCCGGATCGTGAACGAATCCTCAGCCGATGCCGCGCGTCAGAGCAGGTAGCTCGTCGTCAAGAGGACGCCGTAGCCATGGCTCTGGAGCGACGCGGTGGTGCCGGCGCCATTGCCGGGCGTCGTTTCGCCGGAGGACCAGATGTAGAATGCACCGAGGCCGGTTTGAACGGGGCCCGAGTTGACGCCGACGCCGCCGGTGACGCCGAAGTAATTCTCAGCCTCGTAGCCGTCGTCCCCCGGCTTACCGCCGTTGGCAGAGGGGTTGTAGTAAAAGCCCGCGCGCACCGGGACGGTGGGGGTCGGCTTCACCTCCACACCCAGATTCACGCGAGGCGTCGGCTTGAGCACGACATCGGAGGAGAACGTCGAGCCGGGTATCGACGTGTAGCTAGCCCCGAGCTGGAGACTCACGTCGGCGAGCAACGTCATCCATTTTGCGGGCATCGCGGCCGCGCCCAGGGTGAAGTCGAAGGGCATTCGAAAGTTTGCGGGAGTGCCCTTCAAGTCTTCTCCCGTCGTCGTGACGGCGCCCCCGACCACGCTGTGCGTGGCCTGGAACGTATCTGCGCTGCCCATGAACTGCACGAACGGTGTCTGCGCGCGCAGCCCGAACCGGAGTGCGCTCGAGGCGATATATGACAGCCCGAACGTTGCCGATGCGCCGAGGGTCGACAGGCTCGACTGCGACATCGAGCTGACGAGTCGACTGGTCGCGTCTGCGGGGAACTGCAGATCGATTCCGAGGATCTGCTCTTCCGTGTGCTCGATGACGAACAGGGTGAGGCCAAAACGGAACTTCTCGCCGAGCGTATGCGCGAGCGAGAGCCCGAACCAGAGCTCGTTCAGGTTGGTATGGAAGATCAGGTTGTCCCTGGTGTTCGGGGTCGAAAACGAGGATCGATTGAGCACCTCCTGCGAGCTCGGGACCAGAACGGACAGCGCCGTTGCCCAATCGCCGAAGTTCCGGGTGGCGGTGTACGTTGCCGGGATCGTGTTGAAGCCGGATGCCTTGAACGGCACGTTGGTGTTGTCGAGGTTCACGAGACCGCTCGAGCTGGTGTCGAACTTCAGGTACACCGCTCCGCTCACGGAGATCTTGCCGGTGAAAGGGTAGCCGGTATCGGGCGGCGTGATCTCGGCGAGCCCCGCGGGGTTGTAGTAGACGGCCCCCGTGTCGGTCGCGCGCCCCGTGCCCGTATTGCCGAGGAACTGCTCGGTCTCGCCGAGCGGGATGATCTGGCGATTGCTGTTCGTATCGGCCTTCGCCGGCACTTCGACGAGCGCGACCGCTGCCAGCGGCAGGACGAGGCGCGCGAGCGCTTTCCCTGCGCTTTCCGCCATACCAGAGCGACATAACAGAGACCCGCAGGCGCGCCTATTGGTTTGGGAGAGCGATACGAGCGCTGGTTCGATGACAGCAATTGCATTCACCGGCTCGCGCCTCCGATGGGCGCGAGGGACTCGCCTCCAGCTGACGAAGCGTCCACAATGGGGCGGTCTCGCGGCTCCCGAACCTGGTGGAGCACTCCCGACGATGCGCTTCACGATTTCCTTCGTTTCGCTCGCTCTTCTGTCGCTAGTCTCGAGCGTCGGCTGCAATCAGATTCTCGGCATCGAGCAGGGACATTACCCCGATGGAGGTCTGCCCTCCGACAACGGCGCAGCGGACGCCGGCAATGGCGGCGCTCCGGGGAGTGCAGGCTCTCCGGGGAGTGCAGGCTCTCGCGGCGATGGGGGCGCTTCCGGGGACGCAGCGTCTCCCGGCGGAGAATGCAGCTTTCCGGTGGCTGGCACGTACGACGAGACGGAGACGCCGGTTCGCGACGGCTGCGGCGGTACCGCGAAGAGCACCTCCACGATCTCCATCGGCGTCACGGGGTCGAGCGCCATCCTGACCATCGACGGCAAGGACCTCCCGGATTGTCCGGCCATGGTGAACGGCTGCGTGCTGCACTGGGAGTGCATGAACGCGGGCACGGGCGTCACCATAACGACGGACCTGACCTTCGACGCGAAGGGCTTCTCGGGAGCACTGACGGAAGCGAACACAACGTGCAGCGTCCTTGTGCAGAGCGTTGGCGTGCGCCGGTGACCTAGCAATACTCAGGAACTCACGTTTCTGACAGTGGTGCTAGAACGCGCCCTGAACCATCACTCTGTTCAATCCGACCCCGACTCGAGTCGGCGACGCCGTCGGGCTCGGTGCCGTGAACCACAGAGCGAAGCCGCCCGCGATACCGACGGCGCCGGCGATGAGCCCCGCGGTGGCCAGGTTGCCGTCGTTCACGGCACGGGTGGTGAGATCGAGCCCCTCCTTGTCGTGACACACGGCGCCGGTGCAGTGCGCCCTGGCTTCGTCGCGCCTCGATCTGGCGTTCAACCCCGCGACGATGCCGACCGTGACGAACGCGACGCCGAGGCCACCCGAGACGAGCGCGAGCACGTGCTGGGGCCCGGGACCGGACTCCGCCGGCGGCGCCGACGACGGCACTCCGTTCTGTGGCGCCGCGGTATTCCCTGCCGGGACGCCCGCAGGCGCTGGAGGAAGCACCGCCGCGACTGCGGCGATGGGAGCGGCAGCTACCGGCACCGGTGCGAGTGGCGGTGCGGCAGGAGGCTCGGCGGGGGCGAGCGTCGGAACGGCCACATCAGTGGTCACACCAGCGCTCTGGACGATGACCGTGATGCGCCAGGTCTGACGCCCGGGAGCCGATGCCGCGAGCGTGTGCTCCCCCGCGCCCACGGGGAGCAATCTTCCCAGATCTGCCTCCGCGATCGGCACGCCATCCCATTCGATGACCAGCCCGGGCGTGCGTCCCGCGTCGACCGCGGACACTCGCAGGTTCGCAAACCCGGGTGGTCGCGGTGCGTCTTGCTGCCCGGACTGCGCCGGAGCCGGCGGCTCTGCGTGAGCCGCGGACGTCAGCAGCACGATGGCTCCGAGCAGCGCGCCTCGGAGACGAGAGCAGGACGGCATCCGCATTGCTACCCTTCATGTCGTAACAACGAAGCCAACGGGCGTCTATCACGCGCGGACGCTGGCCGCGTCTCGGCAATGGCGTCCAGCATTCGGACAACCGTCGCTGTTCGAAGCTACGCCTGAGCACGCGAGAGGACGTTTCGAGTGAGCCGCCCCGCTGGGACGGGGCGCGGCGCAAGGCACTCCCACCCCGCGAGCGCAGACCCTGACGCCCCCCGGCGGCGCATCACCGCGCCGGCGCCCGCCGCAACGACCGCGCGGTCGACGCTGCCATCGCGCAGGCCGTGAACGTGCAAGCATGAGATGCCGATTATCCGGCACATCCGGCGGACGGAGGAAAATGGGACCGGGTATCGTGACCAGATGCGCGAGCGCACAGCCACCGAGGGACGCGTGAAACTCCGATCCGCGCTCTGGGCGATGGGAGCCGTGTGCTCCGCGGCCGCCTGCGACTCGGCCTCACCGACGACGACCTTCCGAACCCCTGGGACACCCTGCCCGCGTTCTTCGAGCCATTGCTCGCCGCGCTCG
>CAYUAW010000206.1:0-5578 GCA_964442485.1 uncultured Polyangiaceae bacterium
GCGTCGAGGCGGCTGATCGACTTCTTCTCGGCCCAGTGCGCGCGGCCGCGGTTCGCGAAATGCGGGGGCCGCTCGACGAGCACGGATGTCTCTAGCCACAGGCGCTTGAGGTGTCGCACCTTGCCGGTCGTGCGGTCGTCGACGTACGCCGTTCGACCGTGCAGCACGTGGTAGTTGTTGATGAACTGCATGTCGCCGGGCAAGAAATCCATCATCACACTGTAGCGGCCACTTTCGGCGTGAGCGTGAAGCCACTTCAAGCCCTCGCGCGCGGCGGCCGTGAGCCGCGGGGCGTCTTCGTGCCGCTGCGACGCGAAGATGTAGGCGCCGATGAGCCTCACGAAGAGGCGGTCGCCCCAGCGGGTGAAGACGGGCATCGTGTACCAGCCCGGCCCACCACGCGGCTGTTCGCCACGGAAGTCGTAAGGCTGCGGCTCGTACAGCTCCGCAGCCAGATCGGGCCGCTCCCGGACCAGGTCGTTGTGGAGCGCGACCGAGTTCGCGACGGCGGACAGCCCGCCGGAGCTCGCTGTCTGCAGGCAGAGAAGCCCGATGAGATCCGAACCGTCGCAATGGTAGTCGAGGCCGATCTGCCCGAGCTCGTTGCCTCGCGAGGTCGGGTCGGCGAGCGTCTTGCCCTGATCGGTGACGTCGCCCAGCAGATGGCCCTTGTGATTCTGCGGCCAGGGAGCCCCGAGGTGCGCGCCGATGCCCCAGTAGGCCAGGGACATGTCGTCGTTGGTGTAGCGGGCGCGCGGCAGGCCTCGGATGAGCACGAAGCCGCGGCCCTCCATGAGCTCGCGCTCGATGTCGTGGAGCCTCCCGCCGAGCGTCGGCAGCGGGAAGTCGCTCTTGCCGATCTGGAGAAAGTCGCCGCTCTTCGCGCGCGCGACCGCTAGCGCCTCGTCGATCTCCGCGATCTCTCGGTCGTCGAGGACGACCGTCCACTTCGCAGGATCGGTAACGTCGTCCGCTCTCCACTCACAATTCGTCTCGAGAACGCTGGGCGTCATGCCTGAGTCTCCTTGCGTTGCGAGGATGGGCTCGGGGCGGCTTTCGCCCCGCGAAGCAGCCGACCGGGGAGCCTGCCCGTCGGCTCTCCTTCGCGATACGTCACCTGGCCAGCCACGACGGTGGCGGCGTAGCCGCGCGCGCGCTGGACGAGCCGCCTGCCATGCGCGGGCAGATCGTAGGCCACCTCCGGCGAGAGCAGCGCGAGCCGATCGTAGTCCACGACGTTCAGGTCGGCGCGATGAAGGGGCAGGATCAGGCCTCGATCGAGGAGCCCGACGGCCTCGGCTGTCGCGCGCGTCTGCATGCGGACTATCCGCTCGAGCGGAAGCTTCGGTCCTCGTGTGCGTTCTCGCGTCCAGTGGGTGATCTGCGACGTCGGGAGGCTACCGTCGCAGATCATGCCGACGTGAGCGCCGCCGTCAGAGAGCCCGAGCACGGTGTCGTCGTGCGTGAGCATCGCGTAGCAAGCGTCGAGCGACCCATCCGCGTAGTTCAGGAACGGCAGGTAGAGCATGCCGCGCCCGCCGTTCGACAGCAGATGATCGAGCGCGACTTCCTCGGGCGATACCGTCCGGGCACGCGCGAGCGCGAGGACGGAAGCCTCCGGGGGCTGCTCGTAGTCCGGCTCGTCGCCCATCAGGAACACGGAGCCCCAGTTCTGCGCGAGCCGAGCGACGATTCCCTTCCGTGTCGTGGTCGCCTCCGCGAGGAGCCGTGCACGGAACGCCGGATCCCGGAGCCGGCCGACGCGGTCGGAGAGCGGCAGGTCCGCGATCGCAACGTAGCTCGGATGGCGGGTGAAAGGATTCACCGTGAGCTCGAAGCCGAGGAGGATCCCGACGGGGCGTCCGCACACTTGCGCCTTCATCGGCAGGCCCCGCGAGACCGCGTCCGAGAGCCGGCCGAGCAAGCGCTGCCACTGGCCTGGAGCGCGCGCGTGCTGCGCGAGAGTGAACGACAGCGGACGCCCCGAGAGCTCGACCAGGCGCCGCAGCATGTCGAACTCCGCGTCAGGCTCTGCGAAGTCCGAGACGAACTGAAGCACGCCCGCGCCGGCACGACCGAGCCCGCGGGCGATCCCGAGGAGCTCGTCCTCGCCCGCCAGCAGGGTGGGCGTTGGCTGTCCGTCGCTCGTGCGGTGATTGAGCGTGCGTGACGTCGAGAACCCGAGCGCTCCGGCGCGCACTGCCGCCTCTGCGAGCGCCGACATCGCGGCGATGTCCGCTTCCGTGGCCGGCTCGCGATTCGCGCCGCGCTCGCCCATCACGTAGACGCGGAGCGCGGCATGTGGAAGCTGCGTCCCGAGATCGACGTCGAACGCGCGGCGCTCCAGCGTCGCGAGGTAATCCGGGAAGCTCTCCCACGTCCAGGGCAAGCCTTCGCACAGGACGGGAAAGGGAATGTCCTCGACGCCCTCCATCAGCCGCACGAGGCGCTCGTGGTCGTCCGGGCGGCAGGGAGCGAACCCCACGCCACAGTTGCCCATGACGACGGTCGTGACGCCGTGGAGCGACGACGGCTGCATACGGTCGTCCCAGGTCGCCTGACCGTCGTAGTGCGTGTGGATGTCGACGAAGCCGGGCGTCACGAGGTGGCCTCGTGCGTCGAGCTCTTCGACGCCCTGCCCCCGCACGCTGCCGACCGACACGATGATTCCGTCCTTCACGGCAACGTCGGCCTCGTACGCTGGCGCGCCGGTGCCGTCGACGACGGTTCCGCCGCGAATCACGAGATCGTAGGCGTCGTTCATGGTGGGCATCCCGAGGCCCGGACGACGTGGAGTGTAGCCGACCCGGGCGTGCTCGAGTAAATGAGTCGTACGCGTCGCCCCAGCGTGACGTGCAGTGGAGAACGACTGAGCGAACGTGCTTACTGGAACGCACCGCAACCCCCGCCAGGAAGAGGTCATCTATGGCCGGCCGGCGGCCGACGTCGTCGTCGAGACGGCCGAGGCCCATGGCGCAGTGCGCATCATGATCGTCACGTCGCGGTCGCTCGAGGCGTCTAGCAGCGTCGCCCGTGTGAAGGACGCGCTGGGCGAGCGCTGCGTCGGCGTCTTCGCCAAGGTGCGAGCGCACTCACCGCGTGAGGACGTCGTCGAAGGAGCAGAGCGAGCGCGTGAGCTCGCAAGCGACTTGCTCGTCGCTGTCGGCGGTGGGTCCGTCATCGATGCATCGAAGGCAATGGAGCTCTGTCTCTGGGCCGGGGTCCGCCGCCCGGAGGAGCTGGACGGCTACCGCGCAGGAGCAGGCACCGCGTCGCTCGAACCGACCATAAGCGTTGTCGCAGTTCCGACGACCCTGTCCGCGGCGGAGTTCACCCCCTTTGCGGGCGTCACCGACGTCGGTCGTCACGTGAAGGAGGGCTTCTATCATCGTGAGCTGGCGCCGCGGACGGTCGTGCTCGATCCGGCCATGACGCTCGGCACGCCGCCGGAGCTCTGGTCGTCCACGGGGATGAAGGCAGTCGATCATGCTGTAGAGCAGCTCTCGAACGCGGAGCGCTCCCCTTTTGCGGACGCCCTCGCCGAGGCGGGGCTCTCCCGACTCGCGGGCGCGCTCCGCAAGAGCCGGAGGAGCCCGGACGATCTGGCGGCGCGCCTAGATTGCCAGCTCGGCATGTGGCTAGCGATGTCCGGCGCGAGCGCCGGGCGCGGTCTCGGGGCGAGCCACGCCATCGGACACACGCTGGGCGGCATGCTCGGCGTTCCGCACGGGATGACGTCTGCCGTCATGCTGCCTGCGGTGCTGAAATGGAACGAGGCCGTGCTGGGCGAGCGCGGGCGTCTCCTCAGTCGCCTCCTCGGCGACGAGACGGCATCGGCGGCGCAAGCCGTGAAGCGGCTGTGCCTCGACCTCGGGCTTCCCACGAGCCTTGCCGAGGTCGGGGTCGGCGCCGAGAAGTTTCGCTCCATCGCCGAGCACACCCTGCACGACCGCGGGATCCGGACGAATCCGCGCCCGATTCGCGGCGCCGGGGACATCGAAGAGATTCTCGCGCTCGCGGCCGACTCGGCAGACTAGGACGCCGGTGCTTCGTCGCCCGCGATCCGCGCGAGCAGACGCTGTTCCACCGCACGGTTGCCGCACGCGCGCGCCACGTCGGCGGCCTCGAGCCAGGCGCCGAGCGCGTCGCTGGTGCCGCCGACCAAGGCGGCGTTCAGTCCGAGCTCCTCGAGCACCAGGGCCCGGGCGAGCTCGCCCGCGGGGGCGTGGACGAGCGCGCTCCGGAGAACCCCGATTGCCTCGGCCGCCCTTCCGTCTTTCCTGAGCGCCTCCCCCAGACGGCGGCCGAACGCCGTGTGGGCGGCGGCTCCGAGGTCGACCTCGCCCGTTCGGACCAGCTCCGACGCCGCGTCGAGGCCGGCCCGCAGCTTCTCGATGGCGCGCTTCCAGCGCCGCTTCGTCATGGCGACGGCGGCTTCGCGCTCGAGGTCCTGAAGAACCCAGAAGCCCGGGTCGCGCAGTCGCTCTCCGGACAGGCGATCTCCATCGGAGGCGAGCGAGTAGCGGCCCGTCGGTGTCGTCACCTCCGGAGCGACGCGCTGCGCGGGAGACGGCATTGCAGGACCATTCGTGGCCGCGAGGCCGCTCGCAACTGGACTCGAGGTGGGTTCGTGACGAGGGGGCGAACTCGCGGGGGCTGCGAGGACCGCTGCGACCGCATCGGCGAACGCGTCGGCCTCTTCGAAGCGTTCACGCGCTTCGAACGCGATGGCGCGGCGGCAGAGCGCTGCGAGGTCGTCGGAGATGGTGCGCTCGGGGGCGACGACCCTGGGATCGGGGCGGAACGCTCGCAGCTGCTGATGGAGGATGGCATCGACGGTGTCCCCCTCGAACAGCGGTCTCCCGGTCACCAGCTCGAACAGCAATGCTCCCGCAGCGTACAGATCCGCCCTGTGATCGACCTCCTCGCCCCGGATCACCTCCGGAGAGAGAAACGAGGGGGTTCCGGCAATGCCATTTGCCGCACGCCGTCCCGCGACCCTGGCTTCGGCGACTCCGAAGTCGATGAGCTTCGCGACCTCCGTGCCGCGCGGCCCCGGCTCGAGGATCACGTTCTCCGGCTTGACGTCCCGGTGAAGGATGCCGTGGGCGTGCAGCTCGGCGAGTGCGGAGAGGACCTGGGCCGTGATCGAGCCCACGCGAGCCAGCGGGAATCGGGCTCCCTGGGACAGCAGATCGCCGAGCTGGCGACCGGCACAGAACTCCATCACGAGGTAGACCATCGGTCCGTCGCCCATCGCTTCCGTGCCGAAGTCGTGCACGCGAACGACGTTCGGGTGGGCGATCCGGCTCGCCAGGCGTGCTTCCGTCAGGAAGCGGGCGATGAAGTCGGTCGATGTGGCCAGATGGGGGTGCAGGCACTTGATGGCGACGCGCCGACCGAGCGCCTCGTGTACGCCCTCGTAGACGACACCCATGCTGCCGGAACCACACCGCGCACCGACCCGATACCGCCCCCCGAGAAGCTGCCCCTGCCGCGGATCCACCGAGCCCGCTGCGTCGTTTCTCGCCATTTGCCGCCTTGTGTCCCGATTCGGGGCGGCAGGGGCGCAAAATTA
>CAYUAW010000206.1:5678-11298 GCA_964442485.1 uncultured Polyangiaceae bacterium
TGGCAATGTCCACCTGGCACGCGTTGCATGCATCGCTCGAGGGGCACATGGTCATCGCATCGCAGGGGTCCGCGAGCCCCTCGACGCACGCCACGTGATCGGCGCAAGGGGCCACGCACTTGGCGAGCTCGCAATGGGTGTCGGCGCAATCGACGACCTGAGCCACGTCAGGACACGTCGCGCTGGAGGTCGTCTGAAGGCTCTTCCAGGTGCACATCCCCGCGAGCTCGGCGCTGACGCCGACGGCCGGAAGCGGGCCTTCGGGGGGCTCGTCCGGAGCGCGCATCACCTTGCCGCAGGCGAAGGCCTGGAACGGTGGGTCCCTTGATTCCAGGACGACGACCTTCCCGACGACGTTGCCGTCAGAGGGCGTGTTCGCGATGGTCCACGGCCGCGGATCCGTATTCGGCCGGCTGTACCAGACCCGAGCAAAGCCGGTCGTCCCGTTGCAGGCGATCTTCGACACGCCGTCACGCGCGGCCTCGTCGCCGTGGCCCACCTCTGCGAGTGCCTTCAGGCAGTCCGGCGCGTCGTAGAATCGCGCAGCGTAGTAGTTCGGCTGGACGCATCCGAGAAACGAAAACGTGAAGTCGACGCCTTCACGGGTCGCGCGGAACGTGCCCGACCCCGAGACGGGCTGGTCTCCGGACATCGTCGGGTCGCCCGCGATGGGATCGAGCGTCAAGGTCGCCTCTGCTCCGACGGCAGGCGGCACGACCATCGAACTCCCCGCGTCGCCGGTGGTCGTCCTCACCGGAGGGGCGCCGCCGCTCGAGCACGAGCAGACGACGGCAAGGATCATCAGAAGTCGAAAGCCGGGTCGGATGCGTACGGTCACGTTCTCCTGCGCGATGGTATCCGGCGGGACGGCATTCCCGCACCACCTCGGCTTCGAATGGCGCCCGTTGCCAGGTTTCTGGCGTCCTTTGTCCGCGACGGATCCGGACGTCGTCAGGCGTCTCGTCGAGTCGTGCCCCGCGCGCTTCGGCGCCCCGGACGCAAGCTGCTTCGTTTCCGGGAGTCGCTCGGGCGCTCACCCTGCCGCGCGAAGGCTCGGCGGAGCGACGTCGGATCTTCGTAGCCCACGCGCGAGGCGATCTCGTCCACCGAGAGAGCGGTCGTCGTCAGCAGATGGCGCGCCGCGTCCACTCGAAGGCGACGGACGAACGCGAGCGGCCCGCTGCCCGTCGCGGCGACGATGCGGCGAGACAGCGTACGCGGGCTCGTCCCGATGCCTCTGGCGAGCTCGGGGATCCCGAACGGCTCGCCCAGGTTTCGGCGTATCCATCGCTCTGCCGCCGTGACCTCGGTGGAGGAGCGCGCGAGATACGACGGCACGACGTAGCGGGCCTGGCTCGGGCGCTCGTCCACGACCAGGTAGCGCGCGACGAGCGCCGCCAGCGCCGGCCCCGCTTCGCGCGCGATGAGATGCAGCATCAGGTCGAGCTGCGCGAGGGACGCGCCCGCCGTGCACCGACCGCGCTCCTCCACGACCATCGCGACGCGATCGACGCGGACGCGTGGAAATAGCCTTGCGAAGGTGGAGGTGAGCCACCACGTCGTCGTGGCCGCGACATCGTCGAGGAGCCCGGCCTTCGCAAGGAGGAACACCCCGGTGCAAGACGCCGCCAGCGTCCGCCTGGAGTGCCGCTCGAGCCATGCGCAGAGGTCCGAGGCGGCGCGACTTCCGAGCATGCGGACCACCTTGGCCTCCGTGGCCGCTCCCGTACCGGGAACGACGACGAGGCTCGGACGCAGCCGGGACAGGCGCACCGTGGGAAGGACGAAGGGGCCCGGCGCGCACGACACGGGCTTCCCGTCGACCGACCCCACCGACACCTGGAACGGCCGCGGAAGCTCGAGCGCGGTCTCGGCGAGCCGATTGGCCGCATCGAGCGCCTGCAGCGTGACGGCGACGCTGGTCGCGTCCATCTGCGGAAGCACGGCCAGCACCACATGAAGAGGCATTGGCCAATTCTGCACGAAAAGCGTCATATTCGCCACTGGCGAACCGGGCGAAAAGCCCCGATGCTCGGGACATGCCAGCGCCGACGCGAAGCGTGAACGAGGCCGACCCGCTGGACGATTTCACGCCGCGGGAGGTCACGCTGGAGGGGGTCATGAAGGTCGTTCACGTCGCCGGCGCGGGGCCCGCAGTGCTCGTCATGACGGAGATGCCCGGCATCAGCCCGCACGTCGCGCGCTTCAGCCGCTGGGTGCGAGACGCGGGGTTCACCGTGTACATGCCCTCGCTGTTCGGTCGGGACGGCGCGGTGCCCGACGTCAAGGAGGGCGCGGCGGTCTTCCGCCGCGCGTGCGTCAGCGCGGAGTTTCGCGCCTTCGCCGCCAACGAGTCGAGCCCGGTGATCTCCTGGCTGCGAGCGCTGGCGAGGCTCGCCCACCAGGAGTGCGGCGGCCCCGGCGTCGGCGCGATCGGCATGTGCTTCACGGGCAACTTCGCGCTCACCATGATGCTCGAGCCGTCGATGCTCGCGCCGGTCCTCGCGCAGCCGACGCTCCCGCTCGACGACCCGGCAGGGATGCATATCGCGCCGGAAGAGCTCGTCCAGGTTCGTCGGCGGCTCGAGCGCGACGACCTCACCGTCATGGCTTACCGCTTCGAGGGCGATCGCTTCTGTACCGCGCAGCGGTTCGCGGCCTACTCAAGGGCGCTCGGAGATCGCTTCGTCGCGCGCGTGCTGCCCGACAGCGCAGCCAACCGCGAATGCCCGCCATTCTTCGAGCACCTCGTGGCGAGCCCGCACAGCGTCGTGACCGCGCACCTCATCGACGAAGCCGGTCAGCCGACGGTAGCCGCGCGCGACGAGATCCTCGCGTTCTTCGCCCGTCGGCTCGCCTCATGAGCCGGTTCAGTCGCGACCAGCGTCGCGGATGCTCGTGAACTGTGCGTCGTACGCCTTCTCCCAGAACGCGCACTCCTTCGCATGGAAATCCTTGATGATGGTCGAATCGAGGCCGAAGTTCACGCGGACGTTCGCCGCTTCCGTGAATTTCGGCCAGGCGAGTAGCCCTCCCCCGTTCGGATCGCCGCTGGTCGCGAACTGGGTCCAGTAGCCTTGCATCCGGTCGCTCACCATCTTCGTCGTACCCGTGTAGTTGGGCGACGTCCCGAATACATACACGAGCTCGGAGCCATGCGTGGCCCCCAGGTCCAGCCCGGGGATGTCGACCGGGATGTCGAAGTTGTACATGTACACGGAGAGCCCGGCGTTCGCGCTCCTGACCGCCGTGTCGTAGGTCGAGCAGATGAGCACGGCGTCGCCCGACGCGCGTGCGAGCACGTCCGTGTAAGGGCTACCGCCGTCCACTTCCGGACCTAGCGGGTAGACGGCCTCGATCGCGGCCGGCGTCGGCGTGAAGGTCTTCGCGAGCTGGGCCGAAAGATCCGCCGCGTCCTTGATGAGCGGCTGCCCAGCGGTGAAGAGTGTGCCCTCGTCGGAGTTACTCCCGAGAAGGTACGGCACCTTCGCGATGTCCCCACGATCGTAGAGCGCCCGCGGTTGTTCCGGCAGGAAGTCACCGTCCACGATCGGGCCGAAACCCTTTCCGAGCGCCGCGTCCGTCGGGACGGCTGCGAGCAGGTCGGCGACCTGCTTGCCGCGCAGGCAAGCGAGCGGGTCGGTCCCGGTGCACCCGACCTTCGCCGCGAGAGCTTCCGTGATGCTCTGGGCCTCCGGAGCCGTCTGGTTCAGCGTGGTACAGCCTCCGCTCTCGCTGATGGCTCTGTGAAAGAGCCCCCTGCTCTTCGGCGACGCCATGTGCAAGCACACGTCCTGAGAGCCGGCGGACTCGCCGAAGATCGTGACGTTCGCGGGGTCGCCGCCGAATTTCTCGACGTTGTTCTTCACCCACTCGAAGGCGAGCTCCTGATCGAGGAGCCCCTGGTTGCCGAGCGGCGAGCCTTCCTTCGTGAGCGCCTGATGCCCGAAGAACCCGAGCACGCCCAGCCGGTAGTTCAGCGACACGACGACGACGCCCCGCTGGGCCAGGAATTCTCCGCTGTAGAAGTGGCCGCTGTTCACGAAGGGCACTGGCTCCGACGCCGAACCGTTCACGTTGCCGCCGCCGTGGATCCAGATCATCACCGGCAGCTTGCTCGTGGGCGCTGGCGAGGGAGTCCACACGTTGAGATAGAGGCAATCCTCGTCGTCGCTGGCGGCGTTCTGCAGCACGCTCGACGCGAGCTGAGCGCAGCGTCCGCCGAATTTGCTCGCGTCGCGCACGGCGGACCAGGTGTCGTTCTTTTCCGGTGCCTTCCAGCGCAGCGCGCCGACGGGCGGCTTGGCGTAAGGGATCCCGAGGAAGCTGCGGACCTTCCCGTCCACCACGCGCCCTTCGAGCACGCCGTCGGCGATCGTGACGCGTGTGCGCGGCTCGCCCGCGTCCACCGCGCTGTCGGTCGTGGCGTCGACGCCGGCCTCGTGCTTCACCATGACGGAGGGCGCTCCGCCTGCCGACGAAGCGTCCACCGAAGCGTCGTGCTGGTCTCCGCTCGCAGGAGACTTGTCAGCGCTGCACGCCGTCGTGCATGCGCTCGAGGAAACAAGTGCGAACGCAACTGCTCTCGAAAAAAATCGGATCATCTCGAAGCCTCTTCTTGATCTGCCGGACGTTCGCATCTCGCACGTCGCATCAGCGGACTCTGCCCGGCCTACCCGCAACACGCCCCGCGTATCACGTCACCACATTCGATAGCAGCGAAACCGACTAGCTCGCCGTGCCGTCTCTCTTTGCGAGCGGCGCGATGTCACGAGCGGACCAGTCTGATGGAGCAGCCGTCGCTCGCTTGCAGAGAGTGAGCGCTGAAGACGATCACACTCTCATCGCGACCACGTCGTCGTGGCGACGTCTTCGAACGCGGGCGGCTTGTCTCGCGGTGGTTCCGCTCCACCGTTGCGCAAACGATGGGCTCATGCGCTCGAGCACCGGTCGAGGGCCCGTGAGCTTCTTGGCGCAGTCACGCTTCCGACAATCATCGTGATCCGCTATCCGGCTGAGCCGAAATGAACAGGCGCAGAGCGCAGCGGGACGCATTGCGCCACGACGAAACGCAAGAGCGTTGGCTGCCGCGGACTGCGCGCAACACGGATGGCGAGACCAGAACGGTCGCTACTGTGAGCAGCGCTCTCAACTTCGAGCAGACATGGCCGCGGGCAGTCATGGCGAGAGCTGCCTTGCCAATGCTCGCCAAATGATTCGATACGAACGCCAAACAAGACAGCGTCGAGATTCGGGAAACGTGCGCGTTCAAGATAGGAGCGTCGAACGAACCCGCAGGTATGTTGATGCTCGCTCCAATGATCAAATGCATCGACCGAGGCATCTTCTTAGCAGGCGGCTTCAGTGCACTGTTCGCTCTTGCTGCGTGTAGTTCGTCGAACAGCAACGATACAAATCCGGGTGCGGGCGGCTCCGGGTTCGGTGGCAACGGAGGTGTCGGAGGCGGCGGCACACCCACCGGCGTCGGTGGCGTGAGCTCGGGCAGCGGCGGCGTCATGATGGGCTCGGGGAACGTTCCGTCCGGCTCGGGAAATACGCCGGCAGGAGTCGGTGGTTCGGGAGCAGGCGGCGCGGCACCGGGAGCAGGCGGCGCGGCACC
>CAYUAW010000206.1:11535-12918 GCA_964442485.1 uncultured Polyangiaceae bacterium
AGCAGGCGGCGCGGCACCAGGAGCAGGCGGCGCGGCACCAGGAGCAGGCGGCGCGGCACCAGGAGCAGGCGGCGCGATGGGCACCGGGGGCGCGGCGACGGGTGGACCGTGCCTCAAGGACACGACCACGGAGGCGGCCATCCTCGGCGACTCGTACGTCACGGGGTTCACCACCCCGGCGCTGCAACCAGCGCTCGCGATGCTCGATCCTTCGCTCATGAACACACCGAACTACGCCGTCGCCGGCGTGTCACTGGCGAGCGGCGGGCTGAACGCGATGGAGGACGTGCCGATCCAGTTCGCGACCGCCATCAAGGCGCACAGCAACATCAAGTTCACGATCATGGACGGCGGGGGAAACGACATCCTGGTGTGCGACACGGCGCAGTTCTCCGGCTGCGCCACGGTGTGCGCCAAGGCAGGCTCGTCGACGAACAGCACCTGTCAGGCCATCATCAAGAAGTCCATCGACGCTTCGACCGCGCTTCTCAAGACGGCTTCCGACGCCGGCGTCAAGGACACCGTGTACTTCTTTTACCCTCACACCCCGGACATGAACGGCGGGTACAACGAGATTCTGGACTACGCCGAGCCGATGGCGAAGGCGGCTTGCGACGGCGCGAACGCCGCGTCGGGCGGCAAGCTCAGCTGCTGGTTCGTTGACCTGGTTGCCCCATTCAAGGCCGCGTTCGGCGATGCGAACCCGGCGAATTTCGAGACGCTGCTCGGCGTGCATCCGACGCAGGCCGGCGTGACGCTGATGGCACAACAGATCTTCAACACGATGAAGGCGCATTGCATCGGCTTCACGGCAGCGGACGCCATGAAATACGGCTGCACCTGCACTCCGTAGTCCCCGGCGGAAGGACGGTTCAGCGCGGGATTTCCTGCCCCGCTCCGCAGAGGCCCTTGCGTTTTAGACCGCATGGTCTAACCATTCGGTCTAAGGCTGCAGCCGATGCCTCGTCCACGCTTCGAGAAACTGGATCCCGCGCTCCGCGCCACGGTCCTCGCACGGGCCGCGGAGGAGTTCGCCGAGCACGGGTACGAGGGCGGCTCCTACAACCGCATCATCGAGCGGTCAGGCCTCAGCAAGGGGGCGATGTACTACTACTTCGACGACAAGGAGGATCTGTTCGTCACCGTCCTCCAGGATGCCGTGAAGCGGCTGATCGTCGATCCGGGCAATGTCCAGTCGGCGCACGACGCGGAGAGCTTCTGGCGAGAGGTGGAGCAGTGGTACGTCCGGTCGTTCCGGTTGTTCCAGCTAGATCCGGCTGCGATGGCGCTGCTCCGCACGCTCATGAAGAGCGTCGAGCGCGGCGGCACCGGGGGCGTCGCGCTCGCGGAGCTCCGCCGGACGGGCAGGACGTACATCGAGAA
>CAYUAW010000207.1:0-12756 GCA_964442485.1 uncultured Polyangiaceae bacterium
CCCTGTAAGTCAGATCCAGGACCCGCGTTCTTCGTCTGAACCCCACACGGAGGCCAATCGAAATGAACTCGCGCGCCCTGATCCTCGGATTTCTCGTGTCACTGTCAGCCACCGGCTGCAGCCATGCCAGCCATGCGCCGGACAGCGCTGCCTCGCTGAGGAACTCGAACGAGGCGCCGAGCGTTGCCTCGTCGCGAAGTGAGCCGTCCGCTTACGGCGCGCCGGCCCCCGCGAGTCCGCCCGCAGCAGGAGCAGCAGCCGACGAGGTCGCGAAGGCCGAGGGCGAGGAGCGTCCAGGCCTCGGCACTTCGTGGGGTGAAGCGGTCACCAGCCACGTCTCGTCGACGAGCTTCTTCCGCGCGAACGACGGCTCGCCCGACGGTCTGGCCTCGCTCTTCTACAACGACGAGGCGGGCGTCAACGCGATGAGCCGCGGTCGCTTCGTCGACTACGGCGACAGCGTCGTACCGCTCGTCGGCGGACGTATCACGGTGAGCATCGTCGATGCGAGCGGCAGCCCGCTCCGTGCCGCTCATGTCGACGGCCGCAACGTGACGGTGGGCAGCGACGGCGATCGCTACATCCTGCGCATCGACAATCGTTCGCCGGTTCGCATCGAGGCGGTCGCCACCGTCGACGGCCTCGACGTCATCGACGGCAATGACGGCAGCCTGCAGAAGCGCGGCTACGTGATCGCGCCGTACGACACGCTCGACATCGAGGGCTTCCGCGAGAGCGAGGGCTCGGTGCGCGCCTTCCGCTTCGGCTCGGTGAGCGACTCCTACGCCTCGCGACGCGGGAAGGACCGCAACGTCGGCGTCGTCGGCGTCGCCGTCTTCCGCGAGCGCGGCTCGGACTTCCGCTGGAGCCCCGAGGAGCTCGACCGCCGCGAGACCGCCGATCCGTTCCCCTCCCACTTCGCGCCGCCGCCTCCCTCGGGCTATCGCGGTTACCGCTGACCTCGGGCGGGCTCCGACGCTACCGTCGCCCCACCTTGCGCTCGAGCTCGTTCCAGCTCGTGACGGCAACCACGGGCCGCCCGTGCGGGCAGTGGCCAGCGAAGTCGGCGACGTCGAGAGCCGCGAGCAGAGCGCTCGCCTCGCTCTCCGAGAGCTTGTCGCCGGCCCGTATCGAGCCGTGACAGGCCATGGTCGCGAGCGCCATGTCGACGGCGTCACTGAAGGCACGGCCGCCCGCGCGCGATACCTCGGTGAGCAGATCGCGCACGAGCCGCTCCGGGCTCGCCCGCACCAGGAGCTTCGGCACCGAGTGCACGCTGACCAGGTTGGTCCCGCGCACCCGGAGCTCGACCCCGAGGGCCGCGAAGTCGTCTGCCTTCGCCTCCACGAGCTCGACCTCTGCTGGCAGCACCTCCAGCGTCTGTGGGAACAGGAGCGACTGTGACGGGATCGCACGCGCTCCCAGCTGCTTGCGCAGCCGATCGTAGTTCACCCGTTCCGCGGCGGCGTGCTGGTCGATGACGTAGAGCCCGTCCTGACCCTCGCAGACGAGGTACGTCTGGCGCACCTGGGCGATGAAGCGAAGGCTCGCCCAGCGGACCGCGGGGCTCGGCGAGAGCGGCGCTCCCGAATCGGCGACGGACAGGACGCGGATGGCAGCCGGCGCTCCGGGCGCTGGAGCGCCGACCGCGACGTCTTCGACGTCGGGCGGCTCGAGTGCGCTGCCGACGGCCACGCCATCGGCCGCCGCAGTGACGGCCTCGCCCGGGTGAGCCCCGCCGGAGGAGCGGCCCGCGTCGTAGTCGGCAACCGGAGTGGTCGGAGCGACGGGCCGCGCCCAGGGCGAGCGCGTGGGCGTGGGCAGGGAGAACGCGCGGGCGAGCTCGGTACTGAGCACGTGATAGAGCGCGTCAGTGACGGCGCGCGGGTCGGCGAAGCGAACCTCCGCCTTCTGCGGGTGTACGTTCACGTCCACGAGCTCGGGTGGAAGCTCGACGTACACGACGCCGCGCGGATAGCGCCCGCGCTCGAGCACGCTGCCGTACGCCTGCGCGACCGTGTGAAGGAGCGACCGATCCCGGATCGGGCGCCCGTTCAGCATCAGCTTGAGGCCGCCTGCTCCTGCGCGCGCGTGCTCGGGCCTCGAGAGGAAGGCCTCCACGGAGAGCGGCCCGCGCCGGCCGCGCGCGCTCGCGAGCCCATCGCCGAGCGCACCGCGAACCCGTTCTTCGCGCGTCTCGGTGCGCAGCCATTCCCGCACTCGCCGGCCGTCTCGCGTCAGCGTGAAGGTGAGATCGTGCCGCGCGAGCGCGGCGGCCTCCAGCACGTCGCTCACGTGCCCCGACTCCGTCCCCGACGACCGCAGGAACTTCCTGCGCGCGGGCACGTTGAAGAAAAGGTCTCGCACTTCCACCGTCGTCCCCACGGGAACTCCGACGGAGCGCACGTTCGGAGGCGTGCCTCCCTCCACGGAGACGTGCGTGCCGGCGTCGTCCTCGCGAATACGCGTGCGGATCGACAGCCGGCTCACCGACGCAATGCTCGGAAGCGCCTCGCCGCGAAACCCGTACGTGACGACGTGCGAGAGCTCCGAGAACGCGAACAGCTTGCTCGTCGCGTGACGCTCGACGGCAAGGAGCGCATCGTCGCGCCCCATCCCGAGGCCGTCGTCGGAGACGGAGATCAGCGTTATTCCGCCGCCGGAGATCTCCACGTCGACACGCGTGGCACCCGCGTCGATGGCGTTCTCGAGCAGCTCCTTCACGGCGCTCGATGGACGCTCGACGACTTCGCCAGCCGCTATCTGGCTGGCGAGCCCGGGGGACATCACCGCTATGCGCGGCAGCGTCCGCCTCCGCTCAGGCGGTTTCGGCGGGGTACACCGAGACGCGCTTCTTCTTCCTGTTCTCCCACTCGTAGGTGACCTGGCCGGTCACGAGAGCGAACAAGGTGAAGTCGCGTCCGAGGCCGACGTTGCGCCCTGGCGCGATGGTCTGGCCTACCTGGCGAACGATGATGGTTCCGGCGTTGACCTGCTCGCCGCCGAATACCTTCACGCCTCGGCGCTGCGAGTTGGAGTCACGCCCGTTGCGGGTGGAGCCGCCGCCCTTTTTGTGTGCCATGCGCTAACCCTGAATGGAGGTGATCTTCACCGAGGTGAAGTGCTGGCGATGACCGTTCTTGCGCTTGTAGCGCTTGCGCCTCTTGAACTTGAACACGACGAGCCGCTCGCCGCGATCGTGCGCGACGATCTTGCCCGTCACCGTCGCGCCGGAAATGAGCGGCGTCCCGATCTTCGGCGAATCACCGCCGAGCAGGAGGATGTCGGAGAACACCACGTCATCGCCGGGGTTCCCAGCCAGGAGCTCGACCGCCAGAGTATCGCCCTCGGAGACGCGATACTGCTTGCCGCCAGTACGAATTACTGCCGTTGCCATGTTCAAGGGGGGCAAACCCTAGTCGCGGATCGACCGTTTCGCAAGGACAGGACGACGACGCCAACCGCATCATGGTTGGGGGAAGCGCGAGGCGGGAAACCAGTGCAGATCGCGCTGGTTTACCAGGGATCCGCCCTGCCACTTCTGCGTACAAGATTGAATCGATCGATACAAGGGTTCAGTGCGCGCAGGCTTTTTCGGCGTCCCGCGAGCGGGTACGCTTATCGTTCCCTTCCCATGTCGACCCGAAGTTTCGAGACCCGCGTGGCCGTCCGGTGGAGCGCCCTCGGGGTTCTTCTTGCTGGGTCCATGCTTCTCGGAGCCGCGCCGGCTCGCGCCGAAAAGCCGCGGCCCGCGCCGGCGGCTCCTGCCGCTTCCGCCGCACCCGCCCCGGCACCTGCGACGTCCGAACGCCCCGCGGCGGGCGAGACGAAGGGCTCCACGAAAGCAAGCGGCGTCAACGTCGTCGGCACGGAGGAGAACAAGGAAGGCGTGAAGACGTACAAGTTCGGCGCCGTCGAGGTCGAAGGTCGTCTCCGTTCGCCACAGCTCACCTACTTCCTCCGACGCGTTCGCGCGGAGTTCTCCGCGGGTGACCTCGGCCATCGCTCGTTCATGCGAGAGCTCGCCGAGACGAGCAGACACCCGTCGTTCCGATGAGCACCAGCGCCTCCTCCAACATCGTCCTGCGCACTGCCGCCGTCTGGGGCACCACGGTGCTCGCCGTCCGCGACCTTCGCGCGGGCGAATCGCTCGAGCTCGGCGATCAGGTCGAGGCGCTCGTCCCGAAGCCGGAGGGGTCGGCGATGTCGAATAGCCCCGTCCGCGCGGTCGGAGGGAGCTGGGAGATCGATGCGGCCGGCGCGATCGACGGCGTCGTCTACCTGCGCGGGCGCATGGAAAATCCCGCGGATCTGTCGCGCTCCGGCGCGCCGGTGCCGATCGTCGCGGGCGATCACGGGCTCCTCCAGTACGGCTCCCTCTCCATCTTCTTCCAGCTCGTCACTGCACCCCAGAAGCTCCGCACGAAGTGGCGCATCGACTGGGTGTTCATCTTCTCGTTCATCTTCGCGCTCGTGTGCATCGGCGGCGGGCTGACTCTCATCGCGCTGCTCACGACGCCACGCGCGCTGGACAAGCCGACCGAGCTCACCTCGGCGGAGGATCTCGCCGTCGAGTTCCATCTCGAGGAGCCCACGCCGCCCCAGCCCGGCGACAAGAAGGCCGAGTCCGGCTCGGGCGTGAAGGACCCCGGAGCGAAGGACAACAAGAAGTCCGGCGGCGGCAAGAAGGCGAAGGGCGCGGAAGGCGCGCTCGGCAGGAAGGGCGATCAGGACCACACCGAGCAGCCCGGCGAGATCAAGCAGAGCCTGGGCGGCATGTCCGACGTCCTGTCGAGCGACGTGGGTCACGAGATCCAGAAGACACTCGGGTCGATCAGCTCCGTCGCCGACGCGCTGGGCGGCCTCGGGTCGGAGAAGATCGTGCTCGGACGCGGCGCAGGGCTCGGCCTGAAGGGCGGCGGCGACGGCGGCGGCGGCGACACCGACGGCGTCCCGTTCGGCGCGGGCACGCTGGACACTGGCTGGGGGCCCGGCAAGGGCGGCGGCTTCGGTGCGGGTTCCGGCGGGCCCGGCGGAAAGGGCCGCGGCGGCAACGGACGTGGCGGCATTGGCTCGGGAGAAGGAAACGGAGACGGCACCGGTGAGCACAAGGTCGCCGGCTCGGACAAACCCGCGCCGGGCCAGGGCCTCACGCCAGCGCAGATCAGCCGCGTGGTGCAGTCGCGCTACGGCGCGTTCCGGGCCTGCTACGAGGCCGCGTCGGCGCGCGAGCCCAATCTCTCGGGCGGCGTCACGGTGAGCTTCAGCATCACCCCGGGCGGCGATACGACAGGGTCGCGAGTGCAGAGCTCGACGCTCGGCAATCCGCGCGTCGAGGGGTGCATCCTCCGTCAGTTCGCGAGGCTCCGCTTCCCGACGGCCGACAAGGGCACGAATGCCTCGTGGCCGTTCATCTTCAAACCCGGCAAGAAATGACCCTCTCCACCACCAGCAGGAGGACGGCGATGAACCTCGCAAGGACGACCTCTCTTTCGGTTCTGGGTGTGGCGGGCATCCTGGTACTCGCAGGTTGCAACGGAAGCACCACGCGACAACTCGACCCTGCGAATCTCGCGCTCACCGAGAAGATGGCTCCGGCCTACGACGACGGTGAGCTCACGCTCTTCGAGTCGTACGTCGGCGTGGACCTGCCGGTGAAGAAGCCGACCCAGAGCGATCTGTCGTCGCTGAAGGGAGCCATCGCGCCGTTCGACCGTCACCCATGGGTGACGACGGGCGAAGTGAAGTGTCAGGTCACCTTTACGCTGGCGAACCTGGACGGCGGGTCGCACACCGTCGAGGTCCTGATCGATCCCTGGAACGAATTCGGGAAATACGTCCCGGGTATCCAGCAGGTCGGGGACAACGCGCAGCCGAACCTCTCCGGCTTCGACGAAGCGTACGACGTGCCCGGTTTGAAGGATGACCTGCACCGTTCCTCCAGGATCGATCAGACAATCGCCTTCGACGACATGGACGAGGTCGCCACGGATTTCGCGACCGTCATCAACATCCTGACGAAGCTGAAGCCCATGCCTGCGACGAACGGCATGCCGGTCGACGACCCGCGCGTGGGCCTCGTCAATCACGCGTTCAATCGGCAGAACCGACACGGTAGCGATCCGCTCACGGATGGCTATACTCCCGCCGTGATTCCTGCCCTGGTTGGCTTCAATCTCGGGCTTCGCACCACGGAGAAGGCGAACCTCGTGATCGAGTACTCGATCGAAATGGTGGACGACGAGGGCAACAGGGTCGTCGAAGAAGGAAGCCACGATGCGACGCTCCAGGCTCCCGGCCGGACGTACTCGCTCGGCGGTTGACCTCGGCGAATCAAGTCTTGGGCTGACCTAACGAAAGAGCGTCCGATGTCGTCCGTTCAGTTCCTGGAGCGACCAGGTGAGCCGCGTCTCGCGTGGTTCCTCGATGTGCCAGCCGCGAAGGCAGCGGGGAAGGTACTGCTCATCCACGGCTACGCCGATCACTCCGACCGGTTCGAGCACGTTGCGCGGTTCTGGGCCGAGCGTGGTCTGGTCGTCGCGCGCTTCGATCTTCGCGGCCACGGCCGATCGGGCGGGACGCGCGGGCATGTGATGTCCGTCGACGAATACGTGAACGACGCACGCGCCGTACTGGCGGCGCTCGAGAAAGAGCCTGCCTGGAAAGACGCACCGGGCCGTCCAGTGATCTTCGGACACAGCCTGGGCGGTCTCATCGCAAGCGAGCTCGCGCTTGCCGTCGGCAAGGACATCGCGGGAGTCGCCTCGACGTCGCCCTTCTTCGGCCCCAAACGTCAGATGACCGCCTTCGAGCGAGTCGGCGGGAAGTTCGCGCGAAAGGTCGCGCCCACGCTGCGCCAATCGTCCGGCTTGTCGGGCAGCGACATGACGCACGACACGGCGATCGCGGAGAACTACGACCGCGATCCGTACCGCTTCGGTCACGTTACCGTGGGCTGGTTCTTCGCCATGCTCGATGCGCAGCGCGACGTGCTGGCTCGCGCGGGCGCCATCGAAGGCCCGTTGTTCTGCATCGCGGCGGGCGATGACCGTGTCGTCTCGCTCGCCGAGACCGAGCGCTTCTTCGAGCTCGCCGGCAGCGCGGAGAAGGAGCTCGACGTGAGCGCCGGCTCGTTCCACGAGCTGCTCAACGAGCCCGAGTGGCGCCATCATGCCGGGCGTCTCGCTGATCGGATGCTCCGATGGAGCGCGGCCTGACACGCGGAGAAGCAAGCAGTCGTCCGGCGCACCGGACATGGAGGGGGCAGTGATGGTGGGGAACGACGAGCGCTCGGAGTGGCTCGCAGCGACGATCCTCGAGGGAGCGCAGCGCGCGGGAGTCGGGCTCGACGTGACCGCAGTCGACGCGGAGTTCGTGCCGCGTCGCGATGTCGCGCTGACGGCGGGCCCCACGCAGCCAGGCGACGCGCGGGCCCCAGCCGGCGACGCTTCGCGACGTGAGGCGCTCGAGTCGCTACGCAAGTCCGAGGAGCGCTTCCGCTCCGTCGTCGAGAGCATCCTGGAGACCGTCTTCATGACGGAAGGGACGCTCGTCACTTACTCGAACAGGGCCTTCGCCGCTCTCCTCGGGGTGACGCCCAGCCCGGTCGCTCCGGTCGACGCGGCCGACCTGCTGCATGCCGAGGACATGCCGCGCTTCATGCGACAGGTCGCCGAGCTTTTGCCCGATGGTCCAGCGTCGCACGCGGAATACAGGATGCGAGCGTCGGACGGGCGCGAGGTGACGCTCGAAACGTCGGCGATCGGCGTCGACGTCGACGGCAAACCCACCGTGCTGTGGCTCGGCCAGGACGTCACCCAGCGACGATTGCTCGAGGGTCAGCTGCTGCAGGCCGATCGGCTCTCTGCGCTCGGCACGCTCGCCGCGGGGATGGCCCACGCCATCAACAATCCCCTGTCTTACACCCTCTTGAACCTGGAGCACGTCTCACGCCGGATGCGCGCCCTCGCCACCGGGCACGATTACTACGCGGAAGCGCGCGTCCGCCTCGCCGAAGCGCACGACGGCGCCGATCGGGTGGCGAAGGTCGTTCGTCAGATGCGAACTCTCTCCCGCGCAAGAGCCTCCGGCCCGGGCCCCGTCGACGTGCGTCTCGTCCTGGAGAACGTCCTCGCGATGATCGGCAACGAGATCCGGTACCGCGGGCAGCTCGTGACGCGCTTCGAGCCCGTGCCGAAGGTCTGGGCGCGCGAAGGCGAGCTCGATCAGGCGTTCCTCGGGCTCTTGCTCCACGTTGCACGCTCGCGCCCCGAGGAGACGAGCCAGGCTCGCGAGATCAAGCTGTTCGTGGGTCACGACCCGGGCGGTGGGGCGCTCGTCACCGTATCGGACGACGGTCCACCGATGGATCTCGAGATGCGCGCGCGGCTCCTCGACCCGTTCGCGAGCGGCGAGACGATGGGCCTCGGTCTCGCGATGTGCAACGCCATCTTCACCGCGCTCGGAGGCCGGATGGACGTGGAGAGCGGCCCGTCGTCGGGCACCACTTTCAGGGTCCTTTTGCCCGCCTCGGGGGCGGACGCCGCGCAGGATTCACAGAAGCGGCCTTCGGTGCCGCCGGGGCCGCTTCCGGAGCCGCTCGCGACGAGGCTACGCGTGCTCGTCATCGACGACGACCCCGGAGTGGCGAGCACCCTCCGGGCGATGCTCGAAGCGCATCACGAGGTGACATCCGTCGAGAGCGCTCGCGAGGGCCTTCGGCTGCTCCTCGGCGGCGAACGGTTCGACATCACGTTCTGTGACCTGGTCATGCCCGAGGTCAGCGGGATCGACCTTTACTGCGCGCTCGAGCTGAACCGCCCGGAGGCGACCCCGCGCATCGTCTTCATGACGGGCGGCGTCTTCACGCCGGAAGCGGAGCGGTTCCTCGCGCGCGTCCCGAATCAGCGTATCGAGAAGCCGTTCAGCCTCGCCCGCGTCGAGCAGCTGCTCGCACAGGCGATGCGCGCACGCACCACGTCGTCCACGCCCTGATCTGGTCCCGGAGGGGCCCGACAGGCTCCTAGAGCTCGGTGTCCTTCTCACGCCGCCCCGACGAGCGACGGCGGCCTTCGGGACGCGGCGGGAAGAGACGGCGGTCGAGCGGCGAGCGGCGGTCGACCAGCGAGCGATTGCCGGAAGCTTCCCGAAAGAGCTCGCGCAGCACCTCGAGCGACTTCGCGTGCGCGCTCGCGACGGCTGTTGCGTGGGCGTCGCAGAGCGCGACGATGCGTCCTTCAACTGCAACGCGGCGAAGGCGCGCAGCCGGCTTCCGCCGAGGCTGCGCCCTGTCCGCGAGGTGAGCACACACTTCGCAGGATCGGGCCATGCTCCCATGAAGCGCCCTCGGCGCGCCCTGGGCCAAATTTTTCGAGCGCGGCGCCTATCCCTTCGCGGCGGCGCGCACCGCCCTGGATTTTCCCTCGACCCAGCGGATGACGTCCTGCTCCGGGCTGCTGCCCAGGTGACGCCCGAGCTCCTGGATCCCGGTCGGGCTCGTCACGTTCACCTCGATGAGCTTCTCGCCGATGAGGTCGAGGCCGACGAAGTAGAGCCCGACGGCCGCGAGACGGGGCGCGACGGCCGCGACGAGCCTCTCCTCGCCGGGGGTCAGCGCGGTGGGCTCTACCTGACCACCGGCGTGGATGTTGGCGCGAAGGTCGTCCTTGCGGGGCACCCGCAAGATCGCGCCAAGGGGGCGGCCGTCGAGCAGCAACACGCGCTTGTCGCCGACGCGAACCGCCGGCTGATACTCCTGCACGAGCACCATTTCCTGTCCCTCCTTCGTCAGGATGTCGACGATGGAGCGCGCATTCTGATCGTCGAGCGCGAGCGCGAGCACCCCTGTGCCGCCGGCGCCGTCGAGCGGCTTGATGACCGCGCGACCCCCCACCGTCCCTACGAAGGCGAGCAGACGCGCTGGATCCGACGCAACGAGTGTCCTCGGCATGAAATCCGCGAACTGGAACGCATAGAGCTTCTCGTTCGCATCACGCACTGCGCTCGGATCGTTGACGACAAGAACCCGCTTCTTGACGAGATCGAGCTGACGCGTGAGGTGACCGTAGGGGCCGTCGAACGGCGGATCCTTCCGGATGAACACCGCGTCGAGCTGCGCGAGTTCCACCTCGGCGCGGCCGCCGAGCGCGGTATGCGGGGCGGTCTCCGAGACCGTGATGCTCCGCACGACCGCGAAGACGTTGGGCCCGTCGTTGAAGAGCTCCTTGGGCAGGCAGTGCAGGCATTCGTGCCCGAGCGCCTGCGCGCCCCGGATGAACGCGAACGAGGTGTCCTTGTCCGGCTGCATCTTCTCGGCCGGGTCCATGACGAACAGAAAGCGCATTGGTTTGCTGGCTCCGCGGCGAAGGTTACGCGTTTCGAGATGGCGCGCGTCGATTTTCCCGATTTCTGGGGCCTTCCCTTCAGGAGTGCCAGCGAGCATCCTTTGGTCAGTGCCCCATTCCGAGCTTCCCCGCGATTCTGCCGTGAAAATCGGCGCGCTCGCCGGCCTCTGCGCGCTGCTCGCGTTCTCGGTGCCGACGCTGCGTGCAGAGAGCAAGACGCCCGTCGCCGGCCGCAACTACGCTGTGGCGACCGAGAACGCGACCGTTTCCCGTACCGCCATCGGCGTGCTCGAGCGCGGCGGGAACGCTGTCGACGCTGCCGTCACTGCGTGTCTCACCGCCGGCCTCGCGAGCCCGACTTCGAGCGGCATGGGCGGCGGCGGCTTCGCCCTGGTGTGGAGCGGCGCGACGCATCAGGTGAGCGCCTTCGATTTCCGCGAGACCGCACCTCGCGGTCTGGACATCGGTGCGCTCGAGCGCCGTCCGCTGGAGCCGCCCGAGCGCGGCAAGCTCGTCGGAGTCCCGGGCGAGGTCATCGGTTTGCACGAGCTGCACGAGAAGCTCGGCAAATTGCCGTGGGCGGACATCGTGCGGCCTGCCATCGCCGTCGCCACCAACGGCTTTCCCGCCAGCCCGCACCTCGCCAGCATCGTGTCGTACGTCGGCGCGCGGCTCTCCGTCGACGCGCCGCTCGCGGAGCTTTTCCTGCCGAAGGGCAAGGCCGTCGTCGCGGGCACGCGCCTCACGAACCCGCGCCTGGCCGCGACGCTGAAGCGAGTGGCCGCGGAGGGGCCCAGCGCGCTCTATGAAGGCGCGATCGCCGCCGAGCTCGAGACCAGCGCCGCCTCTGCCGGAGGCGCCCTGACCACGCGGGATCTGGCTGAATACAAGATGAAGACGCGCGAACCGCTCCACGTTTCGTGGGAGGGGTACGACGTCTACACCATGGGGTTGCCTTCCGGCGGCGGTCTCATGCTCGCCGAGACCCTGGCCGTGCTGAACGCCGAGGAGCTGAAGGCCCTCGGCCTAGGAAGCGGCGCGTACGGCCACCTCGTGGGCGAAGCGCTGCGCGGCGCGCTCGCGGATCGGATGCGCTACGCGGGTGACCCGGACATCCAGCCCGTGGACGTGCCGAAGCTCCTCTCGCAGAAGCGAATGGGCATGCGCAAGCGCTCGTTCTCGGCGGGCATCACCCACACGCTGCCCGCGTTCACCTATCTCGAGCACGGCACGCATCACATGGTGTTCGCCGATCGCGACGGCAACATCGTCTCGCTCACCACCACGGTGAACCATCCCTTCGGAGCAATGATCACGGGCCCCACTTCCGGCATCGTGCTGAACGACGAGCTCGACGACTTCACGCAGGCGAGCGCCGTGAAGAACCTGGGCATCCGCGAGAGCCCAAACCGCCCACGCCCCTTCGCGCGCCCCGTCTCCAGCATGACGCCGACCATCGTGGTGAAGAACGGCGTGCCCGTGCTGGCGCTGGGCGGTTCCGGCGGAATGACCATCGGACCTGGCGTGGCTCAGGTGCTCCTGGCGCGCCTCGTCTTCAACGCGGCTCCCGAGCAAGCCGTGGCGGAACCGCGCTTCATGTTCCCGACCGAGGGCGCCACGGTCGCAGTCGATCCAGCCGTGAGCCAGGACGTCCGCGCCGATCTGACGAAGCGCGGTGAGACCGTCACCGAACAGAAATGGATGGGCTATGCCGTCCAGGCCATCGCCTTCGAAGGCGGCAAGAAGCTCCCCGCCGCCGACCAGCGCAAACACGGCAGCGCCCTCGCGGAGTAGGACGTAGGCGTTCCCCACCCTTCCTCCTCGTTCCCACCGGTGACTGTGGAGAAGGTTCGTGCGCAGCGCTCGCGTTCACTGCGGCTGCATTTCCAGGTGGCCTTGACCTCGACGTTCGTCGTGACCGCTCCGGCAAGGTGACCTTGACCGCGACGTTCGTCCTGAACGTCCGGGCAAGGTGACCTTGACCTCGACGTTCGTCCTGAACGTTCCGGGCATGGTGACCTTGACTTCGACGTTCGTCCTGAACGTTCCGGGCAAGGTGACCTTGACCTCGACGTTCGTCCTGAACGTTCCGGGCAAGGTGACCTTGACCTCGACGTCCGTCCTGAACGCTCCGGGCAAGGTCACCTTGACCTCGACGTCCGTCCTGCACGTTCTGGGCAAGGTGACCTTGCCTCGATCGTTCGTCCTGACCGCTCCGGCAAGGTGACCTTGACCTCGACGTCCGTCCTGAACGTTCCGGGCAAGGTGACCTTGACCTCGACGTCCGTCCTGAACGGAGCGCCCGGATCGGCCCGTGCCCGAAGCCAGCGGGCCTTCGAGCAGCCCGGCGGATCGATTGCGAAGACCGCGGGTCGAGATGGGCGGGTGAGGCGCGCAGGCGTACGCTGGTACG
>CAYUAW010000208.1:0-7368 GCA_964442485.1 uncultured Polyangiaceae bacterium
CCACCGGTCGCGGTCGCGCCGGCTCGTCCTGTCGCGCCGCCCGGAGCGCCACCGGAGCTCGAGCCGATCCGGCCGCCGGCTCCGTCGCCACCGGCTCCGCTCGCTGCCGAGCCGCCGGTGCTCGAGGCGCCGGCTGCCGAAGCGTCGTTTTGGTCGCTCGATGTGGCCGAGCCGGTGCTCGAGCAGGCCGCCAGATTGCCCAAGCCGCCCAGGACGGCCAGGCACGCGAATAGCGGAATGCGGGACATTGCCCGATCATCGAGGCTCGCCCGCGGTCCCACAACACACATTGCGCGCACGAAGGGGGGGAGAGGGGCGGGAAACGGGGGAGATGCCGCAGGATTTGCGCCGGGTACGGCCAACGCACCGCGCCGGAGTTCACTGCCTGGTGGCGGGCCGAGGTGTGCGCTCCTTGACGCGCCGGGGCTTCGGGGCAAAGGTTCGTCCTGGCCCCGAGCGAACGTGGAGGTTCTTCAAGATGGAATGGGTGACTCCGACTTTCGTAGAGATCGACATGAGCGCCGAGATTGGGTCCTATCAGGACGATTTCGACGGCATCTGAACGACTTCAGGGGGGCGCGTCCGGTTCGGTAGCGCCCTCGTTATGGCGACGCCGCGCGCTCGCTCCGGCTCGGCGCTGATGTATCGCCGGAGGTAACGCGCCCCTTGTACGTTCGAGTTCTCGGCTCTGCCGCCGGTGGCGGGTTTCCGCAGTGGAACTGCGGGTGCGCGAACTGCGCAGGCGTGCGAAGCGGTTCCATCGCAGCCTCTCCGCGGACGCAGGAATCCGTGGCCGTCAGCAGGGACGGTCTGTCGTGGTTTCTCCTGAATGCGTCGCCGGAGATCCGCCAGCAGATCGAGAGCTTCTCGGCGCTGCACCCGCGCTCGAGTCGCGACACTCCCATCTCGGGCATCGTCGTGACCAACGGCGATCTCGATCACTGCCTCGGCCTCCTGTGCCTGCGCGAGTGGCAGCGCTTCTCGGTCTACGCCACGGCACGAGTGCGAGACGGTTTCTCGCGGAGTGTCTTCGCGCGCACTCTGTCGCGGTTCGACGGGCAGGTGACGTGGCGCGTTCTCGAGCCCGGACGCGAAACGCCGCTCTTGCTCTCGACGGGTGAGCCGAGCGGGCTCGACGTGGTGGCTCTGCCGGTGCCTGGCAAGGCGCCGCTTCATCTCTCCGACATGGGCAGCTCGCCGGAGGACAACGTCGCGCTCAGGATCCGTGACCGCGGGCGCGGGGTGTGTCTCGCGTATCTCCCTGCCGTGGCGGGCCTTTCGCCCGAGGTTACGGAGGCCGCGCACGACGCCGACGCCGTCTTCCTCGACGGCACGTTCTGGAGCAGCGACGAGCTCATTCGCCTCGGCGCGAGCGACAAGCGGGCCGAGGACATGGCTCACTGGCCCATCGGAGGCGGCGCGGGGAGTCTCTCCTGGCTCCGTGAGCTCGCCGCTCGCGAGCGCGTCTTCATTCACATCAACAACACCAACCCGATGCTCCGCGATGATTCGCCGGAGCGCGCCGAGGTCGAGCGCGCCGGCGTGGCCGTTGCGTACGACGGGATGGAGCTCCGGATATGAACGACGCTCCCTGGTCGCGAGAGGCATTCGTCGAGCAGCTCCGCTCCGAAGGGGCGAGCCGCTACCACGACCATCACTCCTTTCACGTGCGCATGCATGAGGGCAAGCTCGGTCGGGCCGAGCTACAGGCGTGGGTTCTGAACCGCTACTACTATCAAACGCGGATTCCGATAAAGGACGCCATCATCGTCTCGAAGTCGGAAGACCCCGCGTTCCGTCGCGCGTGGATCCGCCGCATTCACGATCACGATGGCGAGAGGGAAGGCGAGGGTGGGCTCGCGCTGTGGCTCCGGCTCGCCGCGGGCGTGGGCTTGCCGGTCGACGACGTGCGCGCGCTGAAGGGCGTGCTGCCCGGCGTTCGCTTCGCGTGCGACGCGTACGTCGAGCTCGTCCGCGAGAGAAGCCTCGTCGAGGCCGTCGCGTCGTCGCTGACGGAGTTCTTCGCGCCGGACCTCATGTCGCGGCGTATCGCGGCGTGGGAACAGCACTATCCGTGGGTCGACCGCTCCACGATCGAATACTTCCGGTCGCGCGTCCCGCGTGCCCGGCGAGACTCGGAGGAAGCCATCGAGTTCGTCGTGGCCCACGCCACGACGCGCGAGCTGCAGGAGCGCTCGGTCGCGGCGCTCATCCGGAAGACCGAGATCCTCTGGCACCTGCTCGACTGTGTCGATGCCGCGTGCCACCGTGATTCGAGGCCCCCTGCATGATCTCTGAAGACGCCCGCCCGAAGCTCTCGCCGAAGGCCCGGCTCCGGGTGGACAAGAAGACGGGGCAGAAGGTCCTGCTCTATCCCGAGAAGGGGCTCCTGCTGAACCCGACCGGGGCCAGGATCCTCGAGCTTTGCACGGGCGAGCGGACTGTTTCGGGGATCGTCGAGCTGCTCCTGAGTGAGCACACCGCCGCTGCGAAGGACACCATCCACGCGGAGGTCGTGACGTTCCTCGGGCGCCTCGTGGACGCGGGCCTCGTGATCTCGGAGGGCGCTTGACGGAAGATCGGCCGTACACCCTCATCGCGGAGCTCACGTACCGGTGTCCGCTCCGCTGCGTGTATTGCTCGAACCCCGTCGACTTCGCGGAGCACAAGGACCGCCTCGGCGCAGAGGACTGGAAGCGCGTGCTCACCGAGGCGGACGAGCTCGGCGTGATGCAGCTCAACCTGACGGGCGGCGAGCCCCTCGTCCGGAGCGATCTCGAGGACATAGTGCGGCACGCCGCCGGCCTCGGGCTCTACACGAACCTCATCACCAGCGGCTTGCCCCTCGCGCGCGAGCGTCTGGTGGCGCTGCGCGACGCGGGCATCGACAGCGTGCAGCTCTCCATCCAGGACGTCGAGAAGGTCTCGGCGGAACGCATCGCCGGTCGCGAGTCCTTCGAACACAAGCTCGCGGTGGCGGGATGGGTACAGGAGCTCGGGCTGCCGCTCACGGTGAACACCGTGCTTCACCGTGACAACATCGGGCGCATCCCGGAGATCGTCGCCCTCGCGGAGCGCTTCGGCGCCGGGCGGCTGGAGCTCGCGAACACGCAGTACCTCGCGTGGGCGCTCGTCAATCGTGAGCGTCTCCTGCCGACGCGCGCGGCGCTCGAGGCAGCCCGCGGCGCAGCGCTAGAGGCGAAGGAACGTCTGAAGGGCAAGATGGAAGTGCTCTTCGTCCTGCCCGACTACTACTCGGATCGGCCGAAGTCGTGCATGAGCGGCTGGGGAAAGCGTTACATCGTCGTGTCACCCGACGGTCTCGCGATGCCCTGTCACCTCGCGCACACCCTCGAAGGGCTTCCGAGGGAGAGCGTGCTCGAGCGCTCTCTCGACGCGATCTGGAACGACTCGGCGCTGTTCCGTGCCTTCCGCGGCGAAGAGTGGATGCAGGAGCCGTGTCGCAGCTGCGAGCGGCGTGCGCTCGACTTCGGTGGGTGCCGCTGTCAGGCCTTTCACCTGACCGGGAACGCGGCGGCGACCGATCCGACGTGTGGCCTCTCGAGCGACCACGGGCTGATCGAGCAAGCGCGAGAGCGCGCCGAGCAGCTCGTCGCAATGAGCCGCCTTCCGAGCAAGGGGACGGAGACACCTATCGCGCCGTCCGCGCTCATCGACGGCGCGCTGCGGTATCGCGAGGCGACGCGCGCTTCGGGAAGGTGAAGAAAAATGCATGCTGGACGTGCTCGTCGGCGAGCGCTTGCGGCACGCCGGCAGCGAAGCCGCCCGATAATCACGTAGTTACCGGGCGACCGGTGCCGATTCGGGAGTGTGGCGTTAACACCTGTGCGCGCCGCGGCATGCGAAGACCGGCATGTCCGGAACCAACCCCGTCAACGAGCCTCCGGAAACTTGGTACGCTACCCGCTTGCGCATTTTTCCGAAGAGACACCCGGCGCGTTCTCTGATGAGCGCGCTTGCGGCAACCCTCGTGGCCTCCGCGGTGGCGACGGGTCCGGCGTGCAGCTCCGATTCCAGGCCGGCGACGTCCGGCCACGCCGGTGGCGGCGCGGGCGGAGGGGGCGGTGCAGCCAGCAAGGACGCGGGCCACCCGCCCGACGCGGCCGGGGTCGACGCCGGTCCCTTCGAGCCGATCGCGCCCGCCGTCTACGTCGCCAAGCTGAAGAACGTCCTCGTCGGGTTGCCGCCCACGGATGACGAGGTGAAGGCCGTAACGGCCGATCCGTCGGCGCTCTCCGGGCTCATCGACCAATGGATGGCGCTCCCCCAGTACTCCGAGAAGATGCTCACCTTCTTCGAGCTCGCGTTCCAGCAGACGCAGATCTCGATCAACGATCTTGCCGATCAGACCTATCCGCGGCAGGCCGTGGTGAACGGCTCGACACGGCTGCTGCTCACACAGAACGTGAAACAGAGCTTCGCGCGAACGGTGCTCGAGCTCGTTGCCGAAGGGAAGCCCTTCACGGAGGCCATCACCACGCGCCGCTTCATGATGACGCCGGCGCTGATGGAGCTCTACGCCTATCTGGACGCCTGGCAGGTCGACGACGCGGGGAAGGTGACGGATCGCTTCAAGCAGCAGAACCCGCAGGTGTCGATCACCGTGGAAGCCGCTCAGGGTCCCATCCCGATCTCCGAGACGCTCGATCCGTCGAGCCCGAACTACATGCACTGGTACGATCCGGATCTCGCGGGCGCGGCCACGGCCGGCACTGGTTGCACGGAGGATCCCATCGTCTACCCGTCGCGCGGCGATACCCTCCACTTCCTCATCTACGGCTCGCTCACCGCGCACAAGAGCACGACGAACCAGACCTGCAACCAGTACGGCGGGTCGGCGATGGCGCCGCAGGTCACCGCATCCGACTTCGACACGTGGAAGATGGTGACCGTCCGTCCGCCCAAGGCGGGGGAGCAGGCGACGCCGTTCTACGACCTTGCCGCGCTGCGCTCGGGCTCGGAGCTCGTCCTCACGGTGCCGCGCATCGGCTTCTTCTCGACGCCGGCGTTCTTCGCGAACTGGCAGACGAACACCAGCAATCAGATGCGCGTGACCATCAACCAGTCGCTCATCGTGGCGACGGGCGCGCAGGTCGACGGGGCGGACCCCACCGTGCCGACCAGCACGCCAGGCCTCGATTCCGATCACGCGCAGCTGCCGGACTGCGTGACCTGTCACCAGACGCTCGACCCGACACGCTCCATCCTCGCGTCCACGTACTCGTGGAACTACCATCAGCAGGTCGAACAGAAGTTTGCCGCCCAGAAGGGGCTCTTCATGTTCCAGGGAGTCACGAAGAGCGTCGGGTCCGTCGCGGATCTGGCGGACGTGCTCGCGTCGCACCCTCTGTTCGGCAAGGCCTGGGCGGAGAAGCTTTGCTACTATGTGAACTCGAAGGAATGCGACCCGAACGATCCCGAGCTCGCTCGCGTCGTGAGCGTTTTCCAGACCTCCGGATACTCGTGGAACGCCCTGGTGAAGGAGCTGCTCGCGTCCCCTCTCTCGACCGGCGTCGCGCCTACGCTCACGACGCGGGCCGGGCTCACCGTGGCGGTCTCCCGGCGTGACCACGTCTGCGCCGCGCTGAACCAGCGCCTGGGGTTCAAGGACGTTTGCGGGCTGGACGTTTCCGCGGTGGCCCCTCAGAAGACGATCCCGCAGATCGTCACGGGGTTGCCCTCGGACGGCTACGGCCGCGGGTCCGTTGCTCCCGTGCTCCCGAACGAGCCGACGCTGTTCTACCGCGCGGGCATGGAGAACATCTGCGCCCTTGTCTCCGCGCTGGTCATCGACACACCCGCGAAGTCACAGCAGCCGAACGTGAAGCAGTGGTCGAGCAAGGACCCTGACCTTGCCATCGCCGACTTCGTGTCGACGGTCATGGCGATCACACCTTCGGACCCTCGCTCCGCGCCCCTCACCACCGCGCTCCAGGCGCACTACGCCGACGCGACGAAGCAGGGCGCGAGCGCGACCAACGCCCTGCGCTCGACCTTCGTCGTCGCGTGCCTCTCCCCCTCTGCCGTCTCGATCGGGCTTTGAACATGTCGAAGAGGAAGATATCTCGGCGGGATCTGCTGCTCTCCACCCTGTTCGGGGCGGGCTACGTCGGCTTGCGCTCGCTCGCGACGGGGCTCCCCGCGTCGCTCCTGCTCGAGCCGCGGCGCGCGTTCGCCGACGGGAATGTCCCGTGCGCCGCGGGCAAGGCGCAGTTCGTCGTCTTCAATACGTCGGGGCTGGGCGATCCCATCAACGCGAGCGTCCCCGGAACCTACGAGGACCCGAAGATCGTTCACAGCGCAGACCCCGCGATGGCGCCCGGGCCGCTCACCATGAACGGCCAGAAGTACACGGCGGCGGCTCCATGGGCGACGCTGCCTCAGGCGGTCCTCGACCGGCTCTGCTTCTTCCACCTGATGACGAACACGCCGGTCCATCCAAAGGAGCCCGACGTGCTGAAGCTGATGCACGTCGCGCGTCCCGACGAGATGTTCCCGTCGATCCTGAGCCGGCAGCTCGCCTCGTGCCTCGGTACGATCCAGTCGCAGCCCATCAGCCTCGGTGCGTCGTCACCTTCGGAGGGGCTCACCTACGGCGGTCAGGCTCTCCCAATCATCCCCGCGCTCGCGCTGAAGGCGACCCTGACCAGCCCCGCCGGCCCCCTCACCGATCTGCAGCCGCTCCGCGATCAGACGCTCGCGCAGATCTACGACATCTACCGCGGTTCCGCGACCAAGGTGCAGCGCGACTACATCGACTCGCTCGTGACGTCGCAGAGCCAGGTGCGCAACATCGAGCAAGGGCTGCTCGACCGGCTCGGCTCCATCACCGACAACACGCCCGCGTCGCAGATCCTGGCGGCGATCACCCTGATCCAGATGAAGGTCACGCCGGTGGTAGCGATCCACGTGCCATTCGGCGGCGACAATCACCGTGACATCGGGCTCGCGAACGAGACGGCGGAGACAATCTCAGGCGTCGCGACGATCGCGTCGCTGATGGCACAGCTCGCGTCGGCGGGGCTCTCGGATCAGGTCACGTTCCTCTCGCTGAACGTCTTCGGTCGCACCCTCGGGCCGGGGAACACGGACGGCAGGCAGCACAACCCGAATCACCAGGTGTCGCTCGCCATCGGGAAGGCGTTTCGCGGCGGCGTGATCGGCGGAGTCGCCCCTTACGCGAACGACTACGGCGCGACGTCCATCGACTCGAAGACCGGCGCGAGCTTGACGAGCGGCGACGTCACGGCGCTCGACTCTCTCGCCGCCTTCGGGCAGACGGCGCTCGTTGCGACCGGCGTCGACGCCTCCGTCGCGGCGACGCTCGTCCCGGACACCAAGGTGATC
>CAYUAW010000208.1:7468-12749 GCA_964442485.1 uncultured Polyangiaceae bacterium
AGATTCACGAGACCAGCGACGCCGTGCTGGCCTGGACCCTGTATGACGAAATCCGCATCCGGTGAGCCCTGGGGCGAGAGCTTCGGGCGCACGCCGGAGTACGCGGGCTGGAGGGCCTCGTCGCGCAGGCCCGGCCAGTACCGGCGAACCGCCTCGTAGAAGCGGTCGGCGCGGTGCGGATCCACGTCGTAGTTCACCGCGCCTGCCGCTGTCGCGTCGAGCCACTCGACGTCTGGCCCGAAGCGCGCCTGGCCGGCGAGATCGAGCGTGATGTGAACGCCGAGGCCGCCGGGGACCGGCGTCGGGTAGATGAGGCGCGAGAAGGGGGCCGCGCCGCTGAGCGAGAAGTAGTTCCCCTTCGCGAAGTAGGGCGTGGGCACGAACTCACGGGCCAGGCCCGCCATGTTACTCGCAAGCTCGGGAGCGAAGAGCCCCGCTGCGTTGACGACGTGGCGCGCTACGAGCTCCGACCGCGAGCCGCCGGCCTCTACCTCGAGGAGGATGCCCGACGCCCTGACCTCCGCGCGCGTCACCTTGCTCCCGAGAGAGAGCACCGCGCCATGATCTTCTGCTTCGCCCAGAAGGCTTCGCATCAACCCGTGTCCGTCGATGATGCCGGTAGAGGGGGAGACGAGCGCGCCGTGGCACGCGAGCTCGGGTTCCATGCGCTTCGCGGCGGCCGCGTCGACGAACTCGAGGTCGTCGGCGCCGTTCGCCTCGGCGCGCGCGCGGATGCCTTCCAGCTTGTCGACCTGCTCGGGCGACGTGGCGACGATGAGCTTGCCGCACTTCCGGTGCGGGACGTATCGCCGCTCGCAGTACTCGTAGAGGAGCCGGCGCCCTGCCACGCAGTGCACGGCCTTCAGCGACCCCTTCGGGTAGTAGATGCCGGCGTGGATGACCTCGCTGTTGCGGCCGCTCACGCCGGAGCCGATGGTGCCCTCTGCTTCCGCGATCACGACGTCGTGTCCGGCGTGAGCGAGCTCGCGCGCCACGGCCAGGCCGATGACGCCAGCGCCGACGACCAGGGTATCGAGCTCTTCCACGAGTCAGCCGATGCGCGAGCTCTGCCCGCCGTCGACGGGAAGGAGGACACCAGTGATGAACTTCGCCTCGTCGGAGGCGAGGAAGAGCGCTGCGTAAGCCACGTCCCAGGCGGTCCCCATTTTCCCACCCAGGGGGACCATGGAGTCGCGCGCGCGGACGAGCTCTTCCTTCGGCATTCCCCTGGCCTGCGAGATGCTCTCGATCGCCATCGGAGTGTTCATGAGGCCGGGGAGGATAGCATTGACGCGGATCCCGTGCTTGGCGTGAAGCATCGCGAGACCGTGGGTGAGAGCGTTCAGGGCCGCCTTCGACGACTTGTAAGCGAGGATGCCGGCCGCGCAGATGGAGGCGATCGAGGACACGTTGATGATGGCCCCGCTCGCCTGTTCCCGCATCACCGGCACCGTCTTCTTGCAGGCGAACAGCGCCGTCTTCAGGTTCACGTCGAAGACGTGGTCCCACGCTTCCTCGGTCAAGCGCGACAGCCCGCCGTCGCCCGTCCCGATGCCGACGTTGTTGTGCAGGACGTCGATACGCCCGAACCGTTCGAGGCAGGCGGCGACGAACCCCTCGCAGTCCGCTTCCCGGGTCGCGTCCGCCACGAACGCACTGCACGTACCTCCCTCTCGCTCGACGAGTGCAGCCGTCTCTTCCGCCGACCCGCGATCGCGGTCGACGGCGAGGACCTTCGCTCCTTCGCGCGCGAACAGCAAGGCCGTCGCCCGCCCGTTGCCGACGGTATCTCCGGCGGTCTGCCCGGCGCCCACGACGATCGCGACCTTGCCCGCGAGCCTCATCGCGGAAACCCCTCGACGCCTTCGTCGAGCTGCACGCCGAAGGCGTTCAGCGCCATCGACACGAGCGTGTACTGGCCGACGGTGAACACGACGTCCATCAGCTGGTGAGTGTCGTACTTCGACGACAGGTCGGCCCAGGTTCCATTCGAGATGATCTGCTCCTCGAAGAGCTCGTCCGCGGCCCGCAACAATGTCCGGTCGAATGGTTCCCACCCGGCGACGTCGGGGCCCTGCGTGATGCGGCGAATCTCGTCGTCCGAGAGGCCCACCATGCGGCCGATCACCGCGTGCTGTCCCCATTCGTATTCGGCGCGACAGAGCCAGCCGGTACGAAGGATGAGAAGCTCCCGATCGCGCGGGGGGAGGGACGACTTTCCGAGGATGTGCCCTCCGAAGACCAGCCAGCGCTTCAGGAGCTTCGGATACTGGGCGATGGTCGTGAAGATGTTGAGCGGAGGGCCGCCGCCGGGACGCGGCGGCAAGAGCTCGCGAATTTCGTCGGTGAACTGACTCTCTTCGAGGGGCGGGATCCTGGGCTTCGCGAGGCGCATGACTGGTCGTCTTATATGCCCGCTCGCCTCGCCTTGAAATGGCGTGATTTACGCCCGCGACTCAGTCCTCCGCCGACTTCGCGTGCGGGGCGACGATGCCGTACCTGTCGAGCTTCCGGTAGAGCGTCGAGCGATCGATGCCGAGTACACGCGTCGCGTCACTCTTGTTCCAGGAGACGGCCTCCATCACCCGCTGGATGTAGCGTCGCTCGACCTCTTCCAGGGTGACGAGCTCGGCGGGGTCCGAGCCGGCGAGGAGCACGTGATTGCTCTTGTAGTCGCGGATCTTGGGGGGCAGGTCGTCGACGGTCAGCTCGGTGAACTGCGTGAGCGCCACGGCTCGCTCGATTGAGTTCTGGAGCTCACGGACGTTGCCCGGCCAGGCATAGGAGAGGAGCTTTTCCGCGGCGGCGGGCGAGAGGCCGGTGACGCTCTTTCCATGGCGCTTCGCGAAACGAAGGGTGAAGAGCTGGGCGAGCGTGAGCACGTCGTCACCCCGGCTCCGCAAGGGGGGCAGCTCGACGTGGATCACGTTGACGCGATAGAAGAGGTCCTCCCGGAAACGCTTCTCGAGCACCTCCGTCTCGATGTCCTTGCTCGTCGCGCAGACGAGCCGCGCGTCGAAGGCGATCTCCGGACCGCCGCCGAGAGGGCGGACGCGCCGGTCCTCCAGCGCTCGCAGGAGCTTTGCCTGGACGCCGAGCGGCATCTCGCCGAGCTCGTCGAGAAACAGCGTACCCCCCGACGCTTCCACGAAGAGCCCCTTGCGCGCCGTCTTCGCGTCGGTGAAGGCTCCCCGACAATGGCCGAAGAGCTCGCTCTCGAGGAGCGTCTCCGGCAACGCCGCGCAGTTGATGGCGACCATCGGGCCGTCCCGGCGCCGACCCCTCTGATGAATCGCGCGTGCGACCAGCTCTTTCCCCGTCCCGCTCTCGCCGGTGATGAGCACGGTCGCGTCGGTGGCGCCGACGCGATCGATCATCTGGAAGACGCCCTGCATGAGCGCGCTCGTTCCGACGATCTCGCCCTCGCCGCGCCGCTCGGTGGCGTCGCGGCGCAGGCGGCGCACTTCTTCCTCGAGGGCGGCCTGCCTGAGCGCACGCTCTATCGCAAAGACGAGCTGCTCGGAGTTGAAGGGCTTCGTGAGAAAATCGGACGCGCCGGCGCGCATCGTCGCGATGGCCGTCTCCAGCGTGCCGAAGCCCGTGACGACGATGACCGGCAGATTCCGCCGGTTCTGGACGATGCGGTCGCAGAGTTCGACACCGTTCATCCCCCGCATCTGGAGGTCGGTGATGACCGCGTCGAAATCCGACTTCTCGAGGAGCTCGAGCGCACCGTCCGCAGACGTCGATGTCTGCACCTCGAAGCCGCGCTTCTTCAGCATGCGCTCGAGCTCCGCGCACATGTCGACGTCGTCGTCGACGAGGAGCAACCGATGCGTCACGCCGCCCTCGGCAGGAAGAGAGCGAACGAGCTGCCGCGCTCGCTCTCGCTCGAGGCGCGGATGAAGCCGCCGTGTTCCACCGCGACGCCGCTCGCCACAGGAAGCCCGAGACCGGTCCCGAAGCCCGCCGGCTTCGTCGTGTAGAACGGCTCGAAGATCCGCTCGAGATCGTCCTTCGAGATGCCCGTCCCTTCGTCCTGCACGTCGATGACGCCCATCGAGAGCACGCGCGCCGTGCCCGGCACGTTGACGGCGTCCTCTCTCCGCACGACGACGGAGAGCTTACCCCCGCGCGGCATGGCCTGGATCCCGTTGAGTACCAGGTTCGTCACTGCCTGCTCGAGGTGCTCGGGGGTTCCCATCGAAATTCCGTCCTCCACGATGCGCACGTCCAGCGCCACGCCGTGCTTCTTCGCCAGGGAATCCAGGAGGCGCACCGAGCGGTGGGCGATGTCGGAGAGCTTCACGGCTTCCTGCGTGGTAGTGCGCCGGCGTGAAAAGTCGAGCAGCTGCCGGACGATGCGGCTCATCTTCTCCACCTGTGTGGTCACGACGGTGCCCGCCTCGCGGGCCTCTTCCTGCGAGATGTCGCCCTGTTCGAGCGACTGGCCGCGGATGAGAAGGACATTGAGCGGCGTGCCGAGCTCGTGCGCGATGCTCGACGCGATCGTCCCCACCATGCGCAGACGGTCGAGGTGCCGGAGCTGCTCGAGCGTCTCCACGCGGGCGGCGGATTCCTCGTCCACGCGCTGCTGGGCGAGCGCGAGGCGATCGCACATCGCGTTGAGCTCGGTCATCAGCACGCCGATCTCGTCGCTGCCGTTCGAGGCGAGGCGCTCGGAGAGATTGCCGTCGCCGACACGCCGTGCCTGCGCCACCACGCGCTCGAGCGGCCTGCCGATGAGCGCCGCGCCGAGCACGACCGCGATCGCTCCCATGACGACGACCAGGATGCCGAGCAAGGCGAACTGCTCGAGCAGCTGCTGACGTAAGAGGTGGGATGCGCTCGGAATGGACCGGGCGACGGTCAACGTCCCGCCGCCTCCGCGCGGCAAGGCGACGGGCAAGGCGATGCGCACGACGCGGACCTGCCCGGTCGCATCGACGGAGGAAGTCTGACCTGGTTGCGATGGCGCATCCCTGTCGAAGCGGACCTCGACGTCGCTGCGCCGGCTCTCCACGGAGCGAACCACGGCGAGCGCCGCGTCGTCCCCGCCGTGCGCCGCTGCTGCGATCATGCCCTCGCGCAGGCCGTCGCCCAGCGCCGCCATGTCCGACAGGGCGTCCACCTCGATCTCGCGCGCCTCTCTTCGCGCCGCGAGCAGCCCGTAAGCGGCGAGGCAGATCGTGCTCACGACCAGGAACGCGAGCAAGAATCTCGCGACGATCTTCACGCCCAAGCGAACTCACCATGCTCGACGACACAGGTCAAGCGGGGG
>CAYUAW010000209.1:0-2481 GCA_964442485.1 uncultured Polyangiaceae bacterium
TCCATGAAGGGAGCGGGGTCGAGATCGCCCTTCAGCAGCGCGGGGCTCCGGCCGCGGCCCCTTGCGTCGAGGCGCGTGCGGTCGATGACGTCCGGTGCGTCGTACTTCGCGGAGAAGCCGCGCCTCACGAGCTGCCCGGACTGGATGTAGATGCCCATGTGCATGGTGGCGAAGACGGGCTCGAGGACGGGACCGTGCAGCCCCTCGGCGAGCCGCGCCGGGGACCACGGCTTTCCGACCATGAACGTGAGCCGGCTGAGAAGCTGGTCGGCCCCCGATTCTCCGAAGCTGCGCCAGATCTTCGGCCAGCGCTCGTACGCCTCGATGAAGGGCTCCGGCCATTCCTTGGGCTTCCGGGGGTTGATGCCGCGACAGCCGGGGCTCGCCTGGAGGCTGCGCTCGAGGAGGAAATCCTCGGCCTTCACCCAGCCGTCCCAGGGCACCTCGTAGAAGAGCGACATCGTGGTGAGCACGATGTCCGTCACGCGCGCGCTCTCGGGGATCTGCCGCCGCGCGACGGCCATCGAGACTAGGCCGCCCGCGATGCAGTGACCCATGAGCGACAGATGCGCGTCCCCGATGGCCTTGCGAACGTGGTCGAGCGCGCGCGGCACGTCCTCGGCCGCGGCGCGATCGAGCGACATGATCTCGCGCTCGGTGAGCTCGGTGCCACCGAGCGGCGGCGTTCGTTTCAGGATCGGCTCGACGACGTACGGACTCCCGCGCCAGTCGAGGAGCCAGACGTCCCAGTTCTTGCTGCGCAGGAACCTGGCCAGTCCCCCATCCGGTAAGAGAAACGTGTCGCTGCTCGAGTTGCCGCCGTGAAGGATGACCACGGCCCGGTCCGAGCCGTGCTTGCCCTGGAGCCGCCGGAGCTTGAGCGGGATCTGATCCTTTCCTTCGCCGATGGGGATGTCGATCCAATCCACTTCGCGACTGAACGCTTCGAAGGCATGTTGCTGGTCCATGTTCATTGCCTCCGCCGGGGCCATCTCGGCGCGTGTGTGCGATGAGAGCCGAACAGCGCCTCCACGGTGGCCGCCGTCCCGGGCGAGTAGATCCGCTGCAGCTCGCCGAAGAAGAATGCCGCAAACTTCGCCGTCGCCCAGGTGATCCGGGCGGGATCCTTCGTGCCGGTGATCTCGATCGAGGGGAGCAGGCCGAAGGCGAAACGCGGCAGATCGACGTGGATGGCGCCCGCGCCGACGATCTTTTCGTGCTTGGCGTCGTCCACGTGCACGAGGCGCGTGAAGAGCGTCGTGGTGTCGCGCCAGGCGTCGAAGCCAGGGTCGTTGCGGATCCTCTTGTAGCCGATGAGCCAGTACCCCGGCTTGTCGACCAGTCGGAGATGATACGTCATGAAGCGCTGCTTCTGCTCCACGGGCCTGCCGACGCGCGTGGGATAGGCATCCCCTCTCCGACGCCCGCAACGCGGGATGAACCGCTGCGGCGGCGCATTCGGCCTCTTGATGAGGCGCGCGTGGGCCTCCAACCGAAGCTTGTCCGATTGCCGGATTCCGTACCCTTTGAAGCGCGGGACGAAGAGCTCGAGGATGCCTTCCACCTGTGTCTCGATCGGCAACCCGTCGAGCCAGGTCATCTTGACGGTACCGCCGATCTCGAGCGTGTGCGCCGGATCCTCGAAGAAGACCTTCAGGTTCGTCGTCTTCACGGAGAGGAGCGTCTCGATCGACGTGAGCGTGCGACGGCCCACCGTCTCGTAGCGTCGGTACTCCGGATCGTCGCGGAGCCGATTCCCGAGCGTCGAGTCCACGCCTTCCGTCGTGTAGAAGCCTTGCATGCTCTCGTGAAACTCGATGCCGAGGGTCGCGCTCTGGAAATCCGGCGACGGACCGGGTGGCGGAGTGACGTGCCATTTCGTGCTCACGGCCCACTCGGCCGCGGCCTCCGTGTGCTTCACATAGCCGCGCATGCCCGCTGCGGAGCGACCCTTTGCCGGCGCGTGCTTCTCGATGAACTCGTGCACGTTGCGCTCCGCGATCGCGGCGATCGTCGCGGAGGGGTTCACGCCGACCGGTGTGCAGAAGAGCGAGCCGTCTGCGACGTAGAGTCCGTCGGCGTCGTGGACCATGCCGTCCTTGTCGGTGACGCCGTGTTTCGGGTCATCGCTCATCGGGCAGCCGCCCTGGTTGTGGACGGTGATGGGCTTGCCGAGAAACTCCCACGCCGGATTGGTCCGGAGCTCGCCACCGAGCGCGCGCGCGATGTCCGTCATCAGCCGCTCCTCCTGGACGTACTGAGGGGCGAGCGCCGAGAGATCCAGATCGGCAATGAGGCGATCGGCGGTTCTGTCGTACTGGAGGGTCCCATGGGCGGTGTCCCTCCCCATCGCGAGCAGCATCGTGCGATTCGCGGCTCCCGCGGCGTCGTAGCCGAGCACGCCGCTGGCGAGCTGATGACGCCCGAGGCTCGAGCCCGTGACGAGCGCCTTGAACGCGCGCCGGCCGAAGTCTTCGTCGG
>CAYUAW010000209.1:2581-9401 GCA_964442485.1 uncultured Polyangiaceae bacterium
AGGTCCTGCCGAACACCCGCCAGCGCCTTGGCTTGCCCCGAGCTCGACGCGACGCGCATCGCCTTCTGGAAGCTGTCGGCCTTCCTCGAGAGCCGGTTTCGCCCGACCCACGCCGAGGCAGTGAACATCCCGATGAGCCGCGCGAGCTCGGGTGCGTAGCCGCCGTCCTGGATCTGGAAGAACGACTCGGGAGTGTCCCAGTGCACGGTGGTGGTCGTGATGGTGGGCCCGACGGACGGATACTGCGCGTTGTCGGTGTGGAAAGCGACGCCCAGCGCGTCGCCTCCGGGGGAGTATCCGACGCCGAGCAGTGAGCGAAGCCGTCGTTGCACCTTCCTATCGACGAGCCGTGTGCGCGCCAGCAGGCGCGTCGAGTGCAGCGAGCCGGCGCAGACGAAGACGTAGCGACTCGTGAAGCAGCGTGTCTTCGCTTGCAGATGATCGAGCGCGTGCACCTCCCAGGAGCCGTCCGTCCGCTGGACGATCTCCCGGACCTCGCACTCGGTGCGGACGGTCGCGCCCTCGCTCTCCGCGATCGCGAGATAGTTGAAGTCGAGGGTATTCTTCGCTCGCTCGGGGCAGCCCGTGACGCAGCTCCCGCAGCCCGTGCAGGCGGCCGGAGCGCGGGGTGGCTCGGGCTCCTGCCCTGGCGCCTTCGCTTCGTATGACACCGCCAGGGGCGGGTAGAAGAACTGCGCGCCGCGTCCGAGCTTGTCCGCCGCACGAGAGAGCTGCTCGGCCTTCACCAGCTTCTTGCCGAGCTCGGGGTGCTCGGTGATGGGCCTTGCCTGCAGCATGTAGGCAGCGAGGTCGTAGTACTCCTTCAGCGCGTCGGGCTTCCGGTAGATCTCGGGCCAGCGCTCGTCGAACACGCTCTGCGGCGGACGGAGATGCACGTTGGCGTAGATGAGTGAACCGCCGCCGTAGCCCGCTGCCTGAACGCTGATCAGCTCTTGCAGGTCGACGACGTCCCACAGCCCTTGCTCGCCGCTCCACGTCCAGCGCCGCAGATCCGGCAAGAGCGCGTCGGGGACGGGTAGCGAGGGGAAGTCCTTCGCCTCGTACCTTCGACCGCGTTCAAGGATCAGGACGTCGAAGCCCACCTGCGCGAGCCGGCAGGCGGAGACGGCTCCGCCGAACCCGCTGCCGATGACGATGACCTCGGCGTCTCGCGGAGGTTCTGCGGGGCGCTCCGGAATCGTTTCAGTTCCCATCAGAATCCCACCCTTTTTTCTTTCCCATGCCGAAGGCTCCCCGGCGACGACGGCACGTTACCAAAAGCGCGGGCGTTCGAGGTATCGTCCTCGTTCCCGCTGGCTCACTCATACAGAATGCGACGATGAAAAACCCCGGGGGAACGCTCGACGATGAAGACGTCGCCCTCGACGGGGAGTCGGTCTCCGCCCGCCGCGCGCGGGCGACACGTATCTGTCCGGGGCGGCGCCTGGTCGAGCGGTTCGAGATCTCGCGCAAGCTCGGCGAAGGCGGGATGGGCCAGGTATGGTGCGCCTGGGACGAAGCACGTCGCACGAACGTCGCCTTGAAGATCATCGGAGAGCTCGGCCCCCGCTCGATGGGCCAGGCGAAGAGGGAATTTCGCGCGGCCTGTGAGCTCGTACATCCGAACCTCGTGCGGCTCCATGAGCTCTTCTCCGACGGTCCGGAGTGGTTCTTCACGATGGATCTCGTCGAGGGCGTCCCCTTGCCGCGGTTGCTCGGGACGACGGCGCTCGACGACGATGCCCTCCGGAGCGTCTTCCGGCAGCTCGCCTCCGCCATCCAGGGATTGCACCGCGCAGGGACGCTCCACGGCGACCTGAAGCCCTCCAATTTTCTGATCACACTGCCCGAACATCACGTCGTGCTGCTGGATTTCGGGCTCGCACGAGCGATCGGCCCGGTGCAGCCGAACGAATTCGCAGGGACGCCCGCCTACATGGCCCCCGAGCAGAAGATGGGGCAGATCCTGACGGAAGCGGCCGACTGGTACGCCTACGGCGTCGTGCTCCACGAAGCGCTCACGGGGCAGCTACCCAAGCGACGACCATCCCTCGACGCGCTCGATCGCGCCCCCGAAGATCTCGCGCGGCTCGCGCTCGACCTCCTGGTGCTCGACCCGCAGAAGCGGCCGAGCGGAGCGGTCGTGTGCCGGAGGCTCGGTGCAGGCAGCGACTCACACGTCGCCGCGGCACGTGCGTCGCGTCCACCGCTCGTGGGGCGGAGCCCGGAGCTAGAACGATTGTCGCTCGCCTTCGAGCAGACCGTCGCGGGCACACCGCAGATCGCCCTCGTCCACGGCGCGTCGGGGATCGGGAAGACCGCGCTCGTCGAGCGCTTCACCGAGATGGCGAAGAAGCGCGGCGCGATCGTCCTCGCGTCGCGCTGCCGAGAGCGCGAGTCGATGCGCTACAAGGCGCTCGACGGGCTCATCGACGACCTCGTTGTGTTCCTTTCGAGCGAGAAGCCCGCCGAAGCAGAGTCGTTCCTGCCGTCGGGCATCGCCGAGCTGACCATCCTGTTCCCCGCGCTGCGCGTCGCCGAGGTCATCGGCAAGGTCCCGGAGGAGCCGATCACCGAGCTCGATCACGCGGCCGTGCGGCAGCGCGCCATCACCGCATTTCGAGAGCTCCTCGGAGAGCTCCGGAAGGTCGCGCCGCTCATCGTATGGATCGACGATCTGCAATGGGGTGACGAGGAGAGCGCCGTCCTGCTCGCGCGGGCCCTCGGCGGCCCGGAGCCGGTTCCGCTCTTCTTCATCGGGAGCTACAGATCCGGCGAGAGTCGCGGTCCGCTCCTCGAGGCGTTGCTCTCGGAGGTCAAATTCGCGAAGGCGGCCACGGACGAGCTGCCGCTCGGGCCGCTGACCGACGAGGACGCGCAGCGCCTCGCGCTCGAGATGCTGAGCGCCGACGCGGATGCAGAGCTCCGCGCAAGGAACATCGGGCGAGAGGCGGGCGGCCACCCTATGTTCATCACCGAGCTCGCCTACGTGGCGGCGGGGAGCTCCGGCCCCGACGCCGCGGCCGCACCCGCGAGCCTCTCGGAGCTCATCGCGTCGCGCATCGACCTCCTGACGCCGAGCGCGCGTGGCTTCCTGGACCTCTGCGCAATCGCCGGAGCTCCTCGTGCACGCTCCGTCCTGCGGCGCGCGCAGGGGCTCGCGCCGGCCGAAGCCGAAGAGGCGATGGATGTACTCCGCGCCGCGCGGCTCGCTCGAAGCCAGGGCATCAAGGAGCACGACCTGGTCGATATTCACCACGATCGCATCCGCGAGCTCGTTCTCTCGCAGCTCACCGAAACGAAGCAGCGAGCGCTGCACCTTTCGCTCGCCGAGGTGCTCGAGTCGGAGAGCGAGCCGAACCCGGAGGCGATCGCAGCGCACTACGAGCTCGCCGGGCACCTGGAGAGAGCGGGCACCCACTGGCTCGAGGGCGCCGAGCAAGCGGCGCAGGCGCTCGCCTTCGAGCACGCGGCGGAGCTCTACGAAAGGGGGCTCGGGTTCGCAAAGCTCGACAGCGACGAGCGGCGCGCGATCGCGATCCGTCGTGCCGAGACGCTGGCCTACGCCGGCAAGGGCGCGGTCGCGGCGAGCCTCTATCTCGAGACGGCGGCGGGCTGCTCCGGTGAGCAGGCTCTGGAGCTCCGGCGTCGCGCCGCCGAGCAGCTCCTGCTCTCGGGGCACCTCGAGCAGGGGCTCCGCGCCATAGAAGACGTGCTCACGGCGCTGCGTATGCGTCCGACGCAGAGCGGCCGCCGCGCGCTGTTCTCGATCCTCGCGGGGCGCATCCGCGTGCGCGCGCGTGGGCTGCGTTACCGCCAGCGGGAGGAGGCCGCGCTGTCACCGTACGAGCTCGCCCGGGTGGACGCCTCGTGGACGATCGCGTGCTCGCTCGCGGTGGTGGATTTCCTCCGCTCCGCGGATTTCCAGAACCGTCACTTGCTGCTCGCCCTGCGCGCGGGAGAGCCTCGAAGGCTCCTCAGAGCGTTGACCCTCGAAGTGTCCTTCGCCGCGACACCCGGCCTCGGCTCTGTCAGTCGAACGAAGCGGCTCCTGGAGCTCTCGGGGTCGCTGGTCGAGGCTCGCGCGGATCCAGCAGCGACTGGCCTGTTCTCTCTATCGCAGGGGATCGCGGCGTACCTGCAGGGTCGCACCGACGAGGCACTCCGACACTGTGACGCCGCCGTCCTCACGTTCACGCGTCACTGTTCGGGCGCCGTCTGGGAGACGGTCACGGCGCGAAGGTTTGCCATCGCGTCGATGTTCTTCCTCGGCAAGATGCGGCGGCTCGCGGATTTCGTGCCCCCCTTGCTGTCGGAGGCGGACGCCACCGGCAACATCTACGCGTCCGTCAGCTATCGCAACGCCTATTCGACATGGGCGTGGCTCTCGCGCGACCAGGTTGCGGAGGCAAGACAGCAGGTTGCCCTGACGGAGGCGCAGTGGTCCTCCCACGGCTTCCAGATCGCCAATTACAACATCCTGATCGGAAACCTCTTCACGGGCCTGTATGAAGGCGACGTGGAGGGCGCGCGGGAACGGCTCGTCCGTCAATGGCGTTCGATCGAGGAATCGCAGCTCCTGCGTATCGCCATCGTCCGGGTACAGCTCGTTCATCTCCGCAGCGCCACGGCCGCGGCGATGGCGAATCTGCAACTCGGGCGGGGTCAGCGCGCCGCTGCGCGCGCTTTCGTCGAGGAAGCACGGGCCGGAGCGCGAAAGCTGCGGCGAGATCCGGTCCCCCGGGCCGCGACCTTCGCGGCGCTGGTGGACGCTGCCGCCGATCGCGCCGAGGGCCGCGACGAGAGCGCGCGCGCTCGGCTCGTGACGTCCGTGCACGCCTTCGACGAACAGGGGCTCTCGCTCTTCGCTGCGGCGGCTCGCGCGCACCTCGCGCGCCTCACCGGGGGAGCGCAGGCCAGCGGGCTCGACGACGCGGCGAACCGCGCCTGGGAGGCGGAGGGCGTGGTGAACCCCGAACGAACGATCGCCGCGCTGCTGCCCGGCTTCCCCGGGTAGAGGTCAGCCGCCGCAGAGCAAGCCGAGCAGGCCGCAGCCGCACGTGTCGTTCGAACGACAGCACGGCGCCTCCAGGATGTTCTGGCAGCTGGGGCAATTGCGGGGACTGCAGGTGCCGGTCGAGCCGCCCGCTCCGCCGCTGCCGTTTCGGCCACCGCGGTTGCGCCCGCCGGCACCGGAACCGCCTGCGCCGAGCGAGCCGCCTTGCCCGCCGACGGCGTTCCCCGGATCGCACGCGGTACCCGCGGCGTTGCGATGGAACCCGGACAGGCAATCGAAGTCGCACATCTCGTTCGCGCACTTCGAGTAGCCGTTTGCCGGTGCCGCTGCGCAAGGCGTGCATGCCTCGCCGAGATCGCAGCCGTTGGACGGAATCACCTGCTGACACTTCGTGTCGCCCTGGCAGCGCTTCTCCCCCGCGGGGCACCCGCTGCCCGCGTCGAAAGAGCCGCCCATACCTGCCTGCGCACCGCCGCTGCCGCTCCGCGAACCGCCCGCCGCCGCAGGCACGTTGCCCGCGCCGCTGTCCACGACCGGCGCCGCGCCACCCTCTGACATCGTGGGAACGCTGCCGCCGCTACCGGTGACGCCGGGTGTCGCACCCGTGCCGGAGCCGCTCCCCGTTCCCGTCGTGCCGCCGCTGCCGGTCGCGGCGCTGCCGGTGCCATCGCTGGCGCCGCCGTCGGAGCCGACTGTGCCCGCGGCGCCGGCGCTCGAGGTGCCGCCCGCGCTCAGGGCGGCGGCCAGGTCTTCCGAGATCTGTTCCGTCGACGCGCACGCGGCAACGACCAGGAGAGAGCCGAGCCCGATGACGATGGTGTGACGCCGCGACATCTTCGCCGGCGAAACCTAGCCGGCCTCGCGCACCGCGGACAACCCCCTTCGCTATGGCGAAAGCCGCCGCGTCGCGACGTGTCCGCAAAGGTGGTAACGCAGACGAATTGTGGACCGTTCGCGCCGCCGGGCGGCGAGCGCGGGCCGGGTTCGTCAGCGGCCCGCGTGAAAAAGCCGCTCGAGGACGCGCAGTGCCGGAGCGGGGAGATCGCCGCGGCGCGACAGAGCAACCACGAGCAGCGTGAGCGCGCCCATCATCACGACGGCGAACAGGAGCGCAGCCAGTATCCTTCGAGCTCGCCTGGGCCGCGCAAGCGGATCAGACCAGGTATCCGGCGGGGGCTCGGCGGCACCCGAGGGCGTCGCGTCCACCCGGGACGTGCGCGGCGACGGCGCGTTCACCTCCGTCGTGACGTCGGCAGCAGATCCGACCAGCGCGATGGTCTCATTGACGACGACGCTCACCTCGACGGTCGGCGGCAGGAATGCGTCGAGCTCGATGGCGCGCTGTACCTTCGTGACGGCGTTCGACATGTCCACGCCGGGCACGTCCGATGACTCGGGCGCGATGGCGCGGACACCGCTGCGATTCGTCTGCGCCAGGAGCCGCTCCGCCTCGGCGAGCGCGCGCGCCTCCTCCGGGCGCTTCAGCGTCGCGGCGCTCGGCATGGCGACGTCCGACGAAAGCGGTGCCGTCCCGATGTCCGATGACGGGAACGGAACTCGATCCACCCTCGGTCGACGCATCCGAAAAAGGATATGTGCGGTCCCCCGGCGCAGACAGAAAAAGCAGCACCCGGAGCCCCGGCGCCCCGCACAAAGGTGTGAGCGCGCTGCACCCCTTCGCACATCTTCTCACGCTTCGCGCGAAGCGCTCTTGCAAGCTGTCTTCGATGTCCGGGTCATCGGCGATCCGTCGGTCGGCGGTGTGGTGGACAACGCCGAACTGACGAAGGACTCGACGCTCGA
>CAYUAW010000209.1:9501-12718 GCA_964442485.1 uncultured Polyangiaceae bacterium
CCTTCGAGGTGGACTAACGAGCCCGGGCATCCCCCGGTCGATCCGCAGGTTCCTCGAGTCAGGAAGCCCCGGATGTTCCGTTCATCGAATCCCACACTGTTCGGTCGTCCCGACGGTGTCTTGCACGAGACGGAGGCGCTCCGGTCGACGATGGCCGGGCTCCGGCGCGTCGCAAACTCGCTGCTCGGCGACGCCCAGGCGACCGTGGAGGCGCGACGCCTCCTCGCAACGCTGTCCTCGAATCTGTCGGTATACTTCGATGTGAAGGAAGCCACGAGCTACTTCGGAACGATGGTCGCGGAATGCCCCGATCTGGAGGACCGGATCACGGCGCTCGGGCAGGCGCGGGAAGATCTGCAAAGCTCCGTCACCTCCGTCCGGAGGCTCGCCTTCCGGAGCGCGGACACCGTCGAGCTCGGGCGTCGCATCGGTGGCGTTCTCGACGGCTTCGAAGAGCACGAGCGGTCGGAGAGCGACCTCCTGCAGACGTTCTTTCTCGGTGGGGAGGGGCGCGCAGATTGCCGCCCGGATGCGTCGTGAACGCGCGCGCGGAGAAGGCACCGAAGGGCCCCAGCGGGCCGAAGATCATCGTCCAGTACCGTGCGAAGAACGCCAAGGTCTACGAGCTTCAAACCACCGGCGGCGTCGTCGCCGTTCGCATCAGCCAGGACGCAGACACGGCCGTCCCGAGCGGGTGGCACGTCGATGCCCAGTCCGGCCCTGCCGGCGGTCCCTCCACGGTGGCCGGATGGGGCACGACGGCGGCCGAGGCGCTGAAAGAAGTCGCACGCGCGTGGAACTCTCAGTGCCCGGCGCTCGCCGTCTTCGACTGGGAAGCAATCGCACGCGAGCTTCACATCGTCCAGGCCATCTAGCGATCAGGTAGATACGGTAACCCGCTTGCCGAAGTCGACAGGCTCGAAGGGAACGAGCAGAGTCGGAATGGCCACCAGCAAGGGGCGTCCGCCCACGAGCGGCGCCGCCGCTGGTCGTGGGGCGCGCACGCCAAGGGCACGGCTCGGGGACTCGGACGAACTGCTGCGGCTCTATCTGAACAAGATCGGAGGCGTCGATCTGCTCACCCGGGAGCAGGAGTACGAGATCGCAGCGCGAATCGAGGCGGGGACGAACCAGGTGCTCGACGCGGTGCTCTCCACGCCGCGCTCCGTCCGCGAGATCGTGCGACTCGGCGAGCTTCTGCGCGAGGACAAGATCGCGCTCGGCGACGTGATCGACGAACCCGAGGAAGAAGTGAGCGAGGACGACCGACGCGTCTCCGTCGCACGCTTGCTCGCGAGCATCGAGAAGGTGCGCGAGCTCGAGGGCCGGGATCGTTCCCTTGTCGAGATGCGTCGCGGCCTGAAGGGCCCGCAGAAGCGACAGCTGGAGCAGCAGCTCGCGGCCGTCGCCGCCGAGAAGCTCGAGGCGCTGAAGGAGATGAAGCTCGGCAAGAAGGTCATCGCGAGCCTCGTCGCGATGCAGTACGAGCTCGCGACGAGGGCGGAGGACGGTACGCTCGAGGCTCCCGTCCAGACGGACATGGCCGGCCATCGCGCGACCTGCGCGCGCATCGCCGAGGGAGCGGCGCGCGCCGCCAAGGCGAAGGCGGAGCTCGTCGAGGCGAACCTCCGGCTCGTCGTCTCCATCGCGAAGAAATACATGCACAGCGGGCTTCAGTTCGCGGATCTCATCCAGGAGGGCAACATCGGCCTGATGAGGGCGGTGGAGAAGTTCGACCACAAGCGCGGCTACAAGTTCAGCACCTACGGGACGTGGTGGATTCGCCAGGCCATCGATCGGGCCATCGCGGACCAGAGCAGGACGATCCGCATTCCCGTGCACATGGTCGAGACGGCAAAGCGAGTGGCCCGCATGTCACGCTACATGCTGCAAGATCTGGGACGGGAGCCGACCACCGAGGAGCTCGCCGAGAGGATGGAAATGCCCCTCGAGCAGGTGCGCCTCGTTTTTCGTCTGTCGAAGGAGCCGGTGAGCCTCGAGACGCCCATCGGAGAAGAGGGCGATGGACGCATCAGCGACCTGATCGCCGACAAGGACGTTCAGGATCCGGAGCAGGCCGCCCTCGACAGCAATCTCCAGGAGAACGTGAGCGCGGTGCTGGCAACCCTCACGCCGCGCGAGCAGAAGATCCTGCGCATGCGCTTCGGCGTGGGCGAGAAGGACTCGCACACGCTCGACGAGGTGGGCCAGAGCTTCCGGGTCACGCGCGAACGCATCCGTCAGATCGAGGCCAAGGCGCTCGAGAAGCTCCGCCGGCTCGGTCGCACGAACGTCCTCAAAGAGTTCGTCTGAGGCCGCCCGGAGCCGCGCTACCAGGTGAGCTCGGGCAGCTGCTTGAACACGGTGCGCACCCCCTCGCTCCACTCCTTGCTGAGGGACGCGAAGTAAGCGTCACCGGTGGCGAACCGCCGGCGCATTCCCACCTCCAGGCTGTCCTTCTGGTAGCAGAGCAGATCGATGGGCATGCCCACGGACAGGTTGCTGCGCATCGTGGAGTCGAACGACACGAGCACGCACTTCGCCGCGTCGGAGAGGCTCGTCTCGGCGGTGATCACCCGGTCGAGGATCGGCTTTCCGTACTTCGTCTCGCCGGTCTGCAAAAACGGCGTGTCGAGCTCGGCCTCGATGAAGTTCGTCTCGGCATAGGTCCGGAAGAGGCGCATCGGCTCGCCCTTGATCTGCCCGCCGAAGATGAAGGACGCGTTGAAGACGAGCTCGCTTCGCTTCAGGTGGTCCGCGTCGCGCTTCTCGACGTCGCGAGTGGCGTCCGAGACGAGACCGGCCACGTCGAACATCGTCCTGGCGTTCCACAGGCTCGGCGTCCCGTCCCTGGCCTCGGCGCGCTGCTTCAGCAAGCTGACGATCGCCTGAGTGCCGGCCAGGCCGCCGGAGCTCAGGAGGACGATCACGCGCTCCCCGGGTTTCGCGAAGACCGTCATCTTGCAGAACGTCGCGAAGTTGTCGACGCCGGCGTTCGTGCGTGAATCGGACGCGAAGATGATGCCGTCGTTCAACAGGGCGCCTACGCAGTACGTCACCGCGTCACTCGCTTTCTCCGGCCGCGGGGGGCAGGGTCGATCATTCACCGCCGCACCGCGAGCTTCCGCACCGGTCAGCTCTTTACTTCATCGGTCCAAACGCGGAAGGAGTCCAGCGTGTTCGGCCCGAAGGTGGTATTGATGGCCACGTCGGCGGC
>CAYUAW010000210.1:0-8163 GCA_964442485.1 uncultured Polyangiaceae bacterium
CTGATCGCAACCTTCAGCACGCCGTCTCGCTGGTGCTCGAAGCAGTCGTAGGCGCGGTCGATCTCGCCGAGCTTGTATGAGTGCGTCACCAGCTCGCGGAAGGGGGCCCGCTGCGCGGCCACGATGCTCATGAGCCGCCGCATTCGCTCCTTCCCGCCGGGGCACAGCGTGGTGACGATGCTCAGATCGCCGAGGCCCGCCGCGAAGGCGTCGAGCGGTACCTTGAGATGTCCCGAGTAGACACCGAGGCTCGACACCGTACCGCCGGGCCGCGTGCTGCGCAGAGCGGACTCGAAGGTCTCCTGGCGGCCGAGTGCCTCCACCGCGACGTCGACGCCGCCGCCGGTCAATCGCTTGATCTCGGCGACGACGTCCTGCTCCTTGAAGTTCAGCACGACGTCCGCTCCCATCCGCTTCGCCTGGGAGAGGCGCTCCGGGACGCTGTCGACACCGATGATGAGCGACGCGCCTGCGATGCGCGCGCCCGCCGTCGCGCACAGGCCGATGGGACCCTGGGCGAACACCGCGACTGCATCGCCCAGCCGCACGTGGCCGCGCTCGATCGCCGAGAACCCGGTCGACATGATGTCGGGGCAGAGGATGACGTCCTCGTCGGCGAGAGAGGCGGGGATCTTGGCGAGGTTCGCCTGCGCGTCGGGGACGAGCACGTACTCGGCTTGACAGCCGTTGATGGTATTGCCGAATCGCCAGCCTCCGATGGCCTCGAACTGATCGCCGCCGTGGCTGCACTGTGCACCGTCGCCGGAGAGGCACGCGCGGCACTGCCCGCAGGGCGTGATGGCGCCGACGATGACGCGATCGCCGACAGCGAAGCCCGTCACGCCCGCGCCGAGCGCCTCGATGCGGCCGACCGGCTCGTGCCCGACGATGAGGCCCGACTTCACGGGGTACTCACCCTTCAGGATGTGGATGTCGGTGCCACAGATCGTGGTCAGCGTCACCTTCAGCAGTGCCTGACCCGGACCCGGCTCCGGGCGCGGCACTTCGCGAAGCTCGATCTTCCCCTTCTGGACGAATACAGCTGCTCTCATCGTTGCCATGTTGTTCTCCTGACTTTGATGCTCATCGCTTGCGTAATCGAATCCGCGCATCCACCACCACCGCACCCTCGCCCGGCGCGAGCACCTTGACGGGGTTCAGGTCGAGCTCCGTCATCTCCGGCACGATGTCGACCAGCGCGGAGACCCGGCACACGATGTCCTCCACCGCTCGCCGGTCGCCCGCGGGCGCGCCACGGAAGCCTTCGAAGAGACGCTTCGAGCGGAGGCCGTCCAGCATGTCGCTCGCGTCGAGATCCGACACCGGAGGTAGTCGGAAGGCGGCATCGCCCAGGAGCTCGGCGTGCACGCCGCCGAGAGCCGCCACGACGATGGGCCCGAGCTCGGGATCGGTCGTGACGCCGACAAGCGACTCGAGGCCGTTCGCGACGTACTTCTGGACCAGGTACTGCTCGAGCGGATGGCCGGCGGCCTCGACGCGCGTCTTCATGGCGACGGCCGCGTCGCGCGCCGCCTCGGCCGACTCGAGGCCGAGCACGACGCCGGAGACCTCCGTCTTGTGAACGAGCCCAGTCGCGACGGCCTTCAGCACGAGCGGGTATCCGAGAAGCTTGCCGGCCTGGACGACTTCCTCGGGATCGGGGGGCACCACGGCCGATGGGACGTACGGTATTCCGGCGAGCTCCAGCACCCTTCCCGCGTCCCCGGGTGCGAGCCACGCGGAGCCGTCGGCGGATGCACGCAGAGCGTCGTCGACGATGCGACGGATCGCGCGTTCGGATCTCCTCGGCAGCGTGACGACCGCGCCCTTGGCGCGCTTCGCGAACAGGGAGTGCCGGTACGCGGCGGAGAGCGCCAGCGCGACGTTCTCCGGAAAGCTGTACGAGGGAATGGCGCCGCGTGGGCCGCGCCCGAGCACCTCGGGCGCGCCCTTCGATGACATGAACACGGTCGCGAGCGGCTTGTCGACCGGGAGGGCGCCAGCTCCGCGCGAGATGGCGCCGGCGACGTCTTCGGGGTTCGTGACCAGCGGCGGAATGTAGACGACCACCACCGAGTCGACGGCGGGGTCACCGCCGACCAGCGCGATGGCCTTCTCGAACTGCTCGGGCGTCGCGGCCGCGAGCAGATCCACGGGGTTCGAGAAGCCCGCGTGCGGTGGCAGCAGCGCGCGCAGCGCCTCCACCGTGGACGGAGAGAGCGACGGCAGCACGAGTCCACGCGCTTCGCAGGCGTCGGCCAGCAGGATGCCCGGGCCGCCGGCGTTGGTGACGACGCCCACGCGCGGCCCTTTCGGCAACGGCTCGGTCGAAAGCAAGGTCACCACGTCGAAGAGCTCTTCGAGGGTGTTCGTCCGGATCACGCCGGCCTGCGCGAAGAGCGCGTCCACCCCCACGTCCAGGGTCGCGAGCGCGGCCGAGTGGCTCGCGGCGGCGCGCGTTCCCGCGGCGGTGCGACCGGATTTGACGGCGACGATGGGCTTCTTGCGCGCCACCTCCGGCGCGAGGCGCGCGAACTTGCGGGCGTTGCCGAGGCTCTCCAGGTAGAGCGCGATCACCTTCGTCGCCGGATCGTCGGACCAGTACGCGAGCAGATCGTTCACCGAGACGTCGGCGCGGTTCCCGACCGAGACGAACGTCGACAGACCGATGTTCCGGCGAGCCACGTGGTCGAGCAGCGCGATCCCGAGCGCGCCGCTCTGTGAGAGCAACGCGACATTTCCGGACGGCGGCCAGACGGGAGAGAACGTCGCGTTCAGGCGCGCGTCCAGCCCCGCGTTGAGAACGCCCATGCAGTTCGGCCCCACGAGTCGCATACCAGCCGCTCGCGAAAGGCGCCGGAGCCGCAGCTCTCTCGCGCGGCCCTCGGCGGAGGCCTCCCCGAAGCCCGACGAGATCACGACCACGCCGCGGGCGCGCACGTGCGCGCTCTCGGCTACGACCGCCTCCACTCGCGGTGCGGGCACTGCGACGACCACCAGATCCACCTGCTGGCCCACGGCGCTGAGGGAGGGAAAGCATCGGAGGCCCGAGGCCATCTTCGCGTTCGTGCCGATGGGATAGATCGGTCCGCGGAACTCGGACCGGACCAGGTTCTCGACGATCGCGCGTCCGATCCCGCCCGACCTCGCCGACACGCCGACCACCGCGACCGAATGCGGCTCGAAGAACACGCGCACGCTCTCTCTCGCCGCGAGGTGTTCGCGTTCCGCGCTCACGGTCAGGAAATGCTCGGTGCGGGCCGTCGGAAAGACGACCTTGCACTCATCGCCGTCTCGCTGTCCGCGGACCTCGAAGCCGCTCTGCTCGAACACGTCGAGCATGCGGCGGTTGTCCGACAGGACGAACGCAGTGAGCTCGTCCATGCCCGCGCGCCTGGCCACGAGGGCGGTTTGTTCGAGCAGGAGCGTTCCGATTCCGCGATCCTGGTGCTCGTCGGCCACGGCGACGGCAAACTCGGCGACTCGTACGCCGTCCTCCGGGCCCCCGTCGTCCGCGCCCTCGACTCCGATCGGCGTGAACTCGGCGATGGCGATGATCCTCTCCTCACCGTCGACGGTCGCGAAGGCGGCGAGCGCGGTGGTTCCGCGGAGGTCGCGGTTCGTCAGCCGCTCGATTTCCCGGGATGGGAGCTCCGTCCGGGCGCCGAAGAAGCGGTACCGTGTGGAGCGCGGGCTCAGCCGCTCGAAGAAGGTGCGAACAGCCGACTCATCAGCCGGATCGAGTGAGCGCAGCCGGACCGTGCCACCGTCCTTGAGGACGACCTCGTCGTCGTCGGGCGTTTCGCCCCGGCCTTCGCTGCCCGTCCCGATGGGTTCTTCGAGCGCGATCATGCTGCAAGCGCAGCAACCTCCGTACCATCACGTACATCGTGGAGGACCCAGCCACGGGCCCGCTCGAGCGCAGGATATGCGCGATGCGCGCTTTGCTTGCGGGGCGATCGGGGTCGCTCGCGCGCCGTCGCTGACGTCGTCTCGGCGAGTACTCGTTGGCACATGGACTGCACACATCCAGGTCATGCAAGCTCCTCTGCAAATCACGTTTCGGGGTGTTCCTCAATCCGACTCGGTCGAAGCCATGATTCGTGAGCGGGCGGAACGTCTGGAACGCTTCAACGATCGCATCGTCCGGTGTCACGTCGTCATCGATCAGCCGCACCGGCACCGGAGCTCGGGCCGCGTCTTCTCGGTACATATCGACATCACGACTCCTGGTTCGTCGATCGTGTTCACCCATGACGTGGCGGATCGCGATCACGAGCAGTTCGCGATCGTCGTTCGGGATGCCTTCGACGCGGCCGCGCGGCAGCTGGAAAAGGAAGCAGAACGGCATCGAAAGAACTGAGCCCAGGCGCTCACGAGCGCCGGCGCCCGTGCAGCCGGCGCTCACCTGGCATGTTCCCTGCAAACCTTGCGCGTCATGGGCTCGCTGAAGGAAGACCTGGGCGGCGGCCAGACCGAGCTGATCGAGACGCACACGGCCTGGGTGTTTCTCGGACCTGATGCCGTCCTGAAGGTCAAGAAGCCCGTCGACTACGGCTTCCTCGACTTCACATCGCTCGAGCGTCGCAAGGTTGCTTGCGACGCGGAGGTCCGCTTGAACGCCCGGCTCGCGCCAGACGTGTACCGCGGGGTGCTCCCCGTCACGCGGGACGCCACGGGCAAGCATCGCATCGGGGGCGACGGTACCGTGGTCGATTACGCGGTCAGCATGAGGCGGCTCCCCGACGCCGCGCGGGCCGACGTGCTGCTCGGTGAAGGGCGCCTCGGCGCCCGCGACGTCGAGCTGCTCGCGGAGCATCTGGCTCTGTTCCACGACACGCTCGGGTCCACGGCCGCCGCGGCTGCGCCTTTCGGAGCGCCGGATGCCATCTCGCGAAACATCGTGGAGAATTTCGCGCAGGCGCGCGGTTCCGTCTCGGAGAGCATCACGGAGGAAGAAGCGAAGGAGATCGAGCGAGGGCAGATCCGCTTCCTCGAACGAGGGCGCGAGCTGTTCGAGCGGCGCGCGAGAAGCGGCAAAGTGCGTGACGGTCACGGCGACCTTCGACTGGAGCACGTGTACTTCGAGTCTCGCGCGGCTCCGACCATCATCGACTGCATCGAGTTCAACGACAGGTTCCGTTACGCCGACGTGTGCTCCGACATCGCGTTCCTCTCGATGGATCTGCGAAGGCTCGGTCGCGCAGGTCTCGCCGAGCGCTTTCTCTCCGCGTACGCTCGCGCGTCGGGAGACTACGAGCTCTACGAGGTCGTCGACTTCTACGAGGGGTATCGAGCGTACGTGCGGGGCAAGGTGTCCTCCATGCTGGCCGCCGATCGGGACGCGGACGTGGATGTGCGGAATGCGGCGCAGGCCGACGCGCGCTCGTTCTTCGTGCTATCGCTCCTGGAAGGGCGAAAGCCGCTCATCCCGCCGACGCTCGTGGCCGTCGGCGGGGTCATCGCATCGGGGAAGAGCACGGTCGCCGAACGCCTCGGGACGTTCCTGGGCGCTCCTGTCATCAGCGCCGACAGGACGCGCAAGGAGCTGCTCGGCGTCGAGGCGACCACGAAGGTGCACGACGCGCCGTGGAAGGGCTCGTATTCGTCCGAGTGGAGCGAGCGCGTCTACGCGGAGCTCTTCCGCCGCGCGGGGCACGTGCTCGCTTCGGGCCGCCCGGTCGTCCTGGACGCCAGCTTTCGCACGGCGGCGTGGCGGAGCGCCGCAAGGGCCACGGCCCGCGAGCGCGACGTGCGCTTTCATTTCGTGGAGTGCAAGGCGGGCCCCGAGGAATGCCGCCGAAGGCTGGTGGAGCGGTCGCGTGTTCGCTCGGTGAGCGATGGAAGGCTGGAAATCTTCGACGAGTTCGTGGCGAAGTTCGAGCCGGTGACGGAGCTTCCTCCGGCCGAGCACTTCGTCGTCGACACCGAGCGCCCGCTGACCGCCTCGTTGCACGGCCTCCTGGAAGAGCTGCCGAGCTGGCCCGAGGGGAGCGCGACGTGACCGCTTCAGCGCTGCGCGGGGAGCTCGGAATCTCCCGCGGTGAAGAAATCCTGCAAGAGCGCGTGTTCGCGTCGTTCGTGCGCGACGAACGATTCTAGAAACGCATCCAGGGCACGGCTGAACTCCACCGGCCGGAGCTCGATGTCCTGGAAGTCGCGCAGGGCGGCGAGCAGCCGGCTGAGCTCCGTGTGTTCGAGCTTCAGCTGCGTGATGCCCTGGAGCAGGCTTAGCGATTCGTCGGCGAACGTTCCGAAATAGTCCGGGCCTTCCTCGGCGGCAAAATGAGCCGAGACGCGTTCTCCGAACGCCTCCAGGCAGGCCTTCGCGCTGTCCGCCGAATCAGTGACCTCTTCACGGAAGCTCGCCGAGTAGCCTCGTAGCAGCTGCATGCCCTCGCGGAGCCCCGCGTGCCCGCCCATCACGACAGTGGCCCTTCCGAACAGGTCCGGCAAACCAGCGTGCGTCGTCATGCCATCCGGTTCTCCAAGCGGCGTGCCACAGCCATAAATGGCTCGAACGAGCCCCGTGCCGCGACAATTCGAACGCCGGCAAGGCGAAAGGTCTGCGCTTCGGTGCAAGTCTTTCGCTCGCGGAGCGACGGCGCTAGCCGGCAGAGTCCGTTCGCATACTATGATTCCCCTGCTCGACGACACGATTCCCTTCGTCGTACGCCGAGCAAGCACACTCAACATGGACGCTTCAATTCCGGTCGCCGCCAGCGCGCCCGCCACGATCCTCGTCGTCGACGACAACGAAGCAAATCGAAATCTCGCGCGCGGCGCCCTCGAGGACGAGGGCTACAAGGTGGTGCTCGCCAACGGAGGCGCAGAAGGGGTGGCGGCCTTCTCGCGAGAACGCCCAGACTGTGTTCTCCTCGACGTCCGCATGCCCGGGGTCGACGGGTTTGCAGCTTGCAGCGAGATCAGGAAGCTCCCGGGTGGCTCGGAGACGCCGGTGCTGTTCCTGACGGCCCTCCGCGACGTGGACACCTTCGATCAGGCGATCCGCGCAGGCGCTGATGACTTCCTGACCAAGCCGGTCCGCCCGGGCGAGCTCGTCGTGCGCGTCGACACGGCGCTGAAGATGCGACGGATGCGCGCGGAGCTGCGCGATCACTACGAGCTCCTCAAGCACCAGCGGGACGCCATGCTGCGCATTCAGCTACAGAAGGAACGACTGACCTCCTTCGTCGTCCACGACCTGAAGAACCCGGTGAACTCCATGGACTTGCACGCGCAGCTACTTCTCCGGGAGCCAGGGCTTTCGGACCGCGCGCGCAACTCCGCGACCCAGATCCGGCAGGAGGCGCGCCAGCTCGTGCAGATGATCATGAACCTGCTCGACATCAGCAAAGGAGACGAGGGCAAGCTCACTCCGAAGCGCGCCGAGATCGAGCTCTCGCGACTGGTACAGCCGCTGGTGGACGACCTGCAGACGACGGCACACGCTCGTGACGTACTACTCGAAGCCGACGTTCCGGCCGGCAAGGCACGCCTCGACGAGGACCTGATCCGACGGGTCCTGGCGAACCTCGTCGAGAACGCGATCCGTCATGCTCCCGCGGGCACGAAGGTCTCGATCGGCGTGAAGATCTCCGAGCGGGGGACGGACTTTCGCGTCACGGACGGGGGCACCGGTATTCCACCGGAGATGCGGCAGCGCATCTTCGACCCCTTCATCCAGATCGAGGGCGGTGCGGTTCGCTCCACGCGGACGGGGCGAGGCCTGGGTCTTTCATTTTGCAGGGTCGCGGTGGAAGCCCACGGCGGTACGATCTGGGTCGAGGATGCATCGCCTGGGGCGGCCTTCTGCCTGAGCGTTCCCAATGGCGACTGACTCGAGGCCGGCGGTGCACGCGGAGAGCTGGTACGAGCAGGTGCTCGAGACCGCTCCCGACGCCATGGTGATCGTGGGGGCGGACGAGAAGATCCGCTACGTGAATGCGCAGCTCGAGCGCATCTTCGGCTATCCGCGGAGCGAGCTCCTGGGCCAGACGCTGGACGTCCTGATCCCGGAGCGCTTTCGCAAGCATCACGCGACACACGTGGCCCGGTTCCTCTCGCATCCCGGGACGCGCCCGATGGGCTCCGGCCTCGAGCTGTTCGGCAGGCGCGCCGACGGCGGCGAGGTCGCCATCGAGGTGAGCCTGAGCCCCGTCC
>CAYUAW010000210.1:8263-12665 GCA_964442485.1 uncultured Polyangiaceae bacterium
CACCTTCGACGTCCGGACACGCGACGGGCGCCGGCTGCGCGTCATCAATCGGTCCACGACGGAGGGCGGCACCGTGCAGACGGTGTGGGATCTCACGATGGACGTGCGCCTTGCCGAGGAGCTGGACGCTGCGCGGGCGGCCGCCGAAGCAGCGAGCGCCGCAAAGAGTGAGTTCCTGTCCTCGATGAGCCACGAGCTGCGGACGCCGCTCAACGCGATCCTCGGATTCGCACAGCTCTTGCGACGCGACCGGAAGGAGCCTCAGTCCGAACGACATCGCGATCGCACGGAGGAGATCCTGAAGGGCGGCGAGCACCTCCTCAGGTTGATCGACGACATCCTGGATCTTTCGCGCATCGAGGCGGGCGCCGTCTCCATGTCGATCGAGGCGGTCAGCGTCGAGGACGTGCTCCTGGAGGTGCGGACGACGCTCGAGCCCATGGCGACGCGCGCCGGGGTCATCCTGAAGGTCGAGCCTCTCACCGCGCCGCTCATCGTCGCGGCGGACCGCACGCGATTCGCGCAGATCTTGATGAACTACGGGTCGAACGCCATCAAGTACAACAAGCCGGGTGGCACCGTGACCTTCTCCGCGACCGCGCGGGATGATTTCGCGCACATCTCGGTGGTCGACACCGGCGTCGGCATCGCGCTGGACAGGCAGGGGAAGCTATTTCAGCCGTTCCAGCGGGCGGGACAGGAGACGAGCTCCATCGAGGGCACCGGCATCGGGCTCGTCATCACGAAGAGGCTCGCCGAGCAGATGGCCGGCAGGGTCGGCTTTCGGAGTGAACAGTCCCAGGGCTCCGAGTTCTGGGTGGAGATCCCGCTGCAGCCGTCCGATTCCCTGGCATCCGCGAAGGCAAGCACGCTGCGAAGCCCGAGCTCGTCGCTGGAGTCTGCCCGGGGCCGGCTCGTTCTCTACGTCGAGGACAACCCGGCGAACGTGCTCTTCATGAAGGATCTGCTCGGCGGCTTCGACGAGGTCGAGCTCGTGACCGCGCCGACGGCGGAGATGGGCATCGAGCTCGCTCGCGCGCGCATCCCCGCCGTCATCATCATGGATGTCAACCTGCCCGGCATGAGCGGCCTCGAGGCTCTCCAGGAGCTCAAGGCGCACCCGGAGACCGCGAAGGTGCCGGTCATCGCGCTGACCGCCGCGGCGTCCGACCGCGATCGCCAGCGCGGCGAGGAGGCGGGCTTCTACCGCTACATGACCAAGCCCGTGAAGGTCGACGAGCTCGAGATGGCGCTCGACGTCTTCCTGCAGGCGTAGCGGTCAGCCCTGGATGCCGGTGAGTGCCGCGGCGCGAGACCCGCGATGGCTTCTGCCGAGCCGCGTGAGCGCGTCGAACAAGGATGAGCGCTCGGACGGGCCGAGCTCCGACCCGACCGTGGAATAGAGCATCCTGTCCTCGTGGGCCGAGTGGGCGCGAAGCTCGTCGATGAGGCCCCGCGCCTCGTGCAGGCGGACGGTGTGAAGGTCCACCTCGGTGCAGAGCTGGGTGAGCCGGGCTCTGAAGTGGCGGTGCTCCTCCAGGATGGCGCGCGCAGCGCGCTCGTTTCTCCGCTGAAGAACCGGTATGAGAAACCGTTCCTCGGCATCCATGTGCGCATTGAGCCGGGAGTCGAACTCCGTCCAGACCTCCGCGACTTGCTGCCGATCGTCGGCTTCGAACGCGTCGAGGACGCGCCCGAGAAGGGTCTCGATTTCGCGATGATCCGCGAGAAACCGGTCCCGGACCTCCATCGGCTGAGCCGCGTCTGCAGTCATGCACGCCGGGGGAGCAAGGCCCATGCCGCACCACCTGTGCTGAATTTCAGCGTCGTTGGCCGCCGCCGCCGCGGGTCCTGCGCGCGGGCGCAAGATCTGCGCCCGAAGGCGCCGGTTTCATGACGCCCGATCCTCGTACGCGAGCGTGCCCCGTGCCATCGGCGACGCGGGTCGACTCTGGGCCTCGGGGTCGTCGACGCGCGGGAAGTAGAGCGTGAACGTCGTGCCGGAGCCGAGCACGCTATCGACCGCGACGTGGCCGCCGTAGCGACGAACGATACCGTAAGACGTCGACAGTCCGAGGCCGGTGCCCCGGACGCCCTTGGTGGTGAAGAAGGGCTCGAAGATGCGCTCGCGCGTCTCCTGGCTCATGCCGGTGCCGGTGTCGCGTACCGAGATCGCGACATAGCGCCCTGGTCCCGGCAATCCACCGCGCCCCGCTTGAGCCGTGGAGACGTCCACGTTGGACGTCTCCATGCAGAGCGTGCCGCCCTTCGGCATGGCGTCTCTCGCATTCACCGTGAGGTTCATGAGCACCTGCTCTATCTGGCGCGGATCCGCGCGCATCGCGCCGAGGTCGTCGGTGGTCGAGAGCGACAGCGACACCTCCTTGCCCAGCGTGCACACCAGCATTCGCTCGACGGACGTGAGCACCGCGTTCAGATCGAGCTCGCGCGGCTCGGCCGTTTCGCGCCGGGCGAAATTCAGGAGCCCGCGCGTCAGATCGACGCCGCGCTGCGCTGCGCTGATGATCTCGGAAGCGACTTCCCTGTCGTCACCTTCGACCTTCTGCGACAGGTACTCCGAGTTCGAGATGATCACCATCAACAGGTTGTTGAAGTCGTGCGCGATGCCCGCGGTGAGCTGGCCGATGGTCTCGACCTTCTGCGACTGGTAGAGCTGCTCCTCGAGCTGCTTTCGCGCGGTGATGTCCGAGCAGACGCCGTCGATGCACTCGATGCCGTCCGCGTCGAGCGCCGGCACGCCACGGAAATGAAGCCAGAGCCAGCGGCCGTCGCGGTGTCGCCACCGGCACTCCATGTCGAGCGGGCCTCGCCGGGCGATCACGGCCGCCACCGCCTCCTGCAGATGTGCGATGTCCTCCGGATGAACGCGAGCGAACGAGCGCGCGATGCCCCCTTCGATCATCTCCTCCGGGGAGAAGCCGACGACCCTGGTGACGTTCGAGCTGATGAACGTCAGCCTGCCCTCGCGTGTCGTGGACCACACCACTTCAGGGATGTTCTCCACGAGGGACCGGTACTTGCGCTCGCTCGCCTCCAGCTTGCGCTGCGCCTCCACGACGTCCGTCACGTCTCGCCCGATGGTGAGCACGTTCTCCGAGCCGTCGATGTCGAACTTGGCGGCCGTGAACTCCATCAGGATGGTGCTGCCGTCCGGTCGAGCAATGGGCACCGGCCCGCCGCCCTCGACTCCGTCCGCGACCGCGTTCCGGTAGCGGCGATCGATTTCATCCTCGTCGCCCACCGCGGAGAAGTCCCGGATGTGGAGATCCAGGAACTCTTGGCGGGGCCGCTTCATGATCTCCTCCCAGCGGCGATTCACGTCGATGACCCGGCCGTCGGGAGTGAGCACCGCCACGGCGTCCCGCGCGTGCTCGAACAGCGCTTGATAGTGGGCCTCCGCCCGCACCGTGTCCTGCCGCAGCCGGACCAGCTGATGCGCGAGGCGCCGCACGTAGAGGTCCGAGACGTCCTGGACGGGTGGCGCCGTCGGCTTGTCCTCCGCGAGGCTACGCACAAGAGCCTCGATGCACTCCTGGAACGTCGGGCTCCTGACGACGAGGGCGTTCGCGCCCACCTCCTTCGCCAGCGCGGTGTCGGCCACCTCGTCGAAATAAGCGCTGAGCAGCACGACCGGGACTCGTGACAGGGCCTTGTCGGCCCGGAGCGTCCTGCAGAACGAGAACCCGTCGAGCTCGTCCATCAGCACGTCACTCACGATGGCGTCCGGCGGATTCTCGCAGATCGTCTTCAGCGCCTCCGCAGCGCCGGCGGTGACGATTGCAACGAACCCGGCCTGCTCGAGCCTCACCTTGATCAGGCTGCGCTGAATCCCATCGTCGTCGACGACGACGATCCGTCGGCCCAGTCCTGGCAGAACACTCTGAGCGTCGTATCCCCCTGGCTCCGTCATCCCATTCCCTTCAGCTGCTTGCCTACCGTGCTTGCGAATGTCTCCGTGTCGACCGGTTTGCGAACATAAACCTTACAGCCTGCCGCGAGCGCAAGTCTCTCTACTTCTGAGCCCGTCAACGAAGTGACGGCGACGAGCACGATGTCGCGCGTCTTCGGGTCGGCCATCAGCCGCCTGGCGAGCACGAGCCCGCCCATCCCCGGAAGCACCAGGTCGAGAACGACGAGCACGGGAATCTCCACGGCAATCGCGGCGATGGCCTCTTCCGCCGAGGCGCAGCAGGTCACGAACGCGCCGGCGTCCGTGAGAAGAAGAGCAACGAGCTTCCGGCTCGCGGCGTCGTCCTCGATCACCACGACATGCGCTCCAGTCAGCCTGGAGCGAGAGTCGTCCGTCTTCCCTCCATGGGGCGGTTTGCAACGAACGGGTTCGCGCGTCGCCATGACGGAGACGGCAAGCGCTGGAGGACAT
>CAYUAW010000211.1:0-12653 GCA_964442485.1 uncultured Polyangiaceae bacterium
TTGCGGCGGGCTGCGGCCAAGGTTGCGGAGAGGCCGTTGGCGGCGTTGCTCTGGGGGTCGACGGCGAGTGCCTCCAGCACCAGCGTCGACGCGCGTTCCTCGAAACCGCGCTGACGGTAGAGCTCGGCGACGGCGACGGTCGCCTCGACGAAGCTTGCGTCGTCTCCGGCTGCCTTCAGCGCGGTGCGGAGCGCCTCCCGGAGCTCGGTGGAGAGCGGATCTTCCTCGACCGCGACACGCAGCACGTAGGCGGCCTTCGCATGCAGCCGGAGCGCCGAGAACGCATCCGCGTCGTCGAGCGCGCGCCGCGCGGTGCGCGAGATGACCGGCGTGACCCACACTTCGTCGAGCTCCTCGAACGACGCGGGGTCGAGCACGGAGCCCGAGCCCGAGTCCGGAACGTCGGACAGCGCGCCCTTCATCGACACCAGATCCGCGTCGGTGACGCTCACGAAGGAGCCGCGCACCGAGATCGACGGCGCGCTCGCCTCGCCGGGCACGGCGCGACCCGACAGGCGCTTCACCACCGAATCGTCCGGCACCACGCGCGCGAGCACGCTGAGGAGGTCGCGCAGGAGCTCGGCTTCGCCCGCTTCCGCCGCGACGCGCGCGATCTCGACCCTGACCTGTGTCGCGCGCTCCGGCTGCTTCATGGCGTCGAACGCGCGCGCGAGCAGGAGGAGCGCGTCGAGGTTCTCGGCGTCTGCGGCGATGCACGGCTGGAGCTTCGCCACCGCCCGCACGGCGTCCTGCGGCCCACCGCGCTCGAGGTAGAGCCCCGCGGCCATCAGCGCGTCTTCCGGAGTGACGCGCAAGTGCAGGATGCGTTCCAGGACGCGCAGCACGTCGGTGCGGCGTTCGAGCTCCGCGAGCACGGCGGCCGTGGCCCGGAAGACCGGCAACGCTTCCTCGATGCGCCCGAGACGGCAGAGCGTCTCGGCGAGCCGGGCGTGGAAGACGGGGTTGTCCGGCTCGAGAGAGATCATCTTTCCGAGAAGATCGGCGACGTCCCGATCGCGGCCGTTCTTCTCGAGCGCCATGGCCGCGTCGTCGTAGTCGGCGAGCATGCCCCGGTGCGCGGCGAGCTCCGCGCGCAGGCTCTCCACCTTCACGGCGGCGGAACGGCGGCGCGCGTTCGACGGCAAGGCCCCGGCAAGGTCGAGCAAGCGCCGGAAGCGATGGATGGCGGCGAGCTTCCACCCCTTCTGGACCAGCCGATCGGCGATGGCCGAGAACGTCTCCGCAGCGGCGGCCGCATCACCGGCCTGGAGCTCGACCGCGGCGATCGCGTGCAGCGCCGAGAGATCTCCCGGATCGAGCTCCACGACCTTGCGGTACTCGCGGATCGACTCATGGAATCTTCGACGCGCGCGGTATTGCTCGGCAAGCCGAAGGATCCTGCGTCGGTCGAACATCGGTGGCGGCCGGGCGACGCGCGTGCGGCGCGACGGGGTTCGAACATAGCAGAGGCCGGGATTTTCCCCGCCAAATGCTTGTTCAGCGGCTGGAAACTGCAAGCCGGGTGCCACCAGCCCGACGACAGGCTCGGGTTGACGCCCGGCTGCCGCCAGCGAAAGACGACATCTCATGGCAATCTGCAAGGGCTGTGGCGAAGAGGTCGATGAGCTCGTGAGTGTGAAAGTGCAGGGAAAGACGAAAAGGCTCTGCGAGGACTGCGCCGACCGAGCCACCGAGCAGGACGCCGTTGCGGAAGAGAGCGAGGCCGTCGTTCAGAACATGATGGGGTTCAAGGGCCGTCGCTGACCGCCACGCGGCGATAATACGTCACGCGGCCCCGCGTCTTCATCACGCCGAAGGCAGCGAGCGCCTCCGGATCCACGGAGAAATCGCATCCGTCCTCGAGCACCAGATAACTGGCGCGGTCGAGCAAGCTCGCCGGCGCTGCCGCCTTCTCGGGGACCTCGACGAGCGGCGTCCGGGTGCGAATGCCGGTGAACTCGAAGAGACCCGACGGCTGGCTCTGGTTGCAGGTGAGAAGGAGCGAGGCGCCCATGGGGGCGGGGGCGGGGCGCCCGGCGGGCATCTGCCACAGCACGAGGCCGTCGCGCGACGCGAGGCGCTTCGCGTCGGCCATCAGAAACTCCCAGAAGACCAGGTTTCCCGAGAGCCCGTGGTCGCCGCCGTCCGAGTGGTTCTCGCCCGTGACGAGGTGGGTCACGCCGAACTGCTTCAGGAGATCGTAGACCTGCGCGGTCGAATCGAGCCCGCCGTAGCGGATGCCGGCCTGCCACTGCGCCTCGTCGACCACCACGGGACGATCCAGCCCGAGCCACAGCCGGTCCTCGTGAACGAGGACGCGCGCGTCGCGGGGCAGCTGCCTGCCGAACTCGACCCACGTCGCGAAGTGCCAGTCCTTGTAGGGCTCGAAGCGCGCGGCGTACTCACCCTTGTGTCCCTTGTCGACCATCGACATCACCTGCACCAGCGGATGATTGCCGGGGATCATGAAGTGCGAGGGCTCGAGGTACGCTCCCGCGCCGCAGGCGAGCTGGGCGGCGACCAGGGCGGCGGCCGCGACACGCGGCCCCTTCCGCGGCATCCGCCACATCGTCGCGAGAACCACCACGGTGGCCACGACGAGCCACGGCAGGGGCGCCTGCAGATAGCGATCCCGGTGATTCGTCCAGTACCACACCGCGACCGCCGCCACGCCGAGCGCGTGCGGCAGGAGGCGACGCCACGACGTCCGCACCAACGGCAGGCAGAAGAGCGTCGCCGCGAAGAGAAAGCCGAAGACGGGCGTTTCGCCGTGAAACCCCGTCTCGTAGGAACGAAACCCGAGCGTCGCGGTCGCGAGCACCGTGTCGAGCACCCCGTGCAGATCGTGAGTGGGCTTCAGGACCGCGTAATCCATGAAGACACGGAAATACATCTCCGCCTCGGCGTCCCATGGGTGGCCGACGACGTACTCGTGCAGCATCGGGTAGGCGGGGTCGCCGTACCAGACGAGGTTCGGGAGCCAGTGGGGCGCCCAGGCGACCGCGAACGCACCGACCACCGCGACGCTCGCGAGCAGGGCGCTCCGGTTCTTGCCGGTCTCGTTCGCATGCAGCGCCGCGCGCACCAGGACGAACCCGACGAGCGGCGCGGCGATGCTGATCGCCGAATACTTCGTCGAGAGCGCCCCCGCCGCAGCGATGCCGACCAGGACGGCGTGCCGCGGGCTCAGCGTGCGCAGCGCCGGGATGACCGCGATCATCCCCGCCGATGCGAAGAGCGCCGCCACGTGGTCGGCGCCCGTGGAGAGGTTCGAGTCGTATCGCAGGAACCCGGGAAACAGGAAGAACGCGGCCCACGCGAGCGGCAGCCGCCCACCGGGGAGCAGGCGGCGCACGAGCACCGGCACCGCCGCGATCGTGAAGAGGAAGATCAGAAACTCGACGTGCGCGCACAGCTCGAGCCGGTGCACGATGCCGGCGGGCAGCAGGAACGCCCACGTGTAGAGGAAGCTCGCGAGGTGCGGGTAGGCGCCGAGGAGCCATCCCTCGGGAAAGCGCGTGACGTGACCGGTGCACGCGAACTGCTGCGCGATGGGCAGGTGGTACCAGCGCGCGTCGTGCTGGACGTTGTGCGGCGTGAGGATCGGAACGTACACGGCGATGAGCCCCGTGACGCCGAGGACGAGCGCCACGAGCTCCAGGGTGGAGAACCCGGCGCGGCGCGCTCGTGCCCGGGCGACCGCGCGCGACACGGTGCGGACGAGTGCGCGACGGCCAGCGACCAGGAACGCGCCGGGCGCGAGCACGAAGAAGGGCGTGCCCAGGCCGCCGGCGAGGCCAGCGAGCAGCACGGCAGCGCCGAAGAGGACGACGCCGACGGCGAACCCGAGGATCATGCCCTCGACCGGGCGGTATTGCCTCGGTGCAATTCGCTCTACGAAAAAAATGCCGAGGGCGGCGCAGCCGGCCCCGAAGTAAAGCGTCAGGAGCCAGTAGCCGGCGATGCGCCACACCAGCCACTCGCGCACGGGGAAATGTGCGTTGTACGTGACCAGGATCGCGACGGTTCCCGCCGCCGCGACGATGGGGAGCGCGGCGGACCGAATCGAGGCGCCCGGAGCGGCCACGGCGCGGTATCAAACGCGGCGGATGGACGAGGGTCAAGCCCGGCGCGCGCGCGTCATCGGTGGTAGATTCCCGTTTAGCCTGGGCTAGCGGGAGGTATGCCGGTGGAAAAGAACCTTACTTCGAGTCTTCCTGGTGCGGCCATGCTGCTCCTCGGGTGCGCCGTCGCCTGCGGCGGCGGGGCGATCACGCATCGGTACGTGGATACCGAGGTCGGCGTCGTGGACGCTCTCGGCGCGCCTCACGACACGTCGTACACGGCGACGGCCGAGATGGAGCGCGAACAGATCCGCATCGCGGTGTTCGAGCGCTCGCTCTGCGACAAGCTGAAGATGAAGGTCGTCCACCACGTCGATCAGAGCGTGCAGGGCGACAAGGTCATCTCGAGCGAGCCGCCCACCACCATCCAGCGGGCGGCGGGCACCGACGGCGTCGTCTCCTGCGACGAGCGGTGGGCGCGCAACGTCTGGGTCGCGCTGCGCGTGGGCGATCAGACCTTCCGGCTCGGCGCGCCGTCGGCCCGCGGCGAGGTCATCGCGAACCTCTCCGCGGAGCTCCGGCAGAGCCTCTACGCCGAGAACGCCCCCCCGGAGGCGGTGGTCGTCGTGAACGGCGTCGACGCCGGGAAGGTGTCGCTGTCCGGCTACGCCTCGCACGAGACACGCATCAACGCGCTACTGGAAGAGCTCCGCGGCATCCTGTCGAAGGACGTCGACAAGCTCACCCCCGCGGAGATCGCGCACTCCTACGAGCTCTACGAGCAGCTCGACCAGCTCGACAGCGGCAACGACGCGCGCATCGCCGGCCTGCGCAAGCGCTTCATCGAGCTCGTCTACCAGCGCAAGCAGCGCGAGGCGACGGAGAACATGAAGCGGAACATCTCCGCGCTGAACGACGCGAAGGGCATCCTCCCGGCGCTCGCCGCGGGCATCGTGCCGCCCTACGTGGTGACCGCCGTGCAGAGCGGCGCGACGACCACCGACGCGCTCCTGTGGGCCCGAGGGGAAGTGGCGCTCGCGCTCCGGCAGTACCCCGCGCTCTGCGCAGGCGGCCCCTTCGGCTGGGGCCGGCTCGGCGGCGGGGACTACGCGCCGAAGGCCCGGCTCGCCTTCTCGTATCTGCGCTACGCCTACGACGACCCGTTCCAGACGGAGGTCCAGGCACTCTGCACGCGCTCGCGTTGAACGACGCGGTCGCGCCTGCCGCTCACTTGGTCGGCGCGAGCCATCCCTTCCTCTTGAAGTAGAGGACGAGCAGGAGCGCGAGCAGCGCCATCGCGCTCATCACCGTGGGATAGCCGTAGCGCCACTCTATCTCCGGCATGTTGTACGGCGACCTCGCAGGGTCGAAGTTCATGCCGTACACGCCGACGATGAAGGTCAAGGGGATGAAGATGGTCGACACGAGGGTCAAGAACTTCATGATCTCGTTCATGCGGTTGCTGACGCTCGCCAGGTAGAGCTCCATGAGTCCCCCCGTCATCTCGCGGTACGACCCGATGACGTCCATGAGCTGCACGGTGTGGTCGTAGCAGTCGCGCAGGTAGAGGCGGGCCTGCTTGCCGACGAAGCGGGTCTCGTCGCGGACCAGCGTGTTGATCACGTCCCGCATCGGCAGGACGGCACGCCGGAGGACCAGGAGATCCTGCTTGGCGTGCTGGATTCTCTCGACGGCGTTCTTGATGGGGCGGCCGCTGAGATCGTCCTCCAGGGCCTCGAGCAGATCGCCGAATTGATCGATCACCGGGAAGTAGTTGTCGATGACGGCGTCGATGATCGCGTAAGCGAGGTAGTCGGGGCCTTCGCTGCGGATGCGCCCCTGGTCGAGCCGGATTCGCTTGCGCACGGGCTCGAGCGAATCGCCGGGATGCTCGCCCTGGAAGGTCGCGATGAACCCCTTGCCGAGGAACATCCCGAGCTGCTCGCTGAAGACGTGCTCCGTGCAGCGGGCCATGCGCGTCACCAGGAAGGCGTGCGACGGATAGTCCTCGAACTTCGGCCGCTGAAAGGTGTTCGTCGCGTCCTCCACCGCGAGCGGGTGCAGGTCGAGGGCCCGCGCGACGCGCTCGATGGCGTCTGCGTCGCGAAAGCCGTCGACGTCGATCCAGGTGACAGGGCGCTTGCCGAGGAGCCCCGGGAGGTCGTCCGGGTTCACGTCCACGTGCTCGTCGACGCCGTCCGGGCCGTACGCGAACACCGAGACCTTGGTCGGCCGGGCTTCCCGCTTCGCTTCCGCCGCGGCCGGCTCCGTCACGTCCGCACGGCGACGCAGCGAGATGCGCCGCTTGGCTCGCGTCCTTTCGGCTCCCATGCGCGAGAGAGTACCGCGCCGCGCGGTGCGCTCACAAACGTCAGCGGAGTGCGGCCGAGAGCGACTCGGCGAGGAGCTTGCCCATGGCTCGCGCCTCGGCGCGCGAACCGAGGCGCGCCTGGTTCACCTCCACCTCGACGCCCACGTAGCGGGACGCGCCGTGGACCTTGCGCAGGGCGGTGGTGAAGCCGTCCGAGACGCCGCGATACGGGTAATTCTGCCGCACCACGCAGCGCGGCGCGGCGTCCTTCATGGCCGCCTTCCACGCGGCGCAGAGCTCGCGTTCCCCGCGGCGTGCCGGGTCGTACAGGAATCCCACGTCCGCGCGTCGCACGGCGCCGTCGAGGACGGGCGTGAACGAGTGGACGCCGATGTGAACGACCCGCGGCGCGCGTCCGAGCGCGTCCCGGACGGCAGCCTCGACGGCCGCGCGGTGCGGCTCGTAGTACTCGCGATGGATGCGGTCGCGCTCGGCGCGGGGAAGCGCGCGCGTCACCTCGGAGAAGCGCCGCGGGTGGCGCGGCGAGCGGTTCAGGTCGACGAGGAGCCGGGACGTCGTGGCCACGAAGAGCGGCGCGTCGAGCGCGCTTGCCATCGTCTCTGCCACGACGGCGGCACCGATGTCGTGGCCGCGGTGCGTCCGGAGGACGTCACGATGTTCCCGGAAGAGCGGCGCCCAGCGCCCGGGGACGGCGTTGCCGCCGTGCTCGCAGGTGAACACGATGCTCGGGCCCGAGGGCCGCTTCGCTCGCCCCGTCACGGCGTGAACACGCGGTTCTCGCGGAGGCACCGCGCGAGCTCGCCGTAGACGGCCTGGACGGCCTCGGGGCGCGCCCCTGGCCCGACCGCGCGCAGGATACGCTCCGACAAGGTGCCTTGTCGCAGGATGACGTCGAGCGCGTCTCGCCTTCCGTCGACGGTCATGTCGAGCTCGCTCGCGAGGTGACCCCACAGATCCTGCAGGGAGCACCGGTCTCCCTTCACGCCGAAGCACGCGAGCAGACGCTCGTCGTCGATCACGGCGTCCCCGCCGACCCCCACCGCCCGGGTGAAGATCGGCTCGAGGTGGCTCTCGTGCCATTCGCATTGCTCGGCGAAGGGGGCCCAGCGCTCCTCGACGAGCGCGCGGACGACCGCGACGGCGGCGCGCGCGACGGCGACCGACGAGACGGCGGACTCCTGCGCGTCGATGACGCGGATCTCGATGGCGTTGCGGCTGAACCGCGCGATCGCGCCACGCGAGTTGACCCACTCCGGATCGAGCACCTTCTCGGTGTCGAGCCGCGCGATGTCCTCCGCGATGACCCGGAGGATCCGAGCCTCGTAGTCGCGCCGCGTGTAGGCGCGCTCGGGGATCACCTTCCCGGTGATGCTCGGCACGAGCCGCTGGTTCTGCCGGTACACCGCGAGCCGGCTGTCGAGGTTTCCCGTGATCTTTCCCTCGACGAGGGGGGAGCCCGCGGCGATCGCCGGCAGCAGCGGGAGCACGAGACGGATCGCCGCGTGGAGGCGGCCGAACTCCGCGTCTCCCGAGAAAGGGAGGTTCACGTGGATGCTCTGCAGGTTCGACCAGCCGTGCCCGCGGCAGCCGAAGGCGCGATCGTACGCGCGGTACACCTCGTGAGTGCCGTGGGGCCAGAGGCGTGCCTCCGAGAGGGGCATCATGGTCGGGTGCATGCCCGTCCCGAGCAGGCGACCGCCGAGCGGCTCGAGGAGGGCCTCGATGGCGAGCACGTCGTCGTGAAAGGCCTTTGGGAGGCCGTCGAGGGACGGCCGCTGGCCCCGTGTCTTCAGCTCTATGACGTGCAGGACGAGCTCGTTCGACCACCCCGTCTCGTCCCGCAGGACCTCTCCCTCGAGCCGGTCACCCGCCGCGACCAGCACGCGGTCGCACACCGGGAAGACGCCGAGATCGTCGGCCCTGACGATCATCAGCTCGAGCTCGATGCCGAACCCCTCGAACAGCGAAAGAACGGAGGACACGCCGCTCACGCTCTCCTCGGCGCGTGCAGCGCTTCGAGCCGCCTGGCGAAGACGCTGAGAATCGCGGTGTAGAGGCCGTCGCCTGCGGCGCGATCCTCGTAGCCCACCTCGATGGACGGGTTGTCGTTGATCTCGACGAGGTACGTCTTCTGCCCGAATTGCTTCAGGTCGACGCCGTAGAGGCCGTCGCCGATGAGCCCCGACGCCCGCACCGCGGTGCGTACGACCTGCTTCGGCACCGCGTCGAGGGGCAGCGCTTCCACGCGGCCCGAGCGGTGCCGCCCAGCTTCCTGGTTGTTCAGGATCTGCCAGTGGCCGTCGGCCATGTGATAGCGGCAGGCCCAGAGCGGCTGGCCGTCGAAGATGCCGATGCGCCAGTCGAACTCCGTGGGCATGTACGACTGCGCCACGATGAGCTCGCTCTTCGCGAAGAGCTTCTCGGCCTCGTCGAAGAGCTCCGCCTCCGTCTTCGCCTTCACGACGCCGACCGAGAACGCGCTGTCCGGCTGCTTCAGCACGCAAGGGAGCCCGAGCTCGGGGATGATCCGCTCCACGCCGTCGCGCTGCACGACGAGGGTCTTCGGGATGCGCACCGAGTGACGGGTCATGAGCTCGGCCAGGTAGATCTTGTTCGTGCACCGTACGATCGACTCGGGGTCGTCGATCACCACCAGCCCTTCCGTCTGGGCACGGCGCGCGAAGCGGTACGTGTGGTGGTTCACGTTCGTCGTTTCGCGGATGAACAAGGCGTCGTACTCGCCGAGCCGCGGGTACTCGTCGCGGTCGATGATGGAGGGCTCCATGCCGAAGGCGCGCGCCGCCTTCATGAATTTCTTGATGGCGCGCTCGTCGGACGGGGCCTCCTTCTCGTCCGGATCGTAGAGGATTGCGAGATCGTAGGGCGCGGTGCTCGAGCGGGACGGGTTCCACTTTCGCGAGGTGAAGTACTCGGTGGCCGCCTTCACGACGAAGTCGTGATGGTGCGTGGGGATCTCTCCGGCCGAGATGGGCGCGACGCGCTGGAGCTGCCACTCGCCCTCCGCGGAGCGCGAGAAGTGCGCTCGCACCAGGGGCGCGTGGAAGAGGCCGAAGAGCCGCATGCACAGCCGCTCGTAGCGGCGCGCGACGTTGCGGCCGAAGTACATGCTGAGCACGAAGTCGTCGGACGTGATGTGCCCGAGGCTCTTCGCGATCAGATCCTCCAGATCGTCGCTGCGGATGCGGACGATCTCGGCGGCCTTCATGTCCTGTATCGTGGAGATGCTCGGCACCGGGCGGTGCCCGCGCGCCGCCGCCAGGAGCGAGACGTAGTACCCCATGCTCTGGTAACGGTACGACCGGCACAGGTTGAACACCTTCGTGGTCCGCCCCTCCAGGTACTCGCTCTCCGTCAGGTACGGCCGCGCCCCGATGACGTGAACACCGGGGATCTCGAAGGGCCAGTCCTTCGGGTTACTGACTACGACGAGGGTGCGCACGGTCGCCCTTCGCTCCGCCAGCGCCGGGCTGGCGCGGGCCGCTCGAGTCGGACTTCTTCTCTATGATGACGAGGTTCGCGTCGTAGGTGACGATGCCGAGCAGGATCGAGTTGATGACCCGGGACATCGACACCCAGTAGGTGCCGCCCTCCGAGACGGGGTTCGGGTGCCACGGATCGGAGACGCGCACCTCGCGCGTGACCTCGCGGTACCCGCTCAGCACGACGAAATGACCAGCCGGGTGGCCGCGGACATCGTCGGTGTCGTTGGTGCCCGGGAGCTCGCGCGCCGAGCGATACAGGAAGGTCGACGAGAGCCCGGTGAGCACCGGGATCCCTCGCTTCAGGTACCGGCGCAGGAGCTCCGAGGTGAGATCCTCGAAGCGCAGCGCGCCGCCGAGCGCGAGGTACTGGATGTACGCGCGCGCCGCCGAGCGGAGCTTCCGATCGGTGCGGCTCTCGGCGAGCATCAGGAGCTTGCTCGCGACGGGGACCGCGCCCTCCTCGAACCAGGTGGGATCGAACACCTGAAGGTTGTAAGTGTGGATGGTCACCTTGTACCCGCGTGACAGCGCGTGGCTGCCGAGGAGCGCCGCGAGCGTCCCGCCCTCTTCCAGGCGCGGCGCCTCGTCGATGACCGCGTCGAGCGGCACGTCGTCCCCGTGGAACTGGTAGACGGCGTGCAGGCAGGTCGGGCCGCAGGTGGTGTCGTCCGGCTGCCGCTCCATCTCGAGAGGAAGCGAGTGCTCGCCGTCCACCACGACGGGAGGCCTCGGTCGTCTCCTTCGACGTCTGCGTTTCGATTTTCGGCCTACTTCGGGCGCAGCTTGCGCCGCACTTTTTTTCGAGCCGGGGTGCGCTTGGTGAGCGCGTAGCGCCGGCTCGGGTCCACGAGCACCCCGCTCCCGATCGCGGTCCGACCGACGAGCATCCGGTAGATCATGTTCTCGCGATCGACCAGGCTGAGCTCGATGATCCGCTGCAGCGGCCCGATTCTGAGGGTGGTCTCCACGAACAGGCGCGTCTGAGCGTGGCCGCTGGAAGGACGCACCCGACCGCGGCGCAGGATCTTCGCTTCGACGTGGACGGTGCGGTCCACCCGCCTTCGGTGCAATCGAACGTCGAAGCCGACGCGACCGTTTCCGATTTCGCGGATGTTCGAGACGTGCAGGGCGCTCGTCTTTGCGCCCGTGTCTATCTTTCCGCGAAGGCCGACGATTCCCCATTCAGGCAAATCCACGAGCTCGGCGAAGCCGATGACGATGGAGGAACGCTCCATTGGGGTGGCTCGACCTTCGAGCCAGTCGGCAAACTACCTCAGGCGCGCGAGGCCCGGAAGGCATCAATCGACGACGCGCGCCCTCGCGCTCTGTCGCGGCTGCGCGTCGGCTCGCGCACCCGCACCCACACTCGAGGCGCCCGCGGACTGCGGCGCCGTGCCCTCGCGCGAAACGGACTGGGGCGGAATGGATTGCGGCGGCACGCTCGTGGCGACCAGGGGCGCCGCTTCCCGAAGTCCTTCGTCGTCCGGCTTCTTGCTCTGTCTGGACGCGAGCGCCTTCAAGCTGCCGGTGCTCCCGAAGCCGAGGAGCTTGTCGCCGGGCAGGAGCCGCCGGTCGCCCTTCGGGTTCGGGATGGTCTGATCGCCGCGCATGATGCTGAGCACGACGATGTCGCGATCGCGGAGCCGGAGCTCCCCGAGCGTCTTGTGGGCGAGCTCGCTCCCCTCGGCGACGTGAAATTCGAGGATCCCGTATCCGTGCTTCAGCGTGAGGCGCTGCCGGATGTCGACGTCGGCGAAGAGCTCCTCTTCCTCCACGTGTTCCACGATGGCGTCGGCGACGTCGATCCCCGTGGCGTGCTCGATGCCCTCCAGGCCGGGCGAGGCGTTGACCTCCATGACGCGCGGACCGTCGCGGCCTTCGAGCATGTCCACGCCCGCGACGCGCAGCCCGAGGATCTGCGCGGCCTGCACGGCCGTACGTGCATACTCGGGGTCGAGGTTGACGCGCTCGACACGACCACCGCGGTGGACGTTGCTGCGGTACTCATCACCCCGGGCGCTCCTTCGCATCGCGGCTACCACGTGCCCGCCGATCACGAACGCGCGGATGTCGCGCCCGCGGCTCTCGGCCACGAATTCCTGCAGGAGGACGTCCTTGCCGCCCGGGCCCTGCAGGGTCTCGACGATGGCCTGCGCCACGTTGGTGCTGTCGGCGAGGATGACCCCGATGCCCTGCGCGCCCTCGAGGAGCTTGATGATGATGGGTGGGCCACCCATCCTCTCGATGGCGGGGAGCACGCCGTCCGGACGCCGCACGACGACCGTCTTCGGCATCCCGATACGATGGCGTATCAAGGTCTGGCAGGACCTGAGCTTGTCGCGCGACGCGACGATGGCCTGCGAGGACGCGAGACAGAAGACACCCATCTGCTCGAACTGCCGGACCACGGCGGTGCCGTAGGCGGTGATCGACGCACCGATGCGCGGGATGACGGCGTCCGCGGGCTCGAGCGGCTTGCTCTTGTAGAGGAGGTTCGGTCGCCCCTCCTCGAGGTGGAGCGAAAAGTTCAGCGGGTTCAGAACACGCGCGGCGTGGCCACGCTTCTGGCACGCTTCCCGGATGCGTCTCGTGCTGTAGAGCTCGGGGCCTCGAGACAGGATCACGATCTTCATCGGGGGCCCCCTGGCGCGTGGGAGTTCGCTCGGCGACGAATCGGAAGCGTACGACGGGCGAGAGCCCGGGCCCACCCCTCCCTCTCGCTCTCGCGCAACATCGTCCTTCACGACTGCGCCC
>CAYUAW010000212.1:0-10111 GCA_964442485.1 uncultured Polyangiaceae bacterium
ACTGTGGAGCGTGCGGGCACGTCTGCCCCGGGACCACGAACTGTGTCCAGGGCAGCTGTGCGTGTTTCGGATGCGGTATGCCGACGGCCATCGCCATCGATGCGACGAGCGTGTACTTCACGACGGCCGAGAAGCTTCCCGGACGAGCCGGCACGGTGATGAAGGAGCCGCTCGCCGGGGGCGGAGCAACGACGCTGACATCAGATCAGTACGGCTACGGAATCGCGAGCGACTCCACGAGCGTCTATTTCTTCAGCGCCGCCGGCAGCGCAGGGAGACTGATGAAGATGCCGCTTTCCGGCGGCGTACCGACGCAGCTTTTGCAGGGGCCGCGCAATCCATGGGCCATCGCGCTCGACGCTACCAGCGTGTACTGGGTGAACGGACCGAGCGACAGTCCACCAGACGGCACCTTGATGAAGATCCCGCTCGCCGGTGGCACGCCGACCACGCTGATCTCGGGGCTCACCGCGGTAGGGAGCGTTGCGGTCGACGGAACCAACGTCTACGTCATCGACGGCGCCCAGGCGACCGATTCGGATGGCGGGTTCGTCGATGGAAGGGTGATGAAGATTCCGCTTGCCGGTGGGACGCCGGTCAGCTCGCTCTGGCGCCAACCGCGGAGGGTATCGCCGTCGACGGCACCAGCGTCTACTGGACGGGCGGCGACAGCGTGATGAAGGTACCGCTCTCGGGTGGCGCGCCGATCACGCTCGCGTCGGGCCAGAACAAGCCGAAGGGCATCGTCGTCGACGCGACGAACGTCTACTGGACGACGAACGGCGACGCCGACGAGAGCAGCGGCACGGTGATGAAGATGCCGCTCGCCGGCGGCACTCCGACGACCCTCGCGTCCGGGCAGAGCTGGCCGTGGGCCCTCGCCGTCGACGCCACGCGCGTCTACTGGACGGACCCCGTGACCGATTCGGTGAAGCGCGCGCTGAAGTGATGCCTGGGGGCGGCGCATGCACGCGCAAGCATGCCACACTGGGCGATCTGGCACGCTTTCTGCTCTTCATCGGGCATGTTCGACTTGCTCGACGTCGTTCTCTCGGCCGCGCTCCTCGCGATTGTCATCGTGATCCGCGTGGCATATCCGGCGCACGGACCCCATGCGCCCGTCGGGTGGTTCCGGCGCCTCACCACGAGGGCGAAGTCTGGGCTGTTCGGCCACACCCTCGTGGATGCGACGTACTGGGCCATCGGGCCCATCGCGAAGAGGCTCGTCGCTGATCGCGTTTCGGCGAACGCCGTGACGTTCGCGTCGCTTGCCTTCGGCGGCGCTGCCGGCATCGCACTGAGCGCTGGCCACTTCGGGATCGGTGCATGGCTGGCGGCGTCGTCGGCGCTCTGCGACGCGCTGGACGGTCTCGTCGCCCGCGCGTCCGGGACGGCGTCCCCGGCCGGCGACGCCCTCGACGCGTCGGTCGACCGCTACAGCGAGTTCTTCTTTCTGACGGGCCTCGCGCTGCATTTCAGAAGCAGCCCCTGGATCCTCGCGGTCGTCCTTCTCGCCTTGCACGGCGCGTTCATGATGAGCTTCGCGGATCTGAAGGCACAGGGCCTTCGTGACGTCGTCCCGCCGGGATGGATGCGCAGGCCGGATCGGGCCATCTTGCTCATCGCCGGTGCCGCGCTGTCCGGCCTCGGCGTGGGAGCTGGTGCGCCTCGGCTGCTGGCGCTCGCGCCTCTCATCGCCGCGCTCGTCGTCGACAGCGTCGGGGCGAATGCCGCAGCGGCGCGGAGGCTGCTCAGAGTGGTGGCGCAGCTCGATCGCAGCGTCACGGCGAGCAGCGTCACGGCGAGCTCGGTCGGGACGACGACGACTCGAACGCCGGACAGCTGGCGCGCGGTGCCGGTTCACGTGTCACACACCCGCGCCGTCGGGTGAGCGACGTCACCCCCGCCGCACCAGCCGGACTGCCGACGGTGCCGGGTGGTTGGCCGGCTGCAGGAATACACGTTGTGTTTCTGCTGCTTGGCTCGGCCTGGTGCGGGAACCGTGACTGGCAGTGTGTGGCGGCCTGGACCCGTAGTGAGAGTTTGTGAAGAATGAGGGGTTTCAGGAAGTGAGCGAATGCAACCAGGGCCGCATGCCCCGCCCACGTCGAAGGGGAGATTCCGGATCGAAGCAGAGCTCGCCCACGGGGGCATGGGCACCGTCTTCTCCGCGATCGACGCGTCGACGGGGCAGCGTGTCGCGCTGAAGCGGCTGTCGCGAGAGGCGCCGGCGAGGGCGTCGGCGCTGTTCGAGCGCGAGTTCCACGTGCTCTCGTCCCTCAAGCACCCGCGCATCATCCAGGTCCACGACTACGGTGTGGACGACGACGGACCTTACTACACGATGGAGCTCCTCGAGGGGGCCGACCTTCGCGAATTGTCGCCGCTTCCCGAGGTCGTGGCCTGTGGCTACCTGAGAGACGTCGCGTCGTCTCTCGCCCTGCTGCACGCGCGCCGCCTGCTGCACCGGGACGTGTCGCCCCGCAACGTCCGCACGTCACCAGCGGGCGGCTGTAAGCTCATCGATTTCGGCGGGCTCATGTCCTTCGGCGCGAGCGAAGATCTCGTGGGAACTCCGCCAGCCATTCCGCCGGAAGCACTATCAGGGGAGCCGATGGACCAGCGCGCGGATCTCTTCGCGCTCGGGGCGCTCGGTTATTACGTGCTCACTGGACGTCATGCCTACCCTGCGCGCAAGGTGAGCGAGCTCTCCGAGGTGTGGCGAGGAGAAGTGGTGCCGCCGTCGCGCTTCTCGGAAGGCGTCTCCTCCGAGCTCGACGGGCTCCTGCTCTCGTTGCTCAACCTCGAACGGCTCGCGCGGCCCGGCAGCGCGGCCGAGGTGATCGAACGCCTCCAGGTCATCGCTGGAATCGAACCCGACCGAGACCAGCAGGCCGCGCGCGCCTATTTCGTCGGCGCCGCACTGGTCGAACGAGGGCACGAGCTCGGGCGCGTGGGCCGGCGTCTCTCGCGTGCACGAGCCGGGTCCGGCAGCTCGATCTACGTCGACGCCAATCCCGGCGCCGGCAAGACGCGTTTTCTCGCAGAGGTCGCCCTCGGTGCTCAGGTCGGGGGGACCAGTGTGCTCAGGGTCGACGGCGCGGGGCATACCGGACGTCTCTCGACGGCGCGCGCCCTGACGCACCGGCTCGCTCGTCAGTCCCCACACGTGGTCGCTGAGTTCTTCGCCGCGCACGCGACAGTGCTCCAGGCCGTGTGGCCCGAGATCCTCGGGGAGCTCGAGCTCGAGCCGCCTCGTGACCCCGGCGATCGTGAAGCGGCGCTCGTCGCGCTTCCGGCGATCCTGGAGGCATGCCTGCGCAACATCGCAGAGAAGATGCCTCTTCTCATCTCCGTGGACAACGTCGACCGGGCGGATCTGGTGAGCGTCGCCCTGCTCCTCGCCCTGTCACGCGCTACTCGCGATCGCCGCCTCGTCGTCATGACGACCGCGTCCGTGCGCACCTCGGCCGAGCTCTCGCCGGCAGTGCGCGCGCTCCGGGAAGTCAGCTCGGCGATCCGTCTTCGCGAGCTGACGTCGGAGGGTGTCGAGGAGCTAGTGCGCACCGCCTTCGGCAACGCTCCGCACACGCGCCGGACGGCGATGCGCGTCTTCACGGCGACCGAAGGCAACCCCGGCCGTTGCATGCGGCTCCTTCAGGGCTTCGTCGACGAGGGGCTCATCCGTTACGACGCCGGCGCCTGGACCCTCCCCCTCCAGATCCCGCCCGAAAAGCTAGGGCGCCCCGAAATCGCTGCGACGAACAGGCTTCGGGATTGCTCTCCGGACGCGAGGAGAGCCGCGACGCTGCTTTCCATCATCGACGAGACGACTCCGCTCGAGTGGTTCGTCGCATTCGAGGAGGGAAGCACATCGAGCCGGCAGGTCATCGCCGCCTTCGACGAGCTCTCCCGCGCCGAGATCGTGGCTGACGGACCCGAGGGGTACTGGTTCTCGGCATCGACGTATTCCGTCGCGGCGGCCGACGACGCCGACGACGCCACCCTCGACGCACTTCGGCTCCGGGTCAGCGAGGCGCTGCTCGCCGCGGCCGACGCTCCTCGCGCGAGAATCGTCGCGGGGTTGCATCTCATCCGCGGCCACCAGGAGCTCCGCGGCGCGGACATCATCGCATCAGCCGCAAAGGCCGTGCTCGCTCACGACGATGACCCCGCGCGTACCCTCGAGTCCGTGTCGGCGGCGCTGGAGGCCGCGCTCGAGGTGTATCGGCGGCACGGAAAGGGCAACCTCGCTCTCCTCGGTTTGCTGGTGCCGCTGGTGGTCGCGAGCTACGAGATCTCGCCCGCGTTCGCGGAGCGCTACGGCGCGGAGACGGTGGAGCGGCTCGAACGTGCCCTGGGGCTCCGGGGCCCGAACGGTGAGACCGTCTCGCACGACCTGGAAAGCCTGATACGCGCCCTCGGGGCCGCTCCGGTTCTCCTGGACGGCGAGACGAGCAACGGCGCGCCCGACTTCGTGATGCTCGTCGGCTGGCTCATCAGCGCGGTCGTCACCCTGACGGCCGTGGCATCCGCCGTCATCGATCACGCGGCCCAGGAACGTTTCGCAAAGGCACTTCTGCCGTTCATGGCGTTCGGTTCCGGTCACCCCGCGGCGTTCGCCTACGAGTTCTGCCGGCTCATCGTGGGCATGACCGAAGACCGGCTCGCCGACTCGCATGCGGGCTGGTCCGCGATGCTCACGCGCCTCGATGAGGTCCCGTTACCGCCGCAGCTGCTGCGTCGTCTGCGGCGGGGAGCCATTTGTGCGCTCGGCATCCTGGAGAGCCAGCGCGACGATTCGGCAGCGCTGGCGCGAATCGCGCAGCTCGAAGCGCTCGGCGGGCGGCAGGACGCGACGATCGCGAAGCAGCTCGGGTTGCTGTATCACGGCTTCCGCGGGGAGAGTGACCTCGCGCAGCAGTGCCGCGAGCGCGTCGAGGAATACGCCGTTCAGCACGGTTCGGCGTGGCAGATCGAGATCTGGTCGACCTGCACGGCCAGCGCCATCTGCGGCAACACCAGGGATGCCGCGGGGAACAAGCGCGTACTGGAACAGCTCGAACGGCTAAAGAAGACGTCTCCGTCGCTCGAGCTCTACGCGGAGCGTACGCGCGCGCTCCAGTACAAGCTCACCGGTGCCAACGATCTCGCCCTCGAGGCATACCTGTCGACGCTCGCGAAGTCGTCCCCTCGCGCGCGCGTCGGATGGAGCGCGGTCCGGGGAGCGCTGGCGAGCGTGTACAACGACCTCGGCAAGTACGAGCTCGCAAGAGACGTGTGCGAGGAAACCTTGGCGCTCTGCGCCGACGATTTCGACTTCGTGGCCATGACGCTGGGTCCTCGCATCGAGCTCTGCCGGGCACTCGCCGGGGTCGGCGACGTGGCGGGCGCGAAGGCAAGGCTCGGGGAGCTTCTCGACCGCTACGCGCCGAACGAAAACGCCGCCACGCTCGGCGCCATTCATCGGACCTTCGCCGAGGTGGCGCTCGCCGAGGGCGATACGCCTGCCTTCGAGCAGCACCTTTCTGCGATGCGGCGGTGGGTGGCGCCGACGAAGAATCCGGCGCTGATTGGCCAGTGCGAGCGGCTGCGCCAGATGCGCGTGGCGCCCGGCGGGCTCACCGTCGCGCAAGCCCCAGCGGGCGGCTTCATGACCGCAGCGCAGACCCTCATCCAGTCGGTCTTCGCCAGCTGCGAGGGTGAGGCCGCTCGAAGGCACCGCGCGCTCGAGCTCGCTGGCGCGCAGGCAGGCGTACGAGAAGCCTGGCTCTTCACTGCCGATGCGAGCAACGATCCGATCATGGTGGGACGGCTCGGCGTCTGCGACGCGCCAGGCGACCTCGTGACCCTCGTCAAGGAGCTCTTCGATGACGTGGAGGACGACGTGGAAGAAACGGCGCTGATCCAGGGCGCGCCGCTCACGGAGACGTTCGTGGTTCCGGGCGCCGCCTACCGCTTGCTTCCCCTGACCGTGAGCCAGGGGAGCAAGCGTATGCTGATCGGAACGATCGCGCTCCCGATGACTCCGGCGATCAAACCCGTGGGCCACGATCTACTGCAGGAAATCGCGAGCCAGCTGTATCAAGCGGGGGACATCGCGACGGTTCGCACGTTCTCGTGATGTGCGGCGTGGCTCCGGCGCGCGCGTGACCGTCGCGCAGACACGTCGAGACGCGACTTGCGGCGCAGGTCCTGTGCCATCCTGTGCCGCGTTCTGCGCCCGGACAGGGAGCGTCGCCAGAGAGAACGCGAACCTGGCGCCTGGTATGGGGCATGCTCTGGTGGAGGAACATGTCGACGCCGTGGCTGCGCCCCCTGATGTGGGTCTCTATCGTCGTGGTCGGGTGCTCCGGCCGGGTCACTGGCGAGCAAGCGGGTGGCTCCGGTGGCTCCGGTGGCGTGTGTCCGTCGGGGAGCTGTGTTCCGGATGGCGGCCAGCCGCCTTGCAAGGAAGGCGAGACGCGCTCGCCGGACAACGGCTGCAACACCTGCACCTGCACCGGCGGTGGATGGGCCTGCACCTCCGTCTTCTGTCCCCCGCCGGTGTGTGTCGACGGAGCGACCAAGCCGGCTGGCGACGGTTGCAACTCCTGCACGTGCTCCGGCGGAGCCTGGGAGTGTACGCTCCTCGGGTGCGTGGACCCGACGCAGCCCGCCTGCGCCGCCGGGGATACCAAGAAGAACCCGAACGGATGCCTGGACTGCACGTGCGCCGGGGGGCAATGGCAGTGCATTCCGGGCTGCATTCCCGAGGGATGCACGAACGGCGACACCAAGCCGGCGGGTGATGGCTGCAACTCATGCACCTGCATGGGCAACGCCTGGGGATGCACGACCAAGGCGTGTCAGCCGACGGACAAGCCGTGCGGCGGATTCGTCGGAAACACGTGCGCGGCCGATGAATATTGCGCGTACGAAGCAGGCGCGCTGTGCGGAGCCGCCGACGCCTCGGCCACGTGCAAGAAGCGCCCGCAGGGCTGCACCGAGCAATACTCGCCGGTGTGCGGCTGCGACGGGAAGACCTACAGCAACGCTTGCATGGCGGCCGCCGCAAGCACGGGGGTGAATTCGAACACCGTCTGTTCGCCTACGCCGTGACGGGACCTTCCCGAGGCGTCGTGGTCGGCACTGTAAGCTCGTCGTGCGGGTGAACGAAGCTGACAGCCCGAACACGATTCTCGAGGAGCATCTCGGCAGCGAGGATGATCCCGCTGCCGTCGGGAAGATCGAAAGCGAACACCGCGCCGTCGAACGCACCGAGGGCACGCCTCGCGTCGGCCGCCGACGCGACCACGATGGCCTCACCACCCGCTGCGACGATCTCTTGCACATTTCCACGCCCCAGGGTCGTGAGCGGAGTCACCCAGAGAACTCTCCTTGGTTCGTGACCCGGCGCGTCGGCGTCCATGAATTACTCTTCCTGACTGTGACTGGCTCCGAGCTGGATGCGCGGAGTGGAGCCGGTGCCAGCAGAAGACGTGCCAGTGCCACGGGCGAGTGACGCGGATGGAGTCTCTGCTGGAAAACACGCGGTGATACGCTCGCGCGCTCGAGCCCCGCCGCTCAGCTGCGGAATTTTTCGCAGGTGCCGGGCAATCCTCCGAGTCGTGCGGCCAGCGAAATGGTCAGTCCAATACGGCTGGCTTGGTCGACGAGTTCGTCCCTGGTCGAGCATCCGGAAACGTCGCGGACACCAGGCATCGTCGGAGGCGTGACGCTTCGCGGCGCCTGGGGTAGTCAGTCTGGCAGGAGAAATCCCATGACGTTGCGACTTGGCAAAGCCATCGACGAACGGTTGCCCTGGGTTCGCGAGCTCCACGAGCTCGATGCGGCGCGTGCCACCCACGGCGCAGGTCTCCGGCAAGACGCCGTCGAGCGTGCTGGCAGGAGCGTCGGGGATCGCTTGCGCGAAGGACCGAAGGTCGTCTCGGTGCGCACCTTGCCGACGAGCGGCGCGCCCTATCCCATCCGCTTTGCGTTCAACGGCGTCGTGCCGGCGATGTTGCCCGGTGCGCTCCTCATCATCCAGAACAGGAGCCTGCTGGTCCAGGTGCGCACGGGTGACGGCTTGAAGAACGTCCTCTTCAATCCGACCGACGGCCCTGCGAACGCGGCGACACCGTTCTTCGCGCGGCTCATCGGGCGCACGCCCGCGTTCCTGCGCCGCCCGCTCGAGCCTCCACCGAACCGGTGCGCCGAGCAGCTCGCCGAGCTCGGTCTCTCGTGCGCCGACATCGATCTCGTTGCGTTCGATCATTTCCACACGCAGGATCTTCGGCCTCTGCTCGGGACATCCGGGCTCGCTGCGCGGTTTCCCAACGCCCTCCTGCTCGCTCCCCGCGTCGAATGGGAGGACTGGGACCATCTGCCCATGATGCAGCGCGCCTGGTTCGTGGCCGACGGAAAGAAGGGCGTCCCTGCGGAGCGCGTGGTGCTGACGGACGCCGACCTCTCCCTGGGGGACGGTGCGCTGCTCCTGCGTACGCCCGGTCACACGACCGGCAATCAGACGCTCTTCGTGCACGGTGACGACGGCGTCTTCGGCTGCTCGGAGAACGGCACGTGCGCCGACAACTGGGCGCCACACCAGTCGCGCTTGCTTGGCATGAAATCTGCGGCAAGGATGCTCGATCTCGAGGTGGTGCTGAACGCCAACACGCCCGAGCTCGCAGCTGAACAGTACACGTCGATGCTCCTCGAGCGCGCGATCGTCGATCGCGTGCAGGACAACCCCGCCTTCTATCAGATGTTTCCCTCGAGCGAGGTCACGCGCAGCGTCCTCGCGCCGTACATCCAGCCGACCCACAGCTTTGGGCGAATGGAAAGCGGCCTGGTGGAGGCGCGGGCGAGCGGCGCGTCGCGCGCGAAGGTCGCGGCAGAATGACGGCCCCCCGCATCGCGCGGCAAGGGCGTGCCGTCCAGAAGCGGCGGCTGCGCGCGTCGTGAGTGACGCGGGCGGCCGCGCTCGCGGGCCTTGCGCTGCTCGCGCTCGCTGAAGTAGCGTTTTTCTTCGGACGGCGTGCGCCGTCGCGGGAAGGGCAGGGGACGGGATGCTGCGCTGGTTGCTGAAGAAGATGGGCTGGTACCGACGCTACGGTGTCCGGTTCGACAGCAGCGAACGGGGCTCAGAGGAGCAGACGGGCTTCAGGTCTCGTCGGCACGCCAGCAACTGGGCGCGAGACAACTGCAGGCAGTGCCGTGACGCCAGCGACGACACCCGCGTGAAGTGCAAGCACTTCGTCGTGTTCGATTACGAGCCCGCCGTCGACATGCGTCTTCCCGGGGTGAGTCACTCGGAGCGGCCGAGCTTTCGTCCCTGAACAGGCGAGCGGCGAGCGCTTTCAGTCGACGCGTTTCGTTCCGACGTAAGCTCGCGCCTGGAGCTTCCCTCGTTCATGGAAGGGCACGACACGCGGTGTGAAGCCCGCCTTGCGCAGTCGCTCGCCGAATTCCGGGCTCGGGTAGCCGCTCCATACGGCGTAGATGCCCTGGGGACGAAGGGCCGCGCGCGCCGCGCGAAGGCCGCGCGCGTCGTAAAGGCGCGCGTTGGTCCGGAAGGAACCCCAGTCGGGGCCGTTGTCGACGTCGAGCAAGATGGCGTCGACGTCACGCTCGTCCAGGATGACCCGATGTACGTCGTCGCGAACGAGCGTCACGCGGGGGTCCGCCATCGCGGCGCTCGCCAGGTGGCGGAGCTCGCCCTGCACGAGGCGAATGACCGTTTGAAGCTTCTCGACGACGAGCACACGCGCGTCGCGACCCACCGACTCGAGCACGCCAGCCAGCGTCGAGCCGAACCCCAGGCCTCCGATCACGACCTTCGTCGCCGTCCGGGGCGCGAGCCTGCCGAAGGCGCGTTCCGTTCCGAGCAGCGCGCTCGTCAATATGGGGACGTCGCCGATGTTGAGCTCGTGATGCGTCCCGCGGTCCACCAGGGTGAGCGTGGTTCCGCCTTCGCGGAACACGCGCTTCCTCGAATTGCGAGGGAGGCCCTTGCGCATCCGCCGCAGTCTCCACCGTCGTGCGCCGCGCGCCAACCCCGACGCTCACCTGGCGCGACCAAGCCAGGGCAGTCGACCCAGACGAGCTCTGGAACTAGGCTCGCTTC
>CAYUAW010000212.1:10211-12631 GCA_964442485.1 uncultured Polyangiaceae bacterium
CGGCATGACGGGGAGCGGCGGTGCGGGCGGAACGACGGGGGCCGGCGGAACGACCGGAGGCGTGGGCGGAACGATGGCAACGGGCGGTGCGGCAACCGGCGGCGCGACGGGAGGTGCAGGCGGCAGCACATCGGGAGGTGCGCGCGCAGGGTGGAACCTCGTCGCCGTCGACACCGCGAAGCGCACCTATCTCGACTACGTGCTGGTGCCTGCCTCCGGCGCCTGGGCTCCGGACACGGCGCGCTTTCCCGCCCTGGCGACCTGGGAAGGTCAGACGACATACAGCGCGCTCCGTTTCCAGCCGTTCACACCAGGTGACGTCCTCACGTCGGATCAGATCATGGCGTTGCTTCCGGCGACACGGCGCGCATCGCATTCCATCTCGATCACCGCCGCGCCGTATTCGGCTTCCCCCGCTCCTGCGGATGCGACAAGTGCCATCCAGAAGGCGCTCGACGACGCGGCGAAGATTGCCACGCAGGACGCTCCCGTGGACGTTCTCGTCCCGGCCGGCACCTTCGACTATTCCGCCGTCCTCCGCGTCGGCGCGAACGTCCGTCTTCGACGTTTTCCGGAGGATTCGGGCGGGGCGCTGCAAGCGACGAATCCCTCGAACGGCGCGGTTCATCTCGCGGGCGACCGGAGCGGCGCGTTGTTTCTGTCCCTGAACTTCGCGGCCACGGCCCGCCTCGCGGCGGCGCAGCAATCCGGCATCTGGGTCGGCACGGACAATCAAGGGCTCCCCTTCGTGCACGACGCGCTGGTCGTCGGAAACGACGTCGCCCAGTCCGCCAGCGCCCACGTGTTCGGGTACGCCGAGGAAGGCGGGCTGTGGGCCTTCAACTACGCGCACGACGGCTACTCGGATGCCTTCCATCACACCGCGGGGTCTCGCTACTGCCAGGTCGTCGGCAATCGCGCGCAGACATCCTCGACCCGCGGCGACGATCTGTTTGCGTTCGTCAGCTACCAGGGGGACGGGGACATCGTGCACCACTGCGCCGCCATCGCGAACTGGGGGCGCGACGGCGCGGCGCGCGGGCTGTCCGTCGTCGGCGGGGAGTTCGTTCTCTTCGATCACAACGACATCGACCGGACGAAGTGGGCGGGCGTGTACCTGGCTCAAGAAAATTCGTACAAGACGTACGGCGCCTCCGACGTGACCGTCAGCAACAACACCATCGCTCATGCTAACCTCGGCGGCAGCCACGACGGATTGCTCGCGTACTCGGACGCCCCGGGCGAGTCGCATGCGTCCGCGACGCAGGGCAGCGTTCCGAACCAGCTCCAGCGTATCGCGATCATCGGCAACACCATCAGCGACACCGCCGCCGGGACCGGGAACGGCTTCGGCATCGAGATACGGAGCAGCGTGGACACGGGCGAGGTGACCGACAACGTGCTCAGCGGGAACAAGCCGCCCCAGCTCGTCGTCAACGGAACGCACTTCACGACGAGCGGCAATCAGCTCCACTGAAGCGCTCGCCTCCGTTTGCTCGCCGGACCACTTCGCCGTACCCTTTCCAGAATGGCTTCGTCGTGCGTCAGGGGCGTCGCCTGCGCCTGGTTCGTGCTGTGGATGGTCTCCTGCGGCGGCAGCACGTCGGGGGGCTCCGCTGGCGGCAACGGGGGCGCGGGGGTCACGGGTGGCGCGTCCTCGGGGGGACGGAGCAGCTCCGGCGGCGCGAGCTCCGGCGGCGTGCCGGCCTCGGGCGGCCGCTCCAGTGCCGGAGGCGCGAGCTCGACCGGAGGCCGGCCGGGCACGGGGGGCGTCGATTGCTCGGGTGCCGGCTGTGCGCCGCCGCCGATGTGCGACGTGGGATGCAAAGAGGTCTGCGGCTGCTGTCCGTGCACCGAGGGTGAAAAGGTTCCGCTCTCGGACGGGGGGACGAGGCTGTGCAAGGGCGGCTGTTACGTGCTCCTCGGCGCCGCGGATGCCGGCGACTCCGCCTGCCAGTACGGCGGGACCATGCACGCCGCCGGAACGACCTTCTACGCGACCGACGACTGCAACGTCTGCTCGTGCGAGGCCAGCGGAGTCGTTTCCTGCACGAAGAAGACGTGTGCACCCTGCGACTCCAGCGTGGACGACCATCGTCATGGGTACATCGGAAAGAGCCCGATGGAATGCTCCACCATCCGCTACAAGTGCGGGCCGAACACCGAGCCGTTCATCAACGATTGCGGGTGCGGCTGCGAGCAAGCCGCCTCGTGCCCCGAGTACTTCGACTGCCAGCCCTCCCCCGGCTCGCCGCCGTGCGATACCCAGGCGCTCATGATGCAGTGCCCGTATTCCGGCATCGCGTTCTGAACGCCTCGTGTCGATCGCGCGGCCTCCTCTGCCGTCAACGCACGACGACCGACGGCGGCACACACACTCCCATGCTGCACTCGAGCGGCGCGCAGCAATCGGCGTTCGA
>CAYUAW010000213.1:0-12621 GCA_964442485.1 uncultured Polyangiaceae bacterium
CCGCCTTCGGCGCGCTCGCTCCGCTCGCGTAGGTCCGCGTCTTTGATGCCTCGGGCCCTCTACGAGAAGCTCACGCGCGCGGCCGCGCTCAGCGGGGCGTGCGCGCGTCGAGCAAGGTCACGGCGCTCGAGACGTCCGCGACCTCGTGATACGAATCCGGCAGGGCCAGAAGCGCCGCAAGATCGACGCGCGCCACCCAGCGGTAGTCATGGCTCACGGTGATGCCGAACGGCGCCCCCGTCGAGGAAGCCGCGACCGCGATGCCGTGCGAGGACGGCGCGTTCATCCACTCCGTGCCGTCCGGGAGCGACGGCATGAGACCGAAGACGTAATCGGGCTCGCCACCGCCGCCTGCGTCCGCCCCGGCGTCCGGGACGCGCGGCGAGGGCGCTAGGGTCGTCAGGACCCCCGCGGCGATGTCGCGTGCGTTCTCACCTTCCCAGAATGCCAGACGCCCGCCGGGAGCGATCGCGACATCCGTGAGCCCGTTGCCCGTGAGCACCATCGACGGCGCCGTGACGCGCCGCTCGGCGCGCTCGAACACGGCGCGCGAGAAATCGATGATCGTCTGATACTGATGGCCCTTCGATGTGACCACGGTAAGCTCGGTGTCCGGATCGATTGCGGTGCTGCCCGGAAGGGTGCCCACGGGGGCATGCGGGTCCCGGGCGTCGGTGGACTCGTACGTGTACACGGCGTCGTCGTCGAGGTCGACCACGCTGAGCCCGTCGGTCATCGGTGTGCCGTCGAGCGCGCGCGGGGTCCCGCACGAGGCGGGCGGCTCGCCCGACGGAGAGAGGCTCGACGCGCAGTCGTAGAACGGCGCGATGACGCGCCGGTGCACGGTGTCCAGCGCGAAGTTCTCCGACGGCGGCGCCGGGAGGATGCGCGCGATCTTCCGCGTCGTCAGGTCCACGATGGCGAAGCCGTTCCACACGGCGAGCACGGCCTCCCGGCGGGTCGGGTCGAGCGCGATGCTCGTCACGTAGCCACCGTCACCGCGGAAGGTCGATTGCCCGTAGGAAGCCCCGAGCGCGAGCTCGTCGATCAGCTGGTCCGTGCGAGGATCGATGAACCACACCGTCGGGCTTTGCGTGGAAGCGGCCACGACGATGGTCGAATCGCCAGCCGTGGTCGTGGCGTAGGCGACTCGGCCCTCCGGAGCCGCTCCCAGCTCGATCTCGCCGAGGAGCGCCGGGGTGCCGCGTCCGCCGTCGCCGACGGCGGAGACGTCGACGACAGCGATGGCGGGCTCGCCGGAGGCGGAGGAGTACTCCGGAAGATAGAGCTTCTCGGCGCCGCCGACGGGGACGACCGCGAAGGACCCGGTGCCGCCTGCTCGTGCGAGCGACGGCTTCCCGGGTTTCGAGGTCGATGCTCCTCCGGCGCCGCAGGCCGCCGGGAGCGAACAAAGGAGAACGCCGAGCACGCGGCCCAAGAGGACCACGGCTCCGAGCCCCTTCAAGGGATGCTACCGGGCAAGAACAGATCGGAGAGGTCGTTCGAGCTCGCCACCTTCGCGAGGGTCGGGAGACTGAAGATCTTCTCGATCGTCTTCACCACGGAGCCGTGGTTGAACTCGACGCTGCTGACGTAGTTCTTCTTCACCATCGGGCCGACGGCGATGAAGGGGATCTGGAGCGTTGAGTAGCCCTCGTCCCAGAGGATGAAGATCACGCCATTGTGCGCGTTGGCGTAGGTGATGAGCCCCGGGACGTTGGCCTTCAACCAGTCGTCGCCGGAGCGGATGGTGTTGGAGTTCGGGCAGCCACCGGCGCCGTGCATGTCGTTACACAGGTTCGGGGTGATGAAGCTGTAGGCGGCGACCTTGTCGCCGGAGAGATCACCGGCGAGCTGCGTCGATGGCGCATGGTGCGCGACGCAATAGGCGTTGGTGTCGGATGGAGGAGAACCGGCAACGTCCTGGAAGAAGACGAACGGGTCGTGCTTCGCGCCGTAGAAGTTGTACGTGTGGATGGGGCAAGCGCCCGTGGTGGCGGCTTCGAGCCCCTCCTGGTACGACATCCACGACACGCTGGCAGTCTTCATCTGGGCGACGAGGTGCTCCGTGCTCGACGTGCTGTTCGCCGCCGAGGGATCGTCGTCGGTCGTGAAGGTGACGTCGCTGAAGGCATTCGTACCCGATTCGACGAGTACGTAATGAGGCTCGCTCGGGATGTTCAGGGGTAGCGTGTCGACGAAGTTCGACGTGCTCGCGTAATCCTTCAGGAGCGTGCCGTTGATGTACGGTGCGTCCGCCATGTCGCCGATGATCTGCGACTCGTCGTGATTTTCCATTGCGATGACGAACACGTGCTCGACAGGTGCGCCGACCGGCGCTGCGTCCGGGCCCGCATCACCCGGAGTGCCACCGCTCGCTCCGCCACCTGCGCCCGAACCCGCACCGCCGCCGGTCGAAGTGCTCCCGGCCTTGCCCGCTGAGCCACCCGCGGATTGACCGCCTCCCGCCCCGGCTCCGCCCGCACCGGGAGCCGTCCCGCCGCTGCCCGCCTCGCTCCCACCGCTGCCCTTTCCGGCCGAACCGCCCGTCGTGCTCTTGCCCCCAGAGCTCGCGCCCGAGCCGCCCGTTGCGCTCTTGCCGCCGGTGTCGCCAGCGTCGGCGCCGTTGTTCGGGTTCGAATCGGAGCTGCAGGCAGCTGCGAACGACGTGAGTCCGACGGTCAGGAGAAGCTTGAAGGGGGCCATGCTCGATTTCCTCTCGTTCGCAGCGCAGACGTCGCCCCCCGGAGAAGATGGCGACGCTTTCACGAGACGTCCCGCGCGTCAAAGCTTCCGTGGTTCGATCTCGCCAATCGCGGTATACGCGCGAGACCTCCCGTACGCGCGAAAATGATCACGGTTGCTGGAAGGAATCTTCGAATGAGCCGCATGGTCAAGGTGAGCCTCTCCGTCATCGGTGCCATCGCGGGGCTCGTGGGTGTCGTCGTCCTGTATCTGTTCGTCGCATTTCCCAAGGTCGCGGCAGCGAGCGATCTGCACGTCGTTGCCACGCCGGTGCTCGTCCAGCGCGGTGCGTATCTCGCCCGCCACGTCGCGGTGTGTCTCGACTGCCACTCGACACGGGACTGGAAGCGATACTCGGGGCCACCACTACCAGGTTACCTCGGCGCCGGCGGTGAGGGCTTCACGCGCGAGATGGGCTTCCCCGGTGAGATCTATTCGCGAAACATCACGCCAGCAGGTGTCGGCTCGTGGACGGACGGCGAGCTCGCACGCGCCATCACCACCGGCGTGTCGCGCGATGGTCGCGCCCTGTTCCCGATCATGCCGTATCCGAGTTACGCGGGGCTCTGCGTCTCGGACATGACGGCGATAGTCGCCTTCCTGCGGACGCTCCCGGCGGTGAATCAGCCGAACCGCGACGCCAAGCTCGATTTCCCGATGAACCTCATCGTTCGTACCATCCCGGGCCCGGCGACGCCGGTTCCCTGCCCGACACCGGGCACCCCGGAATACGGCAGGTATCTCACGACGGTCGCCAACTGCGTCGAGTGCCACACGGAGCAGGTGCGGGGCAAGCACAAGCCGGGCATGGAGTTCGCTGGCGGCTGGACGTTCCCGCTTCCCGGCGGTGGTCACGTGACGTCGGCAAACATCACCCCGGACCCCGAGACGGGGATCGGCAACTACACGCGCGAGGAGTTCATCGCTCGCTTCAAGGCCTACGCTTCCCCGACCGCCGCGGTGCCGGTGAGCGCAGGCGGGATGAACACCATCATGCCGTGGACGACATACGCCGGCATGTCCGCCGAAGATCTCGGTGCGATCTTCGATCATCTCCGCAGGCAGCCGGCCGTTCACAACGTCGTCGAGCGCGCTCATCCCTGAGCGCGCAGGCGCCGCCGACGTGATTCACGGTTGCCGGACGTCGACTCGATCTAGGTCAGGCGTGGTCGCATCGATCGCCGTCCAGAGGACGCGCAGGAGCTCGGTCGTGCTCGGGCGCGCGTCCGGCGACGGCGACAGGCTGGCATCGATGGCGCGGGCGACCGCGCCGGGCAGTTCCGGGAATACCTCTGCGAGCGGACGATGGGGCACGGGCTCGCGTCCGTCGAGGCGCGCCAGCAGCGGCGCCTCCGCATGCGGCTGCGCGCCGGTGAGCAGGCGATACGCGACGACGCCGAACGAGAACACATCGACTGCCGGTCCGAGCTGGCCGCTCGTGCGAGCGAGCTCCGGCGCGACGTAGGACGGCGTCCCGGAGATCGCCCCCGTCCGGGTCAGCTGCGGGGTGCTGGCGACCACGGCGTTCGTCATGAAGACGCGGTCGAGCGCGACGTCGGAGTCGGTGGCGTCCGCGGGGCGCTCTTGCTTCACGTTGACCCTGACGGTGGGCGGCTCCGGGCTGAGTCCCTTGCGAGACGGGGAGGGGGCAAGGAGCGGGTCGAGCAGTCCGCGGCTGATGCCGAAATCGGCGATGCGGGCACGCGGGTTCTTCTCCACGTCCCCCGACAGCAGCACGTTACCGGGCTTGAGGTCGCGATGAATGATCCCCTGCGCATGGATCGCGCCGAGCCCGTCGAGGATCTGCACGAGGACCCGGAGACACCATCCGACGTCGTGGCGCCCCTCGCAGTCCGAGAGCGAGCAGCCCTCGACGAGATCCATCACGACGTAGACGTACCCCGCCTCGGCGACGTCCGTGTCGACCACCGAGACGACATTGGGATGGCGCACGCGCGTGGCCACCTGTGCCTCACGGGCGAGGCGCGCAAGGTCGACGCCTCTGTTGTGCAACGTCACCTTGAGGGCCAGCCGGCGGTGATCGTGCAGGCGTTCCACCTCGTAGACGGTGCCCATACCGCCTGCGCCGAGCGCGCCGACGACCCGGTAGCGATTCTCCACGACGTCGCCCGGTTCGAGCGTGGTCGAGCGACCCATGGTGTGGGCGAGCGCCGCGAGGATGTTCGCAGAGCGCCGACCGACCTGCAGGCGCAGCTCCTCGTTGAGCACCTCGATCTCGGCCTGCCGCTGCTCGAGCTCGTGCAATCGCGAGCTCAGGCTGCTGTTCAGGCGATCTGCCTCGCGCAGTGACTGGAAGTGGCTGCGACTGAGGAGGAGCGACTGGAAGATGCCGAAGAGGCCGAGGCCGATGCAGGCCGGACGCGCGCCATCGAGGATCTCGCCGTACCCCATCCATGCCCACAGATCGACCCAGGCGGACCCTCCGAGGGCGAGCCAGCAGCAGAGGAAGAAGAGGACGATGCGGCGATCGTCGTGGGTGAAGACCAGCCGGACGCCGGTCGTGATCTGGTACGCGATGGCCGCGCCCACGCAGAGCACGACACCGGGCGTGGCAAACGCGGAATCGACGAACGCGCCGAACGCGGCGGTGAGCGGAAGGAGCATCCCCACGGAGAAGAAGAGGAGCCACAGGCGGCGCGGCTTGCCGCGTTGAAAGAACTCGTGCGTGTAGTACACGGAGACGATAGGCGCGACGGAGAGGCTCTGCGCGAGAAGCAGATGCTCGACGGCGATGCCGAGGTGTGTCGTCCAGCCGAGCACGTACGCGGGGTAGTACGACGCGCTCAGAGCCTGGATGGCGAACCAGAGGTACGCCCTGCGACGGCGATCCCAGAAGTAGACAGCGAGGAACGTGAAGCCCATCTGCGACAGGCCGATCAGCCCGAACCATCCGCCACGATCGTTCAGTAGCCGGTTCCGCTCCAGGGTCGGAGTCTCCGTCCCGGCGGGGATCAGCCGAGGAACGACGTCGAGCCAGGCGGCCTGCGTCCATGCGTAAGTCACGTCGAGCTCGAGACCGAGCCGGCCTCCTTGCGCCGAACCCGCGGGGATCGTCCAGCGATGGGGGCCGATGTGACGATACGTGCCGGCGTCCGCGGCTCCAGTCGAAGAGACGAGTTGCCCGTTCACGCGAAGGTCCGCGTGCGCCGGGAGATACGGAATGACGAGCTCCACATCGCGACCACCAAGGTCGCGCTGGACGGCGACGTCGGAATACAGTCGATAGACGACGACCCGCTTCGGCAGCTCCGCGTTCAGGTGCACCGGAAGGTCGATCGGTCGCGCTCGGCCCTCGCCCTGGAACGTCCAGTGGCGGAGCAGCTGCCCCTCGGTCCCGTCACATCCCGTGACGAGACCCAGGAGCGCGACCACGAGGAGTAAGACTCCAGCAATCCGTCTCCGCACCGCCTTCGCGCAAGCGTATCAGAACTTCCACCGTGCGAGAGTCGCCGCGCCCGCACCTACACGTGCGCCGATGTCTACCGTGCGCCCACGTGAACGGGGCAGATGACGTGCCTGGCAACCGCTCCCGCAGGTACTTGATGTGCGCGTCGCGAGGGTGCTAGTGGCGCATGGCGGAGACCTTGAGCTACCGAGAATGGAGACCGGCGGGGCTGCTGGTGGTGCCCGTGCTCGCTGCCGTGGCCTCGCTGTGGATCATTCGCCCCGCGGCGACGCGCGCGCCGGTGCGCGCGCCCTCGGTCGCACCGGAGCCTGCGGCGTTGCCGGAGCCTCCGCCGCGACCGGCGCGTGCGCAGCCTGCCGTGGTCGCTCCGGCTCCTTCGCCCGCGCGCCCGTCCGCGCCCGCGCCTCGAGCGAGCGCACCCGAACCGGAGCCTGCGACACCAGGGCTTCACATCAATGACGACATCACGGACGCGCGACGCGCCCGCTGGGATCAGGAGCGGTACGATCCTCGTGTTTCCACGCAGCACGAGGAGAAGATCCAGCAGACGTTCCGGCGCGTGAATGCTTCTGGAGCACTGGTGGCCGCGCAGTGCCGCGAGACGCTGTGTCGCATCGTGATCGACAAGCCGAATCTGTCGGAGAGCGCGAACGCGCGCGCGGCGATGGGTGCCCTGGGCTCTTCGGCGGCCGTGCTCGAAAACGACGAGCAGCACATCGTGATGCTCCTCACGGCAAGTGCGATCGACGCCCTGCCGTCGGCGGAATGAGCCAGGGGAAAGTCCGCGTGTCCACGCGATCCCTATTCCAAAGCACGGCCGAGGGGGTATACGCTAGAGTTCAAGGACAGGGTCCGGCGGGTGATGCCGGAGGCAGATAGAGTAGTGGACGGGGTGTCTCACGAAAGGGTGGGTCCGATGAGATCGTTGCGTGTTCTCCTGGGTATTGCACTCGTTCAGCAAGCCGCGCTCGGGCAAACCATCTCGCCGCCGCAGGCGGTGGGTCACCTTGCCGGTCCAGGCGCTGCGTCAAACCCTTCGGGTTTGAGGCTCTACGGCACGGACTCGGGGTGGACATTCGAGCACCGAGGCAAGCTCGTCATCCTCTTCGGCGACACCTGGCCGGACGCGAATCTGCCGTGCGAGCCGCCGCCGACGAACGACGACGCGCAGGGGACGTTGCCGCTGTTCGCTCCGCGAGGCACGCCACGCGTGACCTTCGAGACGAAGGCGAGCTCGCCACTCGACTTCGACCCGATCCAGCTCTTCCGGGGGGCCACGTCTCTGCCGATGGGGTTCGGAAAGATCCCGGCGACCGGCTTCAGCGACGGCAGGAGCGCCATCGCCGCGATCGGCACCTCCGATCTCGTGCGGTGCCAGGGGGGCTCGGCCTCCACGCCCGGGCAGTGTCCCGGGGCGAGCCTTTCGTGTGGTCCGAACGTCGGCGAATGCTTGCCCACCATCGCAAACATTCCGTTGCTCTGCGACGCCACCGCGGGCACTGGCTGCTTGCAGGGTCAGACCTGCACGCAGACGACCGGGTTCTGCGTCGATCCGACGAGCTCGCAGAATGACGGAACCACGTCGAGCGCGCCGTACACGGTGGCCCAGAACATCGACCTGGGCGTCCAGCGCCCGGGATCCGTCATCTACGATTCCGCGTTCACGTGGCCGACGAACAAGTTCTGGAACGTCAACGCTCGCACGGTGCGAAACTTCACGTTCACCCGACACGGCAACGACTACCGCCCGGGTGACAATTACCTCCTCATGTGGGGGCGGCCCGGTTTCTCCGGCGAGCAGGGGCGGCAGGCGCAGCTCTACCTGATGGCGCAACGCCTGCCGATCCCGACGGATTCCGCGGGGCATTTCCGCTTCCGTCCGTCGTTCTTCGCCGGCACACGCGCCCAGGGCCACGAACCGAAGTGGTCGTTCCTCGAATCCGAGGCGAAGCCGCTCGCGCTGGACGGCATCGTCGACGGAAGCCCGCACGAAGACCGCGTGCTCGTGAACCAGACGGCGATGAGCTACCTGCCGCCGCCCGTCGACAAATGGATCATGCTCTACGGTGGCGACGTCCCGGACGTGCTGCTCGTCGACCCCGTGAATTCGCGCAACGTCCCGTCTCCGGGCGCAATCATGGTCCGCTTTGCGGACAATCCGTGGGGCCCCTGGACGCCACCCGCGCCGTATCTGTCACCCGGCAATCCCGCGGTCCCAGGAGATCCGTACGGGCCGGGCGGGTTTCTCTTCCACTACGCGTGCGTGGATCAGGGCAGTGCCACCTGTGCGCGCACGGATCCGCATCGGCCCCTGGACGTGCTGAACCCTGAATGTTCGCCGCCGCCGTTCCCGTTTGACATCGGGCGCCTGTACGGCGCGAACGTCATCGACGCCTACACACGACCCGACGGGCACGGGGGGCTCGACTTCTACTGGAATGTATCCACCTGGAACCCGTACGGCGTCATGCTCATGAAGAGCAACATCCGCCCTTGAAGCAGCCGCCTCACGGGAGGGTGAAGTCGAGCTCGTAGTGGTGCTGGCCGGCGACGATCTGGATATCCATCTTCCCGGCTATGCCGGCGAGCTCGCCGGTGCCGGAATCCGGAACGATCAGGAGAGAGAGGGAGGGCGCGCCGCGGTTCATGAGCCCCGTATGCACCACCACGAAGGTTCCGCGTCGACCGGACAGCAGGGCGGCGACGCGCTCCACTGCGACGTAGCCCGCTGAGCCGTCGACCGACGTGCGGGCAGCCAGCATGTGGACCTTGCTCGTGCCGTCCAGCGGCCCCGAGAACCGCTTGTCGAAGGTGGCGCGTCCGAGGGTGACGCCGTGGATGGTTTCGAACGGCGGCTCCCCCTGCATCGTGAGGTCGAAGGTGCCTTTGACGATCATCCTCCCTCGCGTATCCCATCGCCGAGGGACCTGCTCGCAAAAACGCGCACGAGCCTCGGATTTCGGCCGACCGCGCGGCGGCGCGGCCACCTCAGCGTGCCGCGGTGCGCGCGAAGACGTCCGACCAGGGACGTTGTCGGAGGTTGCCCGGCTGGAAGACGGTGCGATAGACGATCTCTCGCTTGACCGGGTCGTAGGCTACCACCAGGAACCCCGGACGTCTGTCCGCGGTCGGCGATCCGGCGACGATGATGGTCGCATCCCGGGGACTCGACACGATGGAGAATTCCTCCGACGGCACGGAGAGGTCTTTGGTGCTCAGGCGCGCCGCGCCCCGCAGCGAGGATGATTCCTTCTGCAGTTTCCCGTCGACGAGGACGGCGGCGTACCCGTCGAGTGCGTTGAAGTTCGGCACGGTGGAGCCGCGTCGGCGGAGCTGGTCCACGACATCGATTGGGGCGCCCCCGCGTCGCGGCGTCCTGTAGCTCACGAAGAGCACCATCCGGTCGAGCGCGAAGAGCCACTCGTTCACCCTCATCGCTTCGAGGTTCGCCACGTCGAGCGCGTGGCGAAGATCATCCACGGCGTTAGGAGTGATCTCGCCGCCGGGGTGATGAAAGATCGAGACCGCATCCACGCGCTCGAGCCCCTGGACGAGCTCCGGCACGTCGAGGGGCGGCGGCGTAGGGCGCTCCGGGACGGCGCCCCGCGGTGGAGGGAGCGCAAAGACGAGCGCGTCGTCGCGGAAAAACGGGATGCTCGGGCCAAACGTTCCGCGGTGCGTGTTGTCGGTGACCACCGCCCGGACGAGCGGGAGTGCACGCGACACCTTCGTGTCACCGCCGCAGAGCGGCGGTGAGTCTTCCTTTGCGGCGTGCCCGTTCCAGACCGGCCACGCCACGAACCCGAGCAGCCCGAGGGCGGCGCCTGCCGCTCGAACGGCAGCCCCACGCGCGCGGAGCACGACGAACGTGAACGGCCAGACCAGTCCGAGCGCCCAGAGGGGCCAGAGCAGGCTCAGGTAACGAGCGGACATCGAATGTCGCGAGCCGAGCCCCAGGATGAACGGAACCGTGACGACCACGCCGAACAGCGGAATCGCGAACGCCGCGCAGGCGTCGGCGAGCGCCCGCCCTGTCTCCTTGCCCGCCGCCCGATACGCGCGCCACAGCTGCCAGAAGGGGACGAGGACGAACGCGATCGAGACGCCGGTGACGACCAGCACGGCGCCCCAGCGCTCGTCGCCTCGAGCAAGGCCGAGGTAGTCGCCGAGAGTCTGCAACGTCGTCTTCACGCGCTGCGGCAGTGCGGCCGTCTCGACCTCCCTGAGAGCGCTCCCGGAGGCCGACCTGAAATGCTGGATGATGTGGGGGTGGATCGCGAGCGTGAGCGCCTGCGCGCCGACCCAGGCCGCGGCGAGCTCCCGGGAGCGCGTCGCCGGGACGGGGGGCTCGCTTCCTCGACGGCGACAGACGAGCTCGATGACGGCGAGCCCGAGAGCGACCGCACCGACGAAGACCGAGCCGATCAACCCGAACCACTGCGTGAGCGTCAAGAGAGACAGCGTGACCGCCAGTGCTGCGGCGTGGAGCCGGGGGTGCCTTTCGCTCGTCAGGGTGCGGTGTAGTGCGAGGACCGCGAACACACCGAGGCCGCCGAGCAGCTCGTACTGCCGGGCGGTGAAGGTCGTTTCGAGTGCCACGATGCTGAACGACCAGAGCAGCGCCGCCGCGATAGCCGAAAGCCGGCTTCCCGTCAGCGTGCGCGTGAGCACCATCAGCGCCGCGAGCGCGATGGCGTGGATCACGATGTTGAGCCTGGCTCCCGTCGTCGCGTCGAAGCCAGTGAAGAGCCCTGCCACGTGCAGCAGCCAGAAGTAGAGCGGCGGGTGGATGTCGTACTCGACGAGGTCGTCACGGATCAGCCCGAAGCATGCGACACGGCGAGTGGTCAGCAGCGATTTCCACTCCGGGGCGGATACCCAGCGGTTCGCCAGGTCCAGCCGTGCCCGCTCGTAGTCCCCCTGATGACAGGTGGCCGACATCAGCGCGATGACCTCGTCGTGCAGAAAGCATTTCTTCAGGGCGAGGCCGCCGTGCCGCTCCACGGTGGCAGCAGCGATCACGAGCAGGATGCAGATCGGCCAGAGCAGCCTTCGCCAGGGCAAGCGTCTGCGGTTCGAGCGTCTCGAGCCGTCGGGGAGCAGGGGCCCTCCATCCACGACCCGCGACAATACCCGATGGGCGACGCGCGCGTCGCTATCTGGCGCGCCGTCGGCGTCCAGCGCAAAATCGGCCGTCTCGCATCTCGGCGTCACCCCCGCGGGGCCGCCGCTACAATCTGGCGCAGCGAGAAACGCCTCGCGGCGGTCATCCAGAACCGGGAGCCCGGGCCAAACCGCGCCAGGGCTCCCGGGCCGTCTAGCGGGCGACCCGCGCGCGACGGCGGCGGACCAGGAGGCCACTGCCGAGCACGGCGGCGATCAGGAGACCGCCGCGCGACGAGCTTGCCGGCGAGAAGGCGCAGCTCAGCGAGGACTTGGTCGTCTTGGCTGCGTTGTTGGCCGTCTTCGTCACGGTGTTGACCGTCGCCGTCACGTCCACGTTGACGTCGATCGACAGCTTCGCGGAGAGCTCGGATGCGCATGCGTGCAGGTCGCTCGCGTTCACGAACTCGCCGTCACATACGATCGCGCCGCCCTTGTCCATGCAGCTCGTCGTGCATACCTGTCGGGTCGTGGTCTTGCACTGCTCCCACTGGGTCGTCTGGCAGTCGACCTGGCACTGCGTGCTCGACTTCGACTCGCAGGATCCGGTACAGGCCGTGGTGCACTTCGGAGTGCACTCGGTCATCTGATCGTCGTCGTGGCACCGGCCCTCGCACTGCTTGTTGCACGTGTAGGGACAGGCCTTGGCGCAACACTCCGGGCTCTTCGCGCTGTCGCATTTCGTGTTGCAGTCGGACATGCAGTCCTTCCGGCAGAGATCGTCGGACGTCTCGGTCGAGGTCTGCATGCAGTCGTTGACACAGACGGGGCTGCAGGTCTGCGTGCACTCCGTCGAGTCCATCGTGGTGCAGCCGCTCTCGCACATCGTGTACAGCTCGGCCGCGCAGGATTCCTCGACGGAGACGGTCTTGCACGTCTCCACGCAGTCCTGATCGCGGTGAAATGCGCAGGACGCATCCGCCGCCACGAAGAGGTTACCGCAGCTCTCGAGTTCTGCGTGAGCCGCGGGCGAGATGGCGAAGACGGCCGCGAGCGGCGCGGCCGTCATCAGAAGCTTGAACGTGTGGATCTTCATGCTAAGTGCTCCCTGGCGCGGAACGCGAGCGCTCGTCGCAGTGCGCCGGGTGACCCACAGTGCAGGTCGCGTACCATCGGCGTCTCATCTCACGACGCGAGAGGACATTCGCGTCTTCTCGCGCGCTTGGACGACGCGAGGTGGACACGATACGGGCCCGTGCGCTCACCGTGAGCGCGCGCCCCGGCATTTTTGTCCCGCCGGAGAAGCTGCCTCGAGGCGTTCTCGCCGTGGCAGTCCGTCACACGCG
>CAYUAW010000214.1:0-1837 GCA_964442485.1 uncultured Polyangiaceae bacterium
CCTGCTTCCTCGTCACGGCGCGCGGCGAGCGCGGCGACGAGGAGCGGCGTGCCATCGCGCTGACGTTCGAACAGACTGTGTCGTTCGCCATCCCCTCCGATGAGCCCCGCGTTCGCGCTGCGGTAGCTGCTCAGATCCAGCCCGCGCGGGGCGAAGCCGAATCCGCCGGTATTCCCGGGCCCGCCGTCGCCGCCGGCCACGTCCGGGTCGCCGTGACAGTGCCGGCACGTGATCGATAGAACACGACGCTCCACCTCGGCATACGAGACGGGCCTGGCGAGCAGCGGCAGTCGCGCCGTCGCAGGCAGCTCAGCTCGCTCTTCGAGCTTCGCCTCGAGAACGTACGCGGCGATGTCGGTCGCTTCTCGCACGGACAGGGAATGATTCGGCATCGGCGTGTCCGGCTTGAGCGACGCGGGCGCAAGGAGCCAGGGGACGAGAGCATCGTGGCGGAACCGGTCGCGGGTGTGACGAAGATCCGGCGCGAGCTCGGTGGCCGCGCGTCGCGCCTCGGTGGAGACGTCGGGCTTCGTCGGCAGCGCGGGGACGCCGCTGAAGAGATGACACCCTCCGCAACCCTTCGCCTCGATGAGTGCTCGGCCCGCTTCGAGGTCTCCGGTGGCGGGCGTGCCGTCGTCGCCTCGCGTGGCGTCGCGGGTCAGGTACCGAGCGACGTCGGCAGCGTCGTGCTCGTCGAGCGCGAGCCGTGGCATCGTCCCGGCCAGGTTCGGACGAAGGTCATAGGGCTCACGGACGAAGCGCGCGACCCAGTCCGTCCGGAGGCGCTTGCCCAGCGCATCGAGCGAAGGTGCGTGACGATACGGCGCGACGCTGCGCTTCCATTCCGCGAGCCTCGGCGCGCCCGCGCCGAAGCGTCCCGTCGCGATGTCCTCGTGGCAGTGCGTACAGTGTCGTTCCGTCGCCATCGCCTTCTCTCCGGTGCCGTCGTGGCAGCGATTGCACTCGAACCGCACCACGAGCGCGTGTCCTCGTTCGGCGTCGCCCGTCTCCTCGGCCCGGGCGGCGACGTCGGCGACATCGTGCGTCGTACCAGCGGACGCGAGCGGGACTTCGCGCGGAGCGATCTTCGCTGAGCGGTGCTCTCGCTCTGCGTTCTCGTCACGACTCCCGCCGCACGAAGCGACGAGGGTCGCGAGAAGCGTCACGAGTACACCGCGCTTCGTCCACCTCATGGCAGCGGGCCTCACGTCGACCGAGTGGTGTCGCCGCAGGCAGGGGCCTTCGGCGACATCGCCTTGCAGCGGTCGAGAGCCGCGCGTCGCCCGGCATCGTCGCCCGCGAGCTCGCGGAGCGACGCGAGCGTCGCATAGCCGTTCGGGCTCGTGATGAGATCCTTTCCTGCGAGCTCTTCCAGGATGCTCCGCGCCTCGTCCCGCGTTGTGTCGACGCGCGCCAGGGCCTCGGCGAGCTCGGTGCGCGCAGCGGGGTCGTCGCGCCTCGCCTGGGCGATAGCGCGGAGCGTCCTCGCGGCCCAGTCGAGGTTCGCTCGCCGTGCCGCCTCCGTGCGACCGAGCCAGGTGCCCTGTGCGTACCACGGAACCTCGCGACCGACGGGGAGCGCGCCGTCGTAGCGCGCCGTCGCGAGAGCGAGCACCCGACCCGCGCGCTGCACGATCTTCGCCTTCGTCACATCGAGCTTTCGGATGTGGGGGATCATGCGCACGACCGAGCCCGCCGCCGCGAGCGTCTTGCCCTCGTCGAGCGCGTCCTCGGCGTTGTCGACGCCCTTGATGCGCGGATCGACCTGGAAGATCGGGTACCACTCGCCGCCGCACGCGCTGGCAGAAGAGGGAGCGAGCGCTGCGAGCACGAACGC
>CAYUAW010000214.1:1937-12572 GCA_964442485.1 uncultured Polyangiaceae bacterium
AGCATCCGGCGCAGCGGCTCGGCCGCGCCCCAGAGAAGCTGATCGCCGACGCTGAACGCCGTCACGTACTCGGGCCCGATGCGCATCTTGCGGAGCCGCCCGATGGGAACCGCCAGGGTGCCCGACACCGCGGTGGGCGTGAGCTCCGCGAGCGTCGCCTCGGGCGTATTCGGGACGACGCGCACCCACTCGTTGCTCCCGGCGATGAGCTCCGTCACCTCTTCGATGGGCAGCGCGCGGCGCAGCTTGATGGTGAACCCCTGGGAGTGGCAGCGCATCGCGCCGACGCGCACGCACTGCCCGTCCACGGGGATCGGCGGCGACTGCCCGAGGATCTTGTTCGTCTCGACGAGGCCCTTCCACTCTTCGCGGCTCTGGCCGAACTCCACCGCCTTGTCGATCCACGGCAGGAGGCTCGCCGCGAGCGGGTGCTTGAAGTACTGGACGGGGAGGCTGCCGTCGCGCTGGGCTTTCGTCACGGCGCGATCGATGTCGAGGGCTGTCGACGAAGGGTCCGCCATGAGAGGCGCCGTGATCTGCCCGAGCGCCGCCATCTGCTGCACGAGCTCGCGCATGTTGTTCGCGCCAGCGCCCGAGGCCGCCTGGTACGTCATGCTGGACAGCCACTCCACGTGGCCCCCCTTGAAGAGTCCGGCGAGCGCCATGAGCATCAGGCTGACGGTGCAGTTCGGACCTGCGTAGGTCTTGAGCCCGCGCGCGAGCCCCGCGTCGATGACGTCCCGGTTGACCGGGTCGAGGATCAGCACCGTCTCGTCCGCCATGCGGAGCGTCGACGCAGCGTCGATCCAGTAGCCGGTGTACCCGCGCGAGCGGAGCTTCGGGTACACCTCCGACGTGTAGTCACCGCCCTGGCAGCTCACGAGCACGTCGTGCTTCTCCAGGTCGTCCAGCGAGTGAGCGTCGACGAGCTTGCTCGGGCCCTGACCGACGTCCGGCGCGCCCGAGCCGGCGCTGGAAGTGGAGAAGAAGGTGCACGCGATCCCGTCGAAATCGCCCTCCTCGCGCATCCGCTCCATGAGGACCGAGCCGACCATACCTCGCCAACCGATGATGCCAACGCGCAGCATGACGGCGCGAAAGCTCGCATGCAGCGTGCCTTCGCGCAAGAGGCCCGGGCACCCGCCTCGACGCCGCGCTACTTCAGATCTGGCTTCGGCGTCTTCGCGGTGGAGGGGAACTCCGGCGGCTTCGTCTGGAGGCCTTCCGGGACGCTTCCGCTCAGCGATTTGAGCCAGGCCACGATGGACTTCACGTCGTCGTCGGACAGCTCCTTCGCGAGCTGGTGTGACGCCATCTGCTTGACCGCATCCTCCAGGGACTTCCCCGAGGCGTCGTGGAAGTACGGCGCGGTGAGCTCGATGTTCCGGAGTGAGCTCACCTTGAACATCATGTCGTCCGAGGGTGACTTCGTGACGGTGCTGCGGCCCTTGTCGGCCTGATTCGGCCAGGGCTTCTCCTTGCCGAGCTTCTGGAACATCGTGGCGCCGACCAGCGGCCCGACGTGACAGGTCGGGCAACCGACGTCGACGAACTCGGTGAATCCCTTCTTCTGCTCGTCGGTGAGGGCGGTCTGCGTCCCCTTGAGAAACTGATCCCACGGTGCCGGCGTGAGGAGCGTGCGAGTGAACGCGGCGAGAGCCTTCACCGTGCCGTCCAGGGTGACGGGATCCGGCGCGTCGGGGTAGGCCTTCTTGAACGCGTCCACGTAGCCGGGGATCGACTTCAGTGTGGCGATGAGACGCGCCTCGGGCTCTGCCATGATGGCCGGGTCGAGCAGCATCCCGCGCGTCGCGTCCTCGAGCGTCTCGAAGTGCCCGTCCCAGTACTGGCTCTGCTGGAGGGCGGCGTTGAACACCGTCGGTGTGTTGCGCGACAGCTTCTTCTTGCCGTGACCCTCGGAGAAGTCCTTGCCGTCGACGCCGCTCTTCGCGAGATCGTGGCATCCGTTGCACGACAGCGCCTCGCTCTTCGAGAGACGCGCGTCGTAGTAAAGCGCCCGTCCGAGGGAGACCTTCTCGTCGCTGGGTGGATTGTTGCTCCCCGGCGGTGCCTTGTCCGGGAGCGCGGCGAAGAGGGAGAGCTTCGCTGCGTCGACGACCACGCCAGTGGGAGCCGCGGGCGCGGCGGCGACGTGTTTCGTGTGCTTCACGGGTTCGTTCTCACAGCCCGCCGAAAACAGCGAAACGAAGAGCGCGATCGGTACGAGTCGAGTGGTCATGGTTGTCTCCCTCCTGGGTCTCGAGCGAGACGTCAGCTGGTTAGAAATGTATCGTAGAGCGATATATTTGTAACCGGGCGTTCGTCAAGGTGTGGCTTTGATTGGTACTCCGGGCGCGAGGGCCGGAGGGCGAACGCTTGGCGATAGTCTTCACGATATATCGGCTTGACGTATCTCCAGATATATCTATACGATGTATCACGATGTATCGAGAGCTTCCCTGAGGGGAGCCCGGAAAGGACAAGAAATGCATTATTATCAAGGAGATCAATTCTGGTGCGCGAGCGGCCGCCGCGGCGGCGGCTGGGGTGGCGCAGGCGGAGATTTCACAGGGGGTAAGCCGGACTGGTTCGGTGACTGGTTCGGTGGCCCGCCTCCGCGCGCCGAGCGCGGGGAGGTCCGGTACCTGGTACTCGACGCGATCGCGCAGCAGCCCCGGCACGGGTACGAGATCATCCAGGCCATCGAGGAGCGGAGCGGCGGCGCGTACCGGCCCAGCCCCGGCGTGATCTACCCGACGCTGCAGCTCCTGGAAGAGCTCGGGCATGCGGAGCTCAGCACGCAGGAGGGCCGCAAGGTCTACGCGATCACCGACACGGGCCGGCGCGATCTCCAGGACCACTCCGACGAGGTGCGCGACTTCTACGACCGCACCCAGGGTGATTCGTGGGAGCGATACGCCGAGGACTTCGGCGACGTCATGCGGCGCGCGGCACGTCTTTTCCGGACGTTCAAGCGCACCGCCAAGCGCGGCGGCATGTCGCGCCGGGCGCAGTCTCGAATCCGGGAGATCCTCGATCAAGCCGTGCAGCAGATCGAGACGGTCCTCCAGGAAGACGAGCGGTGAGGCAGGACGTCGACCGGTTATCTTCGGAGGACACACGCGATGAGGTTCGAGCCCATCCCGATGGCAAGAGAAGCCGTTCCCGACACGACACGCTGGGGGTAGCGCATCGATTCACAGCATGCGTTCATGGCGCGACTTTCTTCCTTGCAGTGCCCGGCGTGCTGCGTTCTCTGAGCTCCTCGGCCGACGCTTTCACGGTGTCCGCTGTCGTGACCATGAAGTCGAGGATCAGCGAGAGCTCCTCGGCGGAGTACTTCGCGCACACCTCCGTGAGGCGCGCGCCGATGGATTCGAAGAGCTGTGCCACCTCGGGGATCCGCCCAGGGAGCAGGCGCACGATGATGCGACGGCGATCCGCCGGATCCTGTTCGCGCACGGCGAACCCCGCGTTCTCCAGGCGATCGAGCACGCCGGTGATGGCGCCGGTCGTCAATCCGGTCAGTTCGGCGAGTCGGCCCGCCGTCAGGGGGCCTTCTGCGAGCGCCAGGATGTCTGCGACCTTGTGATCCGAGGGATTCAACCCCAGACGTTCGGCGACCGCAGTGTGAAACAGGACCGTGAGGGTGCTGTTCACTCTCGCCTGGTGCTGGATCGCCTGAATCAGCTCGGAACGATTTCCCGACGGCCTTGACACGACAAAGTCTCCGCACTAATTGGCTTACGAAATAAGATATTCAGATAATGAGAGATTGTAACCCTCCCCACCGCGGTGCGCAATGGCTCGCGGTTCGGGGCGTGGTCGGGCAAGCCCTCGACGTTCCAGGCGAGGAGCCCTCAGAAAGGCGAAGCTTCCGATGACCAGCATCGTTTCCATCAAGCAAGCAACGAAGGACTACCGGCTCGGCAAGGTCGTCGTGCAAGCGCTACGCGGCGTCAGCCTGGAAGTCTCGGAAGGGGAGTTCCTGTCCATCGCGGGCCCGTCCGGGAGCGGGAAGACGACGCTCCTCAATCTGATCGGGTGCGTCGACACCCCCACCTCGGGAACGGTCGAAGTGGCGGGTCGCGACATCAGCAAGCTCTCCGAGCGAGAGCTCACCGACCTGCGTCTTCACACCATCGGGTTCATCTTCCAGAGCTTCAACCTGGTGAACGTCCTCGATGTGTTCCGCAACGTCGAGCTCCCGCTCCTGCTCCAGCGCACGCTGAAGGCAGACGAGCGCAGCCGCCGGGTCATGAGCCTCCTCGAGCGCGTCGGGTTGAAGGACCTCGTGCGCCACCGGCCGAGCGAGCTCTCGGGCGGCCAGCGGCAGCGCGTCGCGATCGCGCGAGCCCTGGTGACGCGGCCGAAGCTGGTCCTCGCCGACGAGCCGACCGCGAACCTCGATTCCGTGACCGGGGAGAACATCCTGGACCTCATGAAGGAGCTGAACCGGACGGAGAAGACGACGTTCATCTTCTCGACTCACGACGCTCGCGTGATGGCGCACGCGAGCTCCATCGTGCGCCTCGCGGACGGAAAGCTGGAGAACGGCGCACACGCCGCGGCGCGCATGGCCGCCGAGCCCGTTTCCGCAGGCAGCGGAGCTGGCTGATGCTGGCAATCTGGGAGACGCTCGGCGTCATCGCGCAGATCGCGATTCGTAACCTGTTCGCGAGCCGGTGGAAGACGCTCATCGTCGGCGGCATCATCGGGTTCGGCGCGCTCCTGGTCGTCGTCGGAACGTCGCTGCTCGACGGCGTGGATCACGCCATGAGCCGCAGCATCATCGGCAGCGTGGCGGGCCACATCCAGGTCTACTCGAACAAGTCGAAGGACGACCTCGACGTGATGGGAGGCTTCAGCCTCGACTCGGGAGATCTGTCGCCGCTGGAGGATTTCGCCAAGGTGCGCGAGACGCTCCTTTCCGTGCCGAACGTCGAGGGCGTCGTGCCGATGGGCATCAGCGGCGCGCTCGTCAACTCGGGCAACACCGTCGATCAGGCGCTCGCCGATCTCCGTGAGACCGCGAACAAGCGCAAGGAAGGGGAGGGTGGTGCGGCGCTCGACGAGCTCTACCAGGCCGAGAAGGGGCACGTACGGCAGATCGTGAGCGTGCTCTCGCGCGACTTCGACAACGTGCGGAAGGTCGCGGACGAGCGCTCGGTCAGCGACGACGAAGTGGAGGTGATCCGTAAAGGCAGCTCCGACGGGTTCTGGAACGGGTTCGATCGCGATCCGTTCGACCACCTGGAGTTCCTCGAGAACCGCGTCGCTCCGCTGGCGACGGACGCGGACATGCTCCAGCTCCGCTACCTTGGCACCGACCCCACCGTCTTCGCGAAGGCCTTCGACCGTATGGTCATCGTCGACGGCACTGCCATCCCTCCGGGGCAGCGTGGGTTCCTCTTCTCGAAGTACATGTACGAGGAGCAGGTGAAGCTCAAGGCCGCGCGCGGCCTCGACAAGATCAAGGAAGGCCGCGACGTGAAGCACCTCACGATCGCGAAGGACCTCGATCTTCAGCGTATCGTGCGGGAGAACACCACGGGTGTGCGCGAGCTCCTCCTCCAGCTCGACGCGATCAAGACGGGCCGATTCCGGACGAGGCTCCAGGGCTTTCTCCACGGAAGCGAAGATGACGTGGGCAAGTTGCTCGCGGCGTTCTTCAAGATGGACGATGCGAATTTCGACGCGCGCTACAAGTTCTTCTACGACGAGCTGTCGCCCGACCTCGACCTCTACCGCGTGCGCGTCGGGGATCGCTTGACCATCAAGGCGTACACGAAGAGCGGCTACGTCCGCTCCGCGAGCCTCAAGGTGTACGGGACCTACGCCTTCAAGGGGCTCGAGCGGTCGCCGCAGGCCGGGTCCATGAACATGATGGACCTCGTATCCTTTCGCGAGCTCTACGGCTTCATGACGGCCGATCGCGAGAAGGAGATCGCGCAGATGCGCGAGTCGTCCGGCGCGAAGGAGATCGACCGCGCGAACGCCGACGCGGAGCTCTTCGGCACGAAGGACACGGGCGCCGATTCGACCCCGGACCCCGCCGCCGACGCTCCCGCCGCGGCGGCAGGGGGCGTGGCGAAGACGGCCTACGAGCGGCCGCACGGCAAGGCGCGTCACGCCGCCGCCGTCGAAAAGAAAGCGGGGGAACCTCCGCCCGCCGGCGCAGCGGCCGAGCCTCCGCCTGTCGCGGCCGCCGCAGAAGACCACCACACGCGCGCCGTCGGTGCCGAGGACACCTACGACCCGAAGGACCTCGAGACCGGCGTGGTCCTGAACGCCGCCGTCCTCGTGAAGGACGAGGGCCAGATCCCACAGACGATGCAAGCCATCGAGCAGGCCGGCCAGCGCGCGGGGCTTCCGCTCAAGGCAGTATCCTGGCAGAAAGCGTCGGGCTTCGTCGGCCAGTTCGCGACGCTGATGCGCGTCGTGCTCTTCACCGCGGTGCTCATCATCTTCGTCGTGGCGCTCGTGGTCATCAACAACGCCCTCGTCATGGCGACCCTCGAGCGAGTGCGCGAGATCGGCATGCTGCGCGCCATCGGCGCCCAGCGGAGGTTCGTGCTCTCGATGCTGGTCATCGAGGCGGTCGTCGTGGGCATCCTCTTCGGGACGCTGGGGAGTGCGCTCGGCGCGCTCATCCTGACCATCCTGGGCAAGCGGGGCATCCCGGCGTCCTCGGACGTGCTCACCTTCTTCTTCTCGGGGCCGCGCCTCTACCCCACCGTGGGAGGGCAGAACCTCGTGTTCGCGCTCGTCATAGTGCTCGTGGTGAGCGTCATCTCGAGCCTCTACCCCGCATGGATCGCGACGCGCGTGAGCCCGCGCGAGGCCATGCAATCGGAGGAATGAGCCCATGTTCTCCTTTCTGGTGGACGCGCGCATCGCGCTCCTGAATCTCGTCGAACACCGTCGCAGGACGCTCTTCCTCGGCTCGGCCGTGGCGGTCGTGACGATGCTCCTGGTACTGCTCACGGCGCTCTCCACCGGTGTGCGCCAGACGCTCATCCACAGCGCCACCACGCTCTCGACCGGTCACCTGAACATCGGAGGCTTCTACAAGGTGACCGCCGGCCAGGCCGGCCCCGTCGTCACCGAGTACGAGAAGGTCCTCGAGGTCGCGCGGAAGGCGCTCCCAGAGATGGACTTCGCCGTGGAGCGCGGGCGTGGGTGGGCGAAGGTGGTCGCCGACCGGGGCTCCTTTCAGGCCGCGATCAACGGCATCGACATCGGCACCGAACCGGCCTTCAAGAAGGCGCTCGACATCGAGAGCGGCAACATCGACGACCTGGCCAACCCCAACACGATGCTCGTCTTCGCCGCCCAGGCGAAGAAGCTGGAGCTCAAGGTCGGCGACGCCGTGACCATCTCGTCGCAGACGACGCGCGGCGTGGCGAACACCATCGATTGCCGCGTCGTCGCCATCGCGCGCGACATCGGGCTTCTCAGCCAGTGGAACACCTTCATCTCGAACGACTCTCTGCGGAGCCTCTATCAGCTCCGGCCCGACGTGACGGGCGCCATCCAGATCATGGTGAAACCGAGGTACGTCGAGCACCTCGCGCCGCTCGCTGCCCGGCTCCGCGCGGCGCTCGAGCAGGCCGGTTACCGGGTCATGGAACCGGACGCGCGTCCGTTCTGGATGAAGTTCCAGACCGTCTCGCGCGAGGACTGGACGGGTCAGAAGTACGACGTCACCACCTGGGAGGACGAGCTCCAGTTTCTGATGTGGACGCTGACGGCATTGAATGGAATCAGCGTCGTTCTCGTCGTGATCCTCATCGCCATCATGGTCACTGGCATCATGAACACGCTCTGGATCGCCATCCGTGAACGTACCCGGGAGATCGGCGCCCTCCGCGCGATCGGCATGCAGCGGGGCGCCGTCGCGCGGCTCTTCCTGATGGAGGCGTCGTCCCTCGGGCTCCTGGGCGGGTGCGTGGGCGTGCTCCTCGGGTGGGCCGTGGCGGGGCTGGTCAACGCCGCGAGGGTCCCCGTTCCGAAGGCCGCGCAGCTCTTCCTGATGGCCGACACGGTGCGGCTCGCCGTCGAGCCTGGCGCCGTGGTGTTCGCGGTCGTCCTGATCACGCTGGTGAGCGGCGCAGCTGCGCTGTATCCGTCGCTGCGCGCGGCCCGGCTGCGGCCGGTCGACGCCATGAGCCATTTCGGGTGAGAAGAAAAATGAACAAGAAGACACTCATCGTCGCATTCATGGCGCTCGTGGCGCTGGCGCTCGTGGGCCCCCTTCGCACGCGTCCGGCCGTTGCCGCGCTCTCCAAGCCCGAGCTCGTCGATCTGCTGAAGGTCGTCGACGATCGCCAGAAGAACCAGGGCGACTGGAAGAGCGGCGTCTACATCGAGCAGAAGGAGAAGGGGAAGGTCGCCGTCGTGTACGATGCGCTGGTCTTCCGCCGGAGCGCGGATCAAAAATTCATGATCCTGTTCCAGAAGCCGAAGGCCTCGGAGGGGCAGGGCTACCTGCGTGTCGACAAGAACCTGTGGTTCTACGACCCCGCGGTCGGCAAATGGGAGCGGCGCACGGAGCGTGAGCGCATCGGCGGGACGAACTCGCGGCGCTCCGACTTCGACGAGTCGCGGCTCGCCGAGGAATACGATCCGGACGACGCAGGCAGCGAGAAGCTCGGCGCCTACGACGCGCAGGTGATGAACCTGAAGGGCAAGGCCGGGCTCGACCTCGCGTTCCCCGTCATCAAGCTGTGGGTCGACAAGGAGACGAAGAACGTCCTGAAGCGGCAGGAGTTCGCGCTTTCGGGGCGGCTGCTCAGGACCTCGTACTATCCGAAGTGGAAGAAGATCTACAGCGAGTCGAAGAAGGCGGACATCTGGTATCCGCAGGAGATCCGCTTCTACGACGAGGTCGAGAAGGAGAACTCCACGCTCATCCTCATCCAGACCGTCGATCTGCACTCGCTCGAGCCGAACCTCTTCACGAAGGCATGGCTCGAGAGCAAGTCCCGGTGACGCGTTGAAACACCGCGAGCTCTCCGCGCTGGCCTTCGCCGGCGTGTCCTTGGTCGCGCTCGTCGCGCTGGGTCAGGATAGGCGCCCGAACGAGGACGAGATGTTCGGGGCCAAGCCGGAGGCCCCCCAGCCCGCACCATCGGCCAGCCCGGCTCCGACCGCACCACCGGCCAGCGCGGCTCCGAGCGGGTCCGTGGCTGCTCCTGCCGCCGGGTCCGCTGCGCCGCCGCCGGGGACGAGCCCCGCGGCGGCGACGGAGGCACGGGCGCCCGCGCCACCGAGGTCTGCGCCGGCCGACAGCCGCGACGAGGCCGTCCTCGGCGGACACGAATCGGCCATGTTCTCGGAAGAGGCGGCGCCGTCGGATCCGTTGCGCATCGGTGGACAGCTCTACCTGCGAGCGCAGACCACGGCGCTGCGCGGTCAGCGGCTCACCGATTACTCGTTCAGCACGCCGGCGCTCGCCGACGCTTATTTCGACGCGAGGCCCAACGACCGTGTTCGCGGCTTCGTGCTCGGTCGGATGGTTTACGACCCCACGTTGCCGACGTCCACCAGCGGGACGCTGGCGACGGCGCCGCTCGCGGCCACGGGCGGGACGTCGGGCAGCGCCGCGCTGTCGTCGCTCTTCGGGCAGCAGACCCGCGCACCGCAGGTGCTCCTCGATCAGCTCTGGCTGCGCTTCGACATAGCGCACACGGTGTTCGTGACCGCGGGCAAGCAACACGTCCGCTGGGGCACCGGACACTTCTGGTCGCCGACGGACTTCCTGCATCTGCAATTCAGAAACCCGCTGGATGTCTTCGATGCCCGCACCGGCACGACGATGATCAAGCTGCACGTCCCCATCGAGAGCAAGGCCTGGAACTTCTACGCCTACGGCGTCACCGAGAACGCCGACGCGAGCCAGAGCATTTCCAGGATCGCCGGCGCAGCGCGCGCGGAGTTCGTGGTCGATGCCGCGGAGTTCGGCGTCGGTGCGCTCGTCCGGCGCGATCAGGACCCGCGGATCGCCGCCGACCTGTCCTTCGGAGTCGGCGACTTCGACCTGTACGGGGAGCTCGCGCTGAAGAACTCGAGCGAGGTCGATCGCGTGCGCTTCGACGGCGGCGCAGCGCTTCCGCCCGCGCCCATGCAGCCCGTCTCCGCCGACCAGTCCATGGCGTACCTGCAGCAGGTCGTCGACGCGGTCTATCCAGTCTACCGGCAGCACGACTACCGGCCGCAGGTCGTCGGCGGTCTGAGCTACGCCCGCAAGTACAACGACAACGACACCTTCACCGTCGGCGCCGAGTACTTCTACAACGGCTTCGGATACACGGACGCCAACGCCTATCCGGGCCTTCTCCTGCCTCACTCGGCGAATCTGGCGCAGCCCGCGCCGTTCTTCTACCTTGGCCGGCACTACGGCGCGCTCTACGTGACGTTTCCGTCGCCGTTCAAGCTCGACCTTCACACCTTCACCCTGTCGACGCTCGGCAACCTGTCGGACAGGTCGTTCATCACGCGCTTCGACTACTCGTACGTGCTCCTGACGCATCTGCGCTTCGAGGCGTTCGCCTCGGCGCGCTACGGCAACGAGGAGGGCGAGTTTCGCTTCGGCGTGAAGCCCGTCACCCTCGGCGACACGACCTTCAGCCG
>CAYUAW010000215.1:0-12550 GCA_964442485.1 uncultured Polyangiaceae bacterium
GGCGGCGCGAGCAGCGGCGGCATGAACGGCAGCGGCGGCGCGAGCAGCGGCGGCATGAACGGCAGCGGCGGCGCGAGCAGCGGCGGCAAGAGCGGCAGCGGCGGCATGAACGCCACGGGCGGCAAGAACTCGACCGGCGGCAAGGGCGGCAACGGCGGCATGAGCAGCGGCGGCATGAACGGCAGCGGCGGCACGAGCAGCGGCGGCATGAACGGCAGCGGCGGCATGAACGCCACCGGCAGCGTCATATACGTGGAGGCCGAGTCGGGCACGCTGGCCGATCCGATGGTGGCCTCCATGGACAGCAACGCCTCCGGCGGGAAATACATCTCCGTGCCGAGCGCGAGCCAGACGAACGCGGATCCGACCGCGTCGAGCATGGGTATCGCGACGATCCCGTTCATGGTGAAGAATTCGGGCAACTACGCCGCGTTCGGCCGGGTGATCACGGCGTCGACGAGCAGCGACTCGTTCTGGGTGAAGATGGATGGCGGCGCGTGGGTGCAGTGGAACAACATCACGAACGGTACCGCCTGGGTCTGGGACGACGTCCACGACTCGACCATGGCCGACGCGCCAGTCCACTACATGCTCGACCCGGGCAATCACACGTTCTACGTGGCGTACCGTGAAGCCGCGGCCGAGCTCGACAAGCTCGTCTTCGCGACCGACGCGGGCTTCGTCCCGACGGGGCTCGGTCAGTGAAGCGTGGAGCCATCGTCCTGGCCCTCGGGCTGTCCTTCGCCGTTCACGGGCGAGCCGCGCACGCAGCGGTCGTCGTCGTGGACGCGTTCACCGGCGCGAAGAAGAAGGAGGTGCGCGACGCCGTGGTCGACGCCCTGGAGAAGGGCGACCACGAGGTCGTCCAGGCATCCGGCGCGCGCGTACCCGCAGACGGCGACGAGAAGGCGTACGTCTCGAAGGCGTCGGAGTACCGGGCCGCGGCGTTCATCGACGGCTCGGTGAAGCAGCAGAAGGCGGGATGGTCCGTGACGCTCACCGTCCACAACGGGGCGGACGGCAAGGTCCTCGGCGAGACGACATTGAAGGCAGCGAAGCTCCCGAAGCTCCTGAAGAAGATCGACGACGAGGCCGCCCGGCGGCTCGCCGTGACCATCGATCAGGCCTCCGCGCCCGAGCTGAAGAAGAAGGCTGCCCCGAAGGAAGAAGAGGAGAGCACTGAGGTCGCCGAGGAGCCGAAGCCAGAGAAGGCGGAGCCGGAGGAGCGCGCCGAGGAGCCGCACGAGAAGACGCCTCCTCCTCCGGAGGAGCACGGACGAAAGCCCGTCGTGCTCGAGCTCGCCGGCGGCATGCAGGTGTTCTCACGGAGCTTCGAGTACCACCAGGACGTGAACGGGAGCCTTCATCCCTATCACCTGTCGCTCTGGCCCGCGCTCGAAGCCCGGGTTGGGTATTACCCGGGAGCACAGGTGACCCGCAACATGGCGGCGAACGTCGGCATCGTTGCCGGCATCGCGCGGAGCTTCGGTGCTTCGAGCTCCATCGGCGAGAAGGATTTCGGGACCACCATGCAGGAGCTCGTCGTCGGGGCGCGCTTCCGCCTGCCAATCGACGCCCACGAGCTCGGAGTTTCCTTCGTCTACGGCGACCAGAGCTTCTCGATCGACTCGGATCACGACCCTGTCGCCACCGCGGCGAACGGGCTCACCGTGAACCGCAGCTATGTTCCGAACGCCTCGTACCAGTACCTGCGCCCCGGGCTCGACACTCGCCTGTCGTTCGGGCGGCTACGTTTCGGCGCCGGGCTGGGGTACCGGGTGATCCTCGGGCTCGGCGAGCTCACGGCACCAGCGTGGTTCCCCCACGCGACCGCGCAGGCGCTCGATGGCTTCATCAACGCAGGCTACGAGGTGATTCCAGGCCTTTACGTCGTCGTCGGCTTCGACGCGACGCGATACGCGCTCGACATGCACACCGTCCCCGCCGATCGAACGGCAGCACGCGATTTCGCGGGGGGCGCCGTGGATCAGTATCTGACGGGGCACCTCGGCGTGGAGTATCGCCTGGGGGATTCGCGGGCGAGCTCACCCGAGTGGCGCGTTTCGCGGCGAGAGCCGCGTGTAGGCAGCGACTGACATCCACACTCGTGAAGTGCGAGCGCGCGAGCGGCGCATCGACTTCGAAATTCGGCTCATCTTTTCTTCTCGGCGGATAAATGTGACGCCGATTCAGATCGCGAAACGAACGCTTTTCTTCGCTTCGAGGCTGGCCAACACGACGATAGATCGTAGGCTACTAGTTCGACACGGGAGAACTCGGGAATGCTCGGACCTACTCGCACACCAACGCGCTGCGGCGCGCTTTCCCTCGAATGGGGACGTGGCGTCGCGGGCGCCGTCGCGGTCCTCTCGTTCGGCATGCTCACCGCTTGCACGGGCAGGATCGACGCCGCGGGCGCATCGCCTGGTGCGGGCAGCAACGTGCGCGGCGCCGGGGCCTCGACGGGCGCACCGGGGACCCCAGGGGATCCTGGCTCGCCGGCAGGATCGGCTGGCGCACCCGGCTCGACTGGTTCGACGGGCTCGACGGGCGCCACAGGTTCCACCGGGGATCCGGGCACAGGTACGGTGACGGCCGCTGATTGTGCGAAGGCACCAGTTGCCCCGGGGCCCACGTACATCCGGAGGCTGAACCGCTTCGAGTACGACAACACCATCCGGGATCTCCTCGGAGACACCTCGAACCCAGGCGCCGCGTTCCCCACGGAAGAGATCCGGCTCGGGTTCGACAACAACGCGAACGCGCTCCAGGTCTCCCCCGATCTCGTCCAGCAGTACATGACGGCTGCCGAGACGCTGGCGACGACCGCGGTCACGAAGAACCTGAAGTCGATTGTCTCCTGCGACCCGACGGCGGTCGGCGCGGACGCCTGCGCCAAGACCTTCATCGACGCCTTCGGGACGAAGGCATATCGACGCCCCCTGACCAGCGACGAAGAGACGGCCATGAAGGCGGTCTTCGACGTGGGCGCGAAGACAGACTTCGCATCGGGCATCCGCCTCGTCATCGAGACGATGATCCAGTCCGCGCCCTTCCTCTATCGCGTCGAGTTCGGCACGCCACCTTCGGCGAGTGAGCAGGTCGTCAAGCTGACGAGCTGGGAAATGGCGTCGCGGCTGTCCTATCTCCTCTGGCAGAGCATGCCGGACGACGAGCTCATGGCTGCCGCGAAGGCCGACCATCTGACGGATGCCGGGGACATCGAGACGCAGGTCACGCGCATGATGCAGGACCAGAAGGCCCACGACGTCTTCGCGCACTTCCACCAGCAGTGGTTGCACCTCGATCAGATAGCGAACCTGGACAAGGACGCGACCATCTTCCCGAACTTCAACACCGCGCTCACGCCCCTCATGGCGGAGGAGACGCGGCGCTTCCTCGACTACGTCGTGTGGCAGGGCGGTGGCACCCTCGACGCCCTCCTCACCTCCCCCGTGAGCTTCCAGAACGCGAAGCTCGCCGGCTACTACGGCGCCACCGGCTCCGCCGCGACCGGCACGGATTTCACGCAGGTGAACCTGGACCCGACGACCAACGCCGGCATCCTGACCAAGGGCGGCCTCCTGGCGATGCTCGGCAAGGCGAACGACACTGCGCCGGTGCAGCGCGGCAAGTTCGTCCGCGAGCAGCTCCTCTGCCAGCCGCTGTCCCCGCCCCCTGCGAACATCATGATCAAGCCGCCCGAGCTGAGCTCGACCCTCTCGACCCGCGACCGGTTCGCGGCGCATCGCACCCAGCCGCTCTGCGCGAGCTGCCACGATCTGATGGATCCCATCGGGCTCGGGTTCGAGAATTACGACGGCGCGGGGCACTACCGCACCACGCAGAACGGCCAGACCATCGACGCCTCCGGCCAGGTCCTGCAGAGCGACATCCCCGGGACCTTCAACGGCGCGGTCGACCTCGCCAAGCAGCTCTCCGGCAGCAACCAGGTCAGAAGCTGCGTCGCGACGTCGTGGTTCCGGTATGCCTACGGCCGAGGCGAGACCTCGGACGACGCCTGCACCCTCGCGGTCGTGAACAAGAAGTTCAGCGACGCAAAGTACGACCTGAAGTCGCTCCTCGTGTCGCTCACCCAGACCGACGCTTTCCTCTATAGAAAGGTGATCCCGGCGGGAGGTGCCCAATGAGCTCAAGACGAATCAGCCGTCGCACGCTGCTCCGCGGCGCAGGCGGCATCGCGATCGGCCTGCCCTTCCTCGAGATCATGGCGCGCTCGGAGCGGGCGAAGGCCGATCCCCCCGCCATCCCTCAACGCTTCGTCGTCTTCTTCTCGCCGAACGGGAACATCCGGGAGAACTGGACGCCGACCGGCACGGAGACCGACTTCAAGCTGTCGACGATCCTCGCCCCGCTCGCGCCGTTCCAGGACAAGCTGATCGTGTTCGACGGCATCGACAACGAGGCGGCGAAGCACGGCCTCGGCGACGACCACATGCGCGGCATGGGCACCATGCTCACGGGCATAGAGCTCCTCCCCGGAACGACTCAGGGCGGCGCCGGGGACCCGGCAGGTCTCGCCGGCGGCGTCTCGGTGGACCAGAAGATCGCTCAGAAGATCGGCACCTCGACGAAGTTCAGCTCGCTGGAGTTCGGTGTCGCGGCGAAGTCGGGCGGAACGGTGTGGGGCTACACCGCATACAGCGACGCGAACCAGCCACTCCCACCGGACAACAACCCGGCGAGCGTGTTCAACCGCGCATTCGCCGACGTGGGAACCGATCAGAGCGCGCTCGCCAAGCTCGCTGCCGAGCGGAAGAGCGTGCTCGACGCGGTGTCGGCGAGCTACAGCTCGCTGTCGCCAAAGCTTGGCACGGCCGACAAGCAGAAGCTCGATCTGCACCTGTCTCAGATCCGGGATCTGGAGACGCGTTTGACCGCGCCGACGGACGTCGGGGCCAGCTGCGTGAAGCCGACCGCGCCCACCATCGATTACAACAACAACGACAACTTCCCGGCGGTGGGCAAGCTGCAGATGGACCTCCTGGTGATGGCGCTCGCCTGCGATCTCACGCGCGTCGCCTCGCTGCAGTGGGAGAACTCGGTCGGCAGTACGCGCTTCAGCTGGCTCGGAATGGATCGCGGCCACCACGACATGTCGCACGACGGCGACGACAACACGGACACCGTCAACAAGCTCACCCAGATCAACACCTGGTATTCCCAGCAGCTCCTCTATCTGATGACGGCGATGAGCAAGATACCGGAGGGCACCGGTACGATGCTCGATCACACGCTCATCTTCTGGGTGAACGAGCTCTCGCGCGGCAACGTGCACTCGCACCCGAACATGCCGTTCTTGCTCGCGGGCGGCACCGCCGCGGCGCCCGCCCCCTTGAACATGGGCCGGTTCATCCAGTACCCGGATAGCCCCACCATCAAGCACAACGACCTCATGGTGTCGCTCCTCAACGTCTTCGGCGTCCCGGACAAGACGTTCGGAAACCCCGCCTACTGCAGCGGGCCCCTGGCAAAGCTGTAGCCCCGGACCAAGCGCTCGCGACCGCCCGGCCCGGGAGGTGCTAGAAGGCCGGGCTCCCGATGTCGGTCGTCAGCGCCCGCGGCGTTTTCAAATCGTACGGCAGTCAGACGCTGCTCACCGACGTCTCGCTCACGATAGAGCCCGGCGACCGCATCGGGCTCCTCGGCGCGAACGGCGCCGGCAAGTCGACGCTCCTGCGCGTGCTGGCCGGGCTCGAGGCACCGGACGGCGGGACGCTCGAGCGGGCGCGCGACGCGAAGATCCTCTATCTGCCGCAGGAGCCCGAGCTCGACCCTTCCGCGACGCCCCGTAGCATCGTGGAGGAGGGGCTCGCGGAGTGGCATCGCGCGACGCGACGGCACGCCGAGCTCTCGAGGGAACTCGAGACGTTGCACGGTGCGGACGCGGAGGCCCGGCTCGCGGAGCAAGCCGTCCTCGCGGAGTCGATCGAACGGCTCGGCGGGTGGGCGCGGGAGCACGTCGCCACGGAGATGCTCGAGCGCCTCGGGGTACGCGAGCCCGATCGCGCGGTGGGGACCATGAGCGGCGGCGAGCGCCGCCGGGTGGCGCTCGCGCGGCTGCTCGTCTCGGAGCCGACGCTCGCGATCCTGGACGAGCCCACGAACCACCTCGACACCGAGACTATCGAGTGGCTCGAGGGCTACCTGGCGGACGAGTTCGGCGGCGCGGTCCTGATGGTCACTCACGACCGCTACGCGCTCGATCGTGTGGCCTCGCGCGTCTTCGAGCTGGAGGGCGGCGTGGTCCTCGAGTTCTCCGGGGGCTACTCCGGCTATCTGGAGCAGAAGGCAGAGCTCGTCGAACACCAGGGTCGGGTGGAACAGAACCGCGTGAACCTGCTCCGGCGCGAGCGCGCGTGGCTACTGCGCGGCGCGAAGGCGCGCACCACGAAGCAGAAGGCGCGACGCGATCGCGCCGAGGCGCTCGTTGCCGAGGTGGCCCCGCGTGACGCGCAGCGAGTCGACCTCGGGGGGCTCGACCGAGGCGCGCCGCGCACCGGCAAGACGATCCTCGACTTCATGGACGTGGAGCTTTCGATCGGGCAAAGGCGATTGATCCGGTCGCTGACCCTGCACATGGTGACGGGCGATCGCATCGGCATCCTCGGACCGAACGGCGCCGGAAAGACGTCGCTGCTGAAGGTCGCTTCGGGGGAGCTCGAAGCGTCCGCGGGGAAGGTGACGCGGGGGACGAACACGCTCACCGTGCACTTCGACCAGGCGCGCGCAGGGCTCATCGACGACTGGTCCGTCTTCGACAACGTCGCCGAACGGGAGGGGGCCGACCGCGGCGCCGCCGACGTCGTGCGCATCGGCGACACGATCCTCGAGATGCGTTCGTACCTGGAGCGCTTCCTCTTCGAGGGCATGAAGCAGCGACAGAAGGTCGGCTCGCTCTCGGGCGGCGAGCGCGCGCGCGTGGCACTGGCGAAGGCGCTCCGCGGCGGCGCCAACCTGCTCCTGCTGGACGAACCCACCAACGACCTGGACGTGCAGACGCTCGCGGCCCTGGAAGAGCTGCTCGTCGGCTGGCCAGGGTGCGCGCTCATCGTCTCGCACGACAGGTACTTCCTGGATCGCGTCGCGACGTCCATTCTCGTGCTGGACGGCCAGGGCAGCGCGACCCGGTATCCCGGCGGCTACGAGTCTTACCGCTCCTTGAAGGAGCAGGCGGACGCTGACGCGAAGGACGCCCAGCGCGCCGAGGCCTCGGTCACGAAGTCCGAGAAGGCCGCGGCGGCGACGACGCCCGAGGGGCCTCGCCCCCTCACCTTCGCGGAGAGAAAGGAACTGGATGGCATCCTCGAGGAGATCACCCTCCTCGAGGCGCGCGTCGCGGAGTTCGAGAAAGGTCTCGCGAGCCCCGCGCTCTATGCAGCGGGACTCGATGCCTCCCGTCGCGCTCAGGCCGACTACGCGAACGCCAAGGACGAGCTTGCGACGCGCACTGCCCGCTGGGAACATCTCGAGTCGCGTCGCGACGTGCGCAAGCGATAGTCCCAGAGCTCGCGTGGGGTCGAGCCAGCCCGCACCGCCGGACGCGGGCGTCAGGTGGCGTCGGCGCCCAGGTACGGCACCCACTCCGCCGGCGCGCCGTACTCCGCGGCGAGCGTGCGGGCGAGGGGCAGCGCCTTCGGGTGGAAGGGCTCGCGGCGCGGGAACATACCGGCCTCGTCGCAGGTGCGATGGCCCTTCCGGGCGTTGCAGGGCCGGCACGCGGTGACGATGTTGGTGAACGTCTTGCGGCCGCCGCGGGAGCGCGGCACCACGTGATCGAAGGTGAGCTCCCTCTCCGGAAGACGCTTCGCGCAGTACTGACAAGTGAACTTGTCGCGCAGGTACACGTTGGTCCGCGAGAACTTTACCCCGAGGGCGCGCGGCGGGACCGTCCGCCGCTGGCGGAGCACAGCAGGAAGCTTCCAGGTGGTCGAGGGAGAGCGGATTTCTTCGGCGTATTCCGCGAGCACGTCGACGCTGCCGACGTAGACCAGCTTCACGGCGTCCTGCCACCCGAGCACCCGCATGGGGAGGTACCAGGAGGAGAGCAGCAGCGCCTTCTTCGACATTCCTGAGCTTCAGATTGGCTGGTTGGCGTAGACAGTCAAGGCGCGTTGCATGATAGCGTTCGGTCCCGGTGACCCGAACGCTCGGCGTTTTCGGCGGGTCTCGCGGATATCCGCGAGGCTCGCGCTTGCTGGCCGGGCTCGTGCTCTTCTGCTTCGTTCGGACTTCTGGCGCCGAACCGATCGCGCCACCGGGAGCACCCACCGCGCCCGCGGACGCGCCCCGGACGCTTACCCCCGCCGCGCCGGAACCCACCGGGCAGGGGCCGACGCCCGACGGGCCCGCGCCGACCGGCCCAGGCAGCGACGCGGCCGCGACGCCCCCCGCTGCAACGGCGACCACGGCGCCGGCAGGCACGCTCGCCGCTGCGCCGGCGGTGCCCGAGAGCGCGCCGACCCCGGGCCCGACGGCTGACGAAACTTCGATCGAGGAACAAGGGACCCTCAAGTACGCCCTCGACGGCGTCGAGGTACGCGGCAACAGGAAGACCCGCTCGCGTGTCGTCTTGCGGTACGTGCCGTTCCAGCCGGGTGACATCTTCGACGTCGACGACCCGCGCGTCGAGCTCACGCGCTACCGCCTGCTCGGTACCGGCTTCTTTCGCGACGTGCAGCTCGCCTTGCGCAAGGGCAAGCTGCGCGGGCACGTCGTCCTGATCATCGAGGTCGTCGAGCGCAACACGCTCGTCGTCAACGACCTTTGGATGGGGCTCGCCGCCACTGCGAACACGGTCGGGCAAGCGCTGCCGCTCACGGCGTACGCGGGCCTCGACGCCGCAGAGACGAACCTGGCCGGCACCGGCATGACGCTCGGGGCGGCCGTGGGCATCGCACACGATCAGTACGCCCTCCGGCTCCGCTTCTTCGACCCGTCGCTGTTCCTCGGCAGCCAGTGGATGACGAGCGGAACGCTGCTGTTCAACCACGCGAACGACTTCTTCGGCATTCGCGACGTCGGCTTCAGCAATCCCTCCCAGGACACGCTCGAAAAGTCGGTCGCGGTCCTCCAGTACGAGCGCTTCGGGGGGACCATCGGCATCGGGCGCGATCTGTCCGTCAGCACGCAGTTCTGGGCAAACTACCGGCTCGAGCGCATCAGCGCGCAGGTCCCGCCGACGGCGAACGACATTCGCGGCAGGAACGGCGAGGTAGGTCGCGAGCCCATCGACTTCTACATCCAGCGCGACAAGAGCGTGCTCTCGACCCTGTCGGCGACGGTGCAGCACGACACGCGCGACAAGCCGATCCTGCCGACCCGCGGATGGTTCGCCTCGGTTACCACCGAGGTGAGCCTGTCGCCGCTCGGCAGCGACTACGCTTATGCACGCATCGATGCGCTGGCGTCGAAATGGTGGACGCTGCCGTGGGAGCACGTCCTCAGGCTCAGGCTCTTCGGCGGCGTCATCTCGGGACGTGCCCCCGCCTTCGAGCGCTACTACGTCGGCGACCTGAGCGACTTCCGCGCCTCGCGCGTCCTCGGCCTCAACGTGGAGCGGAGGCTCGCGCCGAACTTCTTCGGCACCGACGTCGGCGAGATCCGCTACGGAGACTACGCCGCCAAGTTCGACGCGGAGTACCGGATCCCGCTCTACCGTGGGACGCGCGCGATCTACGGGATCGACGTCTTCGCGCGAGCGGGCCTCTACTTCATCGCGGGCCAGCGCGACATCACGCATCCCCCCGGTGGGTACTCCGGCGCCGAGCTCATTCCGGTCGACTTCACGGCAAACTTCGGCCTGCAAGTGGACACCAGCGCGGGTGGCTTCACCTTCGCCTTCGCGAACCTGCTCGGGTTCATCCCGGGCCTGGGCAACGGTCTATGAGCCCCAGCCGTCGCCCGGCCCGTCGCGCGGTCCGTGTCCCCGCGCTGCTCGCGCGCTTGCTCCTCTGCGGCGCGCTGCTCGCGGCGCGACCGGCGTACGCCGACGATCCGCCGTCTCCGCGGACGGCGAGCTTCGAGTGGGACGAGGGCAAGCGCGAGCTGTTCGTCTCGCTCGCCTTCCGCGACGTGGTGGACGAAGAGATTCGACGCAAGCTCAGCCGCGGCCTGCCGGCGACGATCGTCTTCACGGGGACGCTCTACCGGCGCGGAGTGAAAGTCCCCATCTCCACGACGGCCCAGACGTGCAAGATCACGTGGCACGTCTGGACGGAAGCGTACCGCCTCGAGGTCACGCGTCCGGACGGCAGCCGCACCCGGTGGACGACGACCCTCGAAGGCGTCCTGCGGCGGTGCGCCGAGGTCAGCCGGCTCCTGGTGGCGACCAGCAAGGACGTGACGGCGGGCGTCTCCGTGTACCTGCGCGCCCGGGTCGACGTGAATCCGCTGAGCCAGGAGGTCCTCGAGAAGATAAAGCTGTGGGTGAACCGACCCGCGCGCACCGGCACGGCCGCCCCGGGCGACGCGCTCTTCAGCACGTTCACCGGTCTCTTCATGCAGCGGGTCGGCTCGGCGGAGCGCACTCTCGAGCTCCTGACGTTCGAAATGCTACCGATCGTCGGTGGGCCTCCGAAAAATGAGATCTGAAATCTTCCCGATCGGCATGAAGCTCGAAGGGCGGCTCTGCCTGGTCGTTGGCGACGGCGAGGAAGCGGAGCGCCGCAGCCGCGCCTTCGTCGACGCGGGCGCGATGGTCCGCGTCGTCTCGGAGCGCCCCTCCGACGCGCTCGTGCAGTTCGCGGAGAGCGGCGTGGTCGCGCTGCACCGTCGACCGTTCACCGCGGGCGATCTCGACGGCGTGTGGCTGGCCGTGTACACGGACATGGAGCCCGGCATGGCAACCCGAATTGCCGAAGCCGCGGAGGCGCGCCGGGTCTTCTATTGTGCAGTGGATCTACCGGCGCAGTCGAGCTACTCGCACCTCGCGCTCTCGAAGACGGGGCCCGTCACCGTCGCCGTCTCCACCGACGGGCGCGCACCAGCGCTCGCGCGGCGCTTGCGCGACGAGCTCGCGCGCGTCTTCGCGGAAGCACGCCTCGCCGAATTCGCCGAGCAGCTCGCCGAGCTCCGCGACCGTACGAAGTCGGCAGAGCGGCGCGAGGCGCTCGGCCGAGCAGTGAGCGAGGTCCGCTTCGAGGGACGATTGCTGCTCAGTAGTGATGAAGCGTCGGGCCGAGCGAGCGGCCGAAAAGGGCCAGGAAGTTGACCGTTTCGCTGACGCGGAAGGTTTGCAGGCGAGCGGGAACGTCCGGACCGCTCACTTACTCTCCCCGAGCAGCATTTGTTCATAAAGTGACGAACGCAGAGCCAATCAAAGTCAATCAACGAACCGCGTTGCGCGATGCCGTCGCGCGTCGCGGTGTTTTCGTTCTAAGAAGACATCGATCGAATGGCGCCGGCTGAAGTAGGGTCCTCGACGTCGCTCGAATCGTTCGAAAAGGTGTAAGTCATGAAGGCACTTTCCAATCGACTAAGTTTTGCACTTGCTGGCATCGCGACGACCGTCATCGGTCTCGGCGCGATCGGCTGTTCGTCATCGAACTCGGACAATGGAGGTACTGGCAGCGGCACGGGCGGAGGCGGCGGAGGCACCGCCGCCGGCGCGTGCACGTCCAACAATCTCCCCATCTTCTTCAACCCGATGTACTCGGCGGTGATCGAGGGGAGCACGACGCACACGTTCTCGCTGCCCGCGGTGATCAACGCGCCCGTCAGCGCCGCGACCGTGAAGTGGTCGGCGTCCGATCCGTCGATGGTGACCATCGACAACAACGGCAGCGGCGCCCTCATCACGATGCAGAAGGCCGGTGACGTGACGATCACGGCGAACGCCGGCGGTCAATGCGGCTCGGCGCCGCTGCACATCACCGCGGCCACGGAAGCAGACTGGTCAGCGGGCAACACCCGTTACAACAACATGAACGGGCTGCCGACGGTGCCGACGGACGGCGGCATTCCGGACATGAGAGGAATCATGAACCTCAATCCGGATCCGCCAGATCATCCCCCGGCCTGCACGAACTGCCACGGTGACACGGCGACGAGCAGCTTCTTCCGGACCATCTCGCACACCCCCGAGCAGACGGGTGGCTTCAGCGACGATGATCTCATCCAGATCTTCACCGCTGCGAAGGTGCCGCCGGGTGGCACGTTCGATCCCACCATCATCCCGATGTTCGCCTGGCAGTTCTTCCACAAGTGGGCGGACATCTCCACTCCCGACGCTCAGAAGGGCATGGTCGTCTACCTTCGCTCGCTCGCGCCGAAGGCTCAGGGCGGCAAGGTCGACTTCGGCGGCTTCATGATCCCGCCGCCCACGAACCGCGGGACCGGCGGAACCACGGCGACGGGCGCCGGCGGAGCGACGACCACAGGCGCGGGCGGCAAGACGACCACCGGGGCTGGCGGCGCAACGGCGACCGGCGGCGCCAGCGGCACCGGCGGAGCAAAGCCTGCGACCGGCGGTGCAGCGGGCGCGGCGGGCGCGGCGGGCGGCGGCGGGGCGGCCGGCGCGGCGTCTGGC
>CAYUAW010000216.1:0-12436 GCA_964442485.1 uncultured Polyangiaceae bacterium
CCAGCAGCGCCTCCACCGTCTCTTCCAGCGTGCCCCCCGCGACCCGCTTCACCATCATCCGCGCCGCCTCGAACAACCACGCATCCTCGCGATCCACCGTGACCGTCAGCGTGACCCGCTCTTCCTCGTCCATCGCGTCCACCGCAGACAACTGGCCCGTCTCTTCGCGGCGCCCGGCCTCTGCCGCGCGCTCCTTCACGAGCTCCCGCATCGCGCGCACCGTCCGCTGCCGCGCTGCCAGCAGCCATTCATCCTCGTCTTTCGTGTCTGCCGCGTTCGCCAGCACCTGCGCCATGCTGTAGCTGATCTCCCCCCGCTCCACCGCGCGCCTCACCCTCGGCAACTCCGCCAGCCGCCGCGCAAGCCTTCGCGACTCTTGCACCCACCGAGCCGACCGCTCACAGCGCTCGAGAGCATAACCCTCCACCGTCGCAAACCCGAGCTCGTGATGTCCGCCCTCTCTCGCCAGAGCTTCCAATCCATCCCCCAGTGCGACCCGCAACATCCCCGACGAACGCGCCAGTCGCGCGAGCTCCGAATCCAGCCTCTGCGGCGACTTCAACCCACGCACCCAGCGCTGCCCACGATCGAGAACCCCGGTCACACAGACCGTCTAGCATGGGATTTTCGGACGTGCACAACCGTCGCCCAGACGCCGTTCTGGTGCAAGAACGACTCGAACCTCCCCCGACCACCAATCCGTCATGCTGCACGCAACACCGCGGCACAGAGACGTGATTCAACGAGAACCCACGTCCAAGTGACCTGGTGCGCTCCAGATCGTGTCAATCCGAAAAATAGGCGCGCGTAGTCTTTCTGCGCGGCCCGAACAGTCCTCCGACAGCGCGGCAGTTTTCTGCGCGGCCCGAACAGCCCTCCGACAACGCGCCGATTTCCCGCGCGGCCCGACCAGTGCCCTCCGACGGTGCGCGACCTCCACACGACGCGCGACCACAGCAGCCTCCAGAGGTGCACTGTATTCGCTCCTGACAATCGCGTCCCGGCTACGAAATTGCGATATCTGAAGATGCGATCAATCTTGAGGCTGGGGATTTTCCACCGCTCCATGAGGCAAGGTCTCGCGACCTCCGCGCGCTGACAGCCGTCTGCGCCGGGCTCGCCGGTAGTCTCACTCGCCTTTCAGTGGCGGATCGTGATCTGTTCTTCCATGCCTTCCAGGTCGTGGCGGCCCGCGTGGCTCCGCCACGCGGGCTGACGACTACCCCGCCAACGTCGCGCGCGCGACGGCGACCGCGTCTTCGATCACGACGCGGACGGGAACGCCGGCGCGCTCCGCGGCGGCTGCGCAGGCGTCGAACTCCGGCTTCATCACGGGGGCGCCGTAGGGGCCGCTGCTCACCTTCACGGGGATCTCCCCGAAGCGCGTCGTCACGGTGTGCATCGCTCTCGGACGCTCGATGCGGCGGGCGGGGACGAGACGAACGCCGATGCTCGTGGTCTCGCGCAGGAGGAGCCCGGCGACGCGCTCCGCGTCCGGCGCTCGCGCGAGCGCCGAGACGACGAGACCGGGACGGCCCTTCTTCATCACGACGGGGCTTGCCCACGCATCGAGCGCGCCCGCGGCGAGCAGCACGGCGATGGCGTGGCCCGCGGCCTCTCCCGTCATGTCGTCGACGTTCGCTTCGATGACGACGTGCGACGCTTGGTCGTCGAGCGCGCTGCCGGCTTCCGCCGGGCTACCGAGTACCGCTCGGAGCGCATTGGGGCGATCGGGAAGAAGAGACGTGCCGGCGCCCCAGCCGATGCGTTCGGGGCTCATCGCGGGCCACTGTTCGAAGCGCGTCGCGAGCGTCGCCACGATGGCCGCGCCCGTCGGCGTGACGAGCTCCGCCTCGATTCCCGCGCCGTAGGTCGGGACCCCGCGAAGCGCGACGGCCGCCGCGGGCGCAGGCAGCGGGAGCACGCCGTGCCGGCACGTCACGAAGCCGCGCCCGAGCGGGAGCGGCGAGCTCACGACGTCGGCCGCGAGATACGCGAAGCACGCCGCCGCACCGACGATGTCCACGATGGCATCGACTGCGCCCACCTCGTGGAAATGGACCTCGTCGAGCGGGATGCGGTGCACCTCGGCCTCGGCCTCCCCGAGCCGCCGGAAGACGGCTCGCGAAAGGGTCGCGACGCGCGGCGGAAGGCTCGCCGCGGCGAGCATGGCGTCGATCTCCGCGTAGGGCCGCTCGGGCTGCGCGCCGTCGACGAGGACGTCGAACCGGCTCGCGCCGATCGCGCCCGCGTGCGACGCCTCGAGGCGGAGCGAGACACCGGAGAGCGGCAGCACGGCGATCGCTTCCTCGACGACGCTCAGCGGGACGCCGAGATCGACGAGCGCGGCGATCGTCATGTCTCCGGCAACCCCGCTTGCCGCATCGAGGAAGAGGAGCTTGCCGGCGCCTGCGCCGGCCGGCAGGGGCTCGCGGTGGGATTGGGCGGTGCGGGAGAGGGCGGCGAGATCGTCGGGGGAGAGAGAGTGGGAGCGGGAGGGCCTGGGCGAGAGCTTGGGTGTGGGGGAGTGGGGATGGGGATGGGGATGGGGATGCGGGTGGGAGGCGGCAGAAGGGCGGGGCGGGCGCGGCTTCGTGCGCTTCGCGGCCTTCTTCGGTTGTGGTTTTGCTCTCCTCGGCGCCGTCACGGGGCCTCGGCGCGGGAGCGGACGAGACGGACGACGGCCATCGCGGCGCCGAAGCCATTGTCGATGTTGACGACGGTGACGCCGGACGCGCAGCTCGTCAGCATCCCGAACAGGGCGGTGAGGCCGCCGAGCGCGACGCCGTAGCCGATGGACGTCGGCACGGCGATCACCGGCGCCGCGACCAGGCCGCCGACGACGCTCGCGAGCGCCCCCTCCATCCCCGCGACCACGATGAGCGCCGACGCCTGCCGCAACCGCTCGACCTGCGACGTGATCCGGTGGAGACCCGCGACGCCGGCGTCGTAGATGCGTTCGACGCGGACGTCGCACATGCCGAGCGTCTCGGCCGCCTCCTCGGCGACGGGAATGTCGCTCGTGCCGGCGGTGACCACGGCGACGAAACCCGTCGACGGCTTCGGTACGTCGCTCCGGTACTTCACGATACGCGCGGCAGGGACGTGCTCGAGCACCGGCAGGAGCGCGCGCACCGCATCGGCCTTCTCCGCGGCGACCCGCGTGACGAGGACCCGCTGACCCTCCCGGATCAGCTCCTGCGCGACTCCCACGATCTGCTCCGGCGTCTTCCCCTCCCCGAGGATGACCTCGGGCACGCCCTGACGCAGGGCCCGGTGCAGATCGACGCGCGCATAGCCGAGATCGGCGTAGGGGAGCGTGCGAAGCTCGGAGAGCGCCGCGTCCACGCCGACCTCTCCGGTCCGCACGCGCGAGAGCAGCAGCTCGAGGCGCTTCGGATCCATCTAGGGCCGACATGTAGATGACGAAAACGCTTCCGGCAACCGCTCCGCCATGATTGTGTGCCCGCCCCCATGCCGGTAGCCGTCGCTCCGCTCGTCGGAATCGCGCTCGGCGTGCTCTTCGCCTGGGCGGGAATGGAAGAGCTTGCTCGCGTCGGCGGGAGCTCCGGCAGTCGCTCCCTGGTGGTCGCGTCGCTCTTCGGTGTCACGGTCTTCGCGCCGGCTTGCGGCTATTTCCAGGCCTTTTTCCCGGACTGGTCGTACGCCTACTGGCTACCCACCGAGCAGCGGCCGGTCGTTCTCGATCTCGCGCTGGTCCTCGCGGACGCCGTGAGCGTGCCCTTCGGGCTCGCTCTCTCGGCGCGCAGCGCCGCATCGCGTCGCACGGCGGTGCTCGCGCGGGGCGTGGCGATCCCCGCTTTCGTCGCGGGGCTCTCGCTCATTGCGATGCTGCCCCGGCTGCGGATCTTCGGCACGTACGCCGAGTTCCACGGCGACTTCGGCACCGAACCGCTGACCGGCAGCCCCGTCGGCTACGCGCTCATCTGGATGATCGGCATCGTCGCGGCGTCTGCCGCGTGGACGCTCCAGGTCCTACGCCGCCTCGCGGAACCGTCCAGCTGAATTGACGTCAGGGCGAAGGCGACGCACCGTTCCGTCATGTCAGAAGAAGCCGACCTCGAAAGACTGGCGTCCTCTCTCGTGGAGCGCGCACAGAAGCTCGGGGCCGAAGTCGCAGAAGCCAGGGCGAGCTCCGGCTGGGAGCTCACGGTGCGAGTCCGCGTCGGGGAACCGGAGCTCGTGCAGGAGGCCGGCCACCGGAGCGTCGCCCTCCGGGTGATGAAGGGCGGCTGCGTCGCCTTGACCTCCACGAGCGATCTGACGGAGTCGGGCCTGCGCCGTACGGTGAACGACGCCATCGAGCTGCTCGAGCTGAGCGAGGTCGACCCGTTCGCGGGGCCCGCGCCCGCACACCTCCTGAGTCATCCTCCGTATCCCGATCTCGATCTGTACGATCCTGCCGTCGAGGGCATCGACGCCGGGCAGGCGCTCGAGCTCGCCAAGCGCGGGGAGCAAGCCGCCTTCGCGCACGACGCCCGCATCACGCTGAGCGAGGGCGCGTCGTTCTCGCGGCTCACGGGGCGAAGCGCCCTGGTGCTCTCGAGCGGGTTCACCGGCGTCACCCGCGGCTCGAACGCGTCGCTGGTCGTGTCCCCCGTCGCGATGGACGAAGGCGACAAGCGACGCCGCGGCTACTACTGGACGTCGCGCCGGCATTTCGCCGAGCTCGAGGGACCGGAAGAGGTCGGCGCCGAGGCCGCGCGGCGCACACTGCGCCAGCTCGGCCCGCGGAAGGTCGCGACGTGCGAGGCGCCCGTGGTGTTCGACAAGGACGCCGCGCGGTCGCTCCTGGGCACCTTCGCCGGCTGCATCGTCGGCGGCGCGATCTGGCGGAAATCGAGCTATCTGCTCGGCCGCGAGGGCACCGCCGTGGGCAGCCCTCTCCTCGACATCACCGACGATCCGCTCATCCCTCGCGGTCCGGCCTCGCGCGTCTTCGACGGCGAGGGGCTCGCCTCGCGCCGCAACGTGGTCGTCGAGGGAGGCGTCCTCCGGACGTACCTCCTCGACAGCTACAGCGGCCGCAAGCTCGGGCGCGAGTCGACCGGCAATGCCTCGCGTGCCGGCGCCTCGGTGGGCGCTTCGACGACGAACTTCGTACTCAAGAACGGAACCATGAGCCGCGACGACCTCGTCGCGGCGACGGGGACCGGGCTCTACGTCACGGACATGATGGGCTTCGGATTCAACGCTGTCACGGGTGACTTCTCTCGCGGCGCGAGCGGCTTCTGGATCGAGAACGGAAAGCTCACGTACCCGGTCAGCGAGGTCACCATCTCGTCGAACCTGGACGCGATGCTGAAGGGCATCGACGCGCTCGCCGACGACCTCGACATGAAGACGTCGGTCGCGTCGCCCACGTTCCGCGTCGATCGAATGACCATCAGCGGAACGTGAGCCGGACCGCCACTCACGCCGTCGCGTGCACGTCGCGAAGCTCTTCGCGTCGCGAGCGGATGGCGTCGGGCGCGACGCGGGCCCGCAGCATCGGCGCGAACGCGCCCCGGTAGCTATACGCGAGCACGAGCTCAGTCGCGAGCAGGACGAGCGGCAGGGCGATCCCGGCCGGTGCGAGCGCGGCGTGGAACAGCACGATGTTGACGATGACCGGCGCGATCAGCGCCAGCGCGAGCGGCACGTAGCGGTTGGACAGCAGCATCACCGCGGTCACGACCTCGGTCGCCTTGACGAGAGGGAACAGGTACCCCGTGGCGATCATCGCGCCGAAGAAGGCGCCTGCTGCGGGTGGCGGGGCCGGCATGGGCAGGAAGTGGAGAAACCCGTTCAGGCCGAAAGTCAGGAATGCCGCGCCCTGGAGGATGCGGGCGCCGGTTGCGAGTCGTGTAGAGGAAGCAGCCATTCGATTTCGAGCTCCTTTGCTCCCCTCACTCTGGGTCGTTGCACCCCAAGCGACTAGTCTGGCGCATTGCATTAGTTTGATGCACCATTCACAACAATGGACTACAACGACATCCCCCTCTTCGTGCGCGTGGTGGAGGCGCACAGCTTCACTGCAGCGGCAGAAGCGCTCGGCCGCGAGAAGTCGTCCGTCAGTCGCGCGATCGCGCGCCTGGAGAGCGACCTCGGGGTGCGGCTGCTGCAGCGCACGACGCGAAAGCTCGCGCTCACCGACGCGGGGCAGGCGTTCTACGAGCGCGTCCGCGCGAGCCTAAGCGGCGTCGACGAAGCCGCGAGCGCCGTGCGCGAGCTCGGCAGTGAACCGCGCGGCCTCATCCGGCTGGCCGCGCCGCCGGACGCGCACATCTTCGGGCTCGGCGAGTTGCTCGCTGCCTTCGTCGAGCGCTATCCCCAGATCCATATCGACCTGGCGCTTTCCGCGCGCCGCGTGGATCTCGTCGAGGAAGGCTTCGACCTCGCGGTGCGCGCGGGACGGCTCGACGACTCATCGCTCATCGCTCGTCGCATCGGCTCGGCGGATCTCTCCTTGTTCGCCTCGCCGCGGTACCTCGAGCGCCGCGGGCGTCCGAAGACCATCGCGGACCTTTCGAAGCACGACATGGTGTTCCTTCGGCAGCGCGGCCAGGCCACCTGGACGCTCACGGGCCCGGAGGGCACCGTGACGATCGACGTGCACGGCAAGCTGACCGGCGACGACATGTCGTTCTTGACTCGCGCCGCCGCGGGCGGCGCCGGCATCACGCTCATCCCGGCGATTCACGCCAGAGGCCCCGCCGAGCGCGGCGAGCTCGAGCTCTTGCTTCCGGAATACCGGATGGACGGTGGCGCGTTGCACGTGGTGCTGCCGTCGTCCTCGTTCGTGCCCTCGCGAGTCGCGTTGCTGCGCGATTACCTCGTTGAGCAGCTCGGGCGCGTCCTGAAGGCGTCGCAGGAAGGCTGCAAGAAGGCCAACGGAACGCGTGTGAGACCGCGAAAGGGGGCTGCGCCATGACGGAAGGAGCGACTCGGCCCGTCAGTCGCGGTCCACGAAAATGGGCGCGCGGTTTCCAGCCATGTTGCGCAAGCTCGCGCGACCGGCCCGCGCGACCTTTGAATCGCCGGCACGCGTTCGAGCACGCGCGTGCTGAATCTTCGACAACGCCGCTGTCTGTGACAGCAGCGTCGATGGACCTTGCCGGCAAGCTCCGTCCCGCCAGTCGCTGGATGGACGGAGGCAGCGCCGCAGCCTCCGTCCATCCAGTCGCTGTCGCGACGAAGCGCCCACGCCTCGTGAACCCCGTCGCTGGCGACCGGGAATGGACATTCCGCAGCTCGTGTTGCGGTAAATCGGTGGACGCAGAGCATGCGCCAGAAGGAAGGCACCTGGGCGCATACGAAAAGCATACGCCCGAGCGCACCCCGCAGGCGCCTGCACCCGCCGCAGGCTGCTCCTGATGCCTGTTGCTTGCCGCTAAGGTCTGCTTCCGCTGCCGTTGCTGGTGCTTGATGCTGCTGGCTCCCTCTCTTCACCCTCCGTCGATCACATTCGGCCCTCCCGGCGATGCTCCTGGTGGCGCGCTCGCGCCGAATGCCGTGGGGTCGTCGTCGACGGAGGCGGGGGAGCGGCGCGACATGCTGATGCCGGGTTTCGCCGCGGGGAGTGCGGGGAACGTGGAGACGACCGTATCGGTCGGATCGCGTAGATGGAGTGCTTCCCCCTGGTTCGACAGGCCGCCGCTGCCGAGCGCCGGAACACGGAGAAGTAGCGTCCCCGCCGCGGGCGGGATGTCCACGGAGGAACCGGGGTCGAAGCCTGCGGGAACGACCAGCGCGTACGCGCCGGGCGCGATGCTCCCACGCGGGAGCGCGGTCGACCCCGTGCTGTCAGCGAGCGACCAGCCGCCGAGCTCCACCGGCAACGAGCCGTCGTTGTAGAGCTCCACCCACTCGCTCGTCCTCTCGACGCCGCTCGGATTCGCGAGCACCTCGTTCACGACCAGGTGCGGCTCCGCCGGCCTCGTGGCGATCTGCTGGTCGAATGCGGCTTCGTTGCCTGCGACGTCGGTGACGGTGCCCCGGAACCACACGCGGCTCCCCGGCGGGAGCCCGCCCACCACGAGCTCCCTGGCAGGCCACGATACGTCAACGCGACTGGTCGGATCGGTGAAGACCCAGAGCAACGGCGAGGAGGAGCCCTTCACGAAGGCTCGATCGTCGAGGGCGCGAAGGCACCCCGGGCCGAGCGTCACTGCACCTGCGTCGCACGACGCACCCACCAGATCCGCACTCGACGCGTCCCCGCTTGCCTGCGCGCTCTCGGGAGGCAGCAGATCCAGCGTGACCGGCGAAGGGTCGAGCGCGAGCCCCTCCAGCAGAGGGGGCGGCACGGCGATGCGTGCTCGGTCGCGGTCGATCTCGGCGTGCCCTTTACCGCCAGCGTCCGTCCAAGGGGCACCGCCCTCACGGCCATTCTCCTCGGCCACGACCTGGACGGGGCTGTCCCCGATGGGCCCCGGCGGCGCGAGTGCGTCGAAATGAATGCATCGCTCCGGAGCGGCGCCGCGGGAGTCCGCCCCCGCCCCCACGACGACAGCGAGCTCCGCCGGCTGAAGGACGACCACGCCCCCGGGCGGCGGCATTGCCCCCTCGCCGCAGAACACCCACCGAGTGCCGGCGTGGGGCGCAGCGGCCGGCGGCCAGACGCGCGCCGCGTAGTCGACCGCGCCTTCCCCCACGACGAAGCTCGTCAGCACGCCGAACCCGAGCGCCGCCGCCGTGTACGTCTCGCCGGCGGCGAGCGGAGCTACCGGCGCGAGCACGAGCTCCGTCGTGGCCGGCGCCCCGACTCTCGCCATGCTCCAGACCGTGCTCGCGACGAGCAGCTCGTCGAGGGTCGACGGCAACGCCGCGGAGCGGACGCGTGCGGCATGGTACGAATCGAGCGACCCGCGAAAGAGGACGAGCGCGCCCGGAGGAAGCCCGAGGCCGCTCACGTGGAGACGAAGGACGGTCGCGACGCCGTCGCGAGCCGGCGCTGGCTCCACCCGAACCACGGGCGGCTCGCGAGAAGCCGGCAGCGCCGGCGCGTCGCAGCCGCCGCCGATCGCGATACCAGCGATGAGCACGAGCCCGTTCGTGGGAGCGCGGGCCATTCCCTTCGAGGTCGGCCCGAGCGAGCCCCGGGTTGCGTGTTAGATTCGACGGGCCATGCGCCCGGAAGAGATCAAGAAGTTGCGCGAGGAACTCGGGTGCTCCCTCGGTGAGCTGGCGGCTGCCGTCGGCGTCGAGACGAAGACGCTCCTCTCCTGGGAGGCGGGCGATCTCTTCCCGACAAAGCGCCATGTGGACAAGCTCGAGGCAACGCGGAAGGCCGGCCCGGCAGCCGTTCGCCGCCCGAAGGCCGAGCCGTCCCCGACCGGAATCGACGCGCTCTCCGACCCGCGTCTCTGGGCCATCATCCGGAAGCTCGCGAGCGAGCCGGCATTCTTCGCCGAGGTCGAAAAACTGGCCGCCCGTTACTGACAAGGGGGGCCTTAGCCCCCCACAGCTTCGCCTTCGGCGAACTGCTCCCCCCGCCGCCTTCGGCGTGCTCGCTCTAACAACGGGGGGCCTTAGCCCCCCGCAGCTTCGCCTTCGGCGAACTGCTCCCCCCGCCGCTCGCTCCGCTCGCGTAGTTCCGCGTTCTCGATGCTTCGGGGACGACGAACGCTTCTATGCGGAACTACTGAAGCGGCGTGGCGCGCGCGCGACCGGCGCTCACGTCGCGCGGAAGGCTCAGTCTGATGACGCCACGCGGCGCTCCCGCCGGCCCGAATCGCGTCTCGCTCGCTCGAAGAACCCGAGGAAGAGGTTCGTGACGAACTCGGTCGCCGCATCGATGTCCACAGGGTCGCGCTTGACCATGAGCACCGCGATCTCGAAGCACATGCCGATCATGCCGCTCGCCAGGTACTCCGCGTTCGCCGACGGGAGCAGGCCGCTCCGCATCTCGTGCTCGAGCACTCCGGCCAAGCGCGCGTGCTCGTCGACGATGAGCGGGTCCCGGGCAAAGGACCGGATGGTTGCGGAGTTGCGCTGGAGTAGATCGAAAGTCGTCCGGTCCGTAACGACGAATTCGAAGTAAGCGCGAAAACTGTCACGTAGATATTCTTCGTAACCGCCGCCGCGCTCGACCTTCGCCAGCCAGTCCAGCCGCCGCGCTTCGCTCTCCTGCAGGAGAGCGCGAAAGACCGATTCCTTGTCGGGAAAGTAGTTGTAGAAGGTCCCCGAGCCGAGGCGCGTGCGCCGGATGACGTCGCGGACGGTCGCCGCGTCGTAACCGAGCTCCGTGAACACGTCGCGCGCCGCATTGAGAATCGACGCTCTGTTCTGCGCTTTGTTTCGCTCGCGCTTGCCACTCGCGCTCGCGTCCGAGAGCTTGCCGCGCGACGGCGACTTCTGCTTCGCCGCTCGAGGCTCGGCCCGGTTTGATTTGCTGAGCATTGGTCCGCCGCAGAAAACTTGACGCGGGCGTCATGTTACTTCGGCGAGACTGCCTGTCAACGCGTGATGCGGTGCGGCGCCATACGGCCCATACGGACCTCGCGCGTGAGCGCGCGAGCGGAAGAATCAGGGGCTATGACATCCGGGTCGCGTTGACGCGCGCGCCGTCTCACTGTTAGTTGAGGTGTTTGAAAACGGCCGCGAGGGACGGGCGGAGCACCCGCTCGGGCGATAGAGTGGGCTTGCTGGCCCCTCGGGCAGCAATCCTTACCGACCGGGGCTCACTCGGCGGTCCACGAGTTCTCAGGAGGCATCAGATGATTCGATACGGAATGGGTATTCTTATCGCTGCGGGTTCACTCGCAGCGCTTGGCGTCGTCGCTGCGTGCGGCGACAACTCCGTCGGCGGACCGCCCACCATGGCGACCGGCAGCGGCGGCTCCAGCGGCTCTGGCTCCGGCAACGGCGGCAGCAGCGCAACCGGCAACGGCAACGGCGGCAGCTCGCCGGGCGGCTCCGCGGGCACGAGCAGCGGCATGAACGTGACCTGCACGGGCGCGTGCTGCCCGAGCAGCGCGACCTGTTACTCCGCAGGCCCGACCGGCCCCGGCGGCGGATGCATGGCGCGCATCGCGAACACGCCGGATCACATCCAGCTCCGTCAGACGTGGATCGACATCACGTCGCCGAAGGGCAACACCATCCCGCTCGTGCTCCAGACGCTGAATACGTTCACGCAGCTGAACGAGGCGGCATGCAACACGCCGACGGGCGCGTCGGGTTACATGCAAGCGGTCGATCTAGACCTCAAGAACGGCGTCTCGACGGTCGGCTACACGACGTACGTCACGGACACTACCGCAGCTGTCAGCGACGGTCTCTGCTACGGAGAGATCGGCCAGGGCGTCGACGCCGCAAACCCCGGCTGGAAGGACGTCGCCGACTACAAGGGCAACAGCGCCGCGATCGAGAAGGCCTTCGACTTCTCGCTGCCCGCGTCGCAGATGAGCCCCTCGGCGGACTACCCCCCTGGGCTCCCCGCGCCGATGCCGCAGCCCTGGAAGGTCGGGCCGACGAAGGCCAAGCGCCTCGACACGGACTTCAACCTCGCGACCGATCGAACGAGCCTCCTGGCGCGGCTGTCGGCCACCGGCGACCTCGGCATGGCAGGCTTCTCCGGCGTGTTCTACTACGACACGGCCACCGGCACGTCGCACGGCTACTCGCCGGTCTCCTTCCAGCTCATCTACGATCCAAAGGCGAATGCGACCGACGCGAAGCCCACGACGCTCATCGCCATCCCGATTCGCGAGGCGGAGCTCAAGTACCGCACGAACGACCCGGCAGCGCCCAACTGCGTCGGCAAGTACCTGCCGGACAACCTCGACCCGAGCGCCGGCTGCAGCGATCCCGGCATGACCGCGACGAAGCCCGCCTGGGGCGGCATCTTCGACACCAAGACCGGCGAGGGAGACGCAGCCGTAACGGGATACTTCCTGATCACCGAGCTGGAGCAGGTGTACTCCGTCGTGCTGACGCAGACCCTCTGCGTGAGCTACCCGACGAAGGACCAGTCGATCACCGACGGCTGGGCCACGGCCACCGAGACGCGGTGCCGCAAGTCGGCGAAGTGGAACCCGTCGAAGGCAGACCAGAGCGGTCTCCCCATGGGCGACTGGTGCGCCGCGACGAACAGCAAGGCGACGGCGAGCTGCCACGACGCATATCTGAGCACGTCGTTCCACGCCTTCCAGGCCTTCAAGATCAAGACCGACCACTGCGCAGCGCTCTGAGAGACGGCTGATCTCACGAGCATGACTGAGCCGGCGGCTTTCGAGCCGCCGGCTTTCTTTTGTCCACCCGCCAGCAGACCGCGGGCCCCTCGCCGCCCCAGGCGTGGCCGTTACTAGGTGGCCATCGACACCGACGCCGTCCCCGACGCATCAAAGATCCGGAACGACGCGAGCGGAGCGAGCTCGCCGAAGGCGGCGGGGGGAGCAGTTCGCCGTAGGCGAAGCTGCGGGGGGCTAAG
>CAYUAW010000217.1:0-12315 GCA_964442485.1 uncultured Polyangiaceae bacterium
GGGAGCAGTTCGCCGAAGGCGAAGCTGCGGGGGGCTAAGGCCCCCCGTTGTTAGTCGAACGGCCCGTCAGAAGTCTGACCATTTGTTTCCCTGAACGTCGGTACAGGTAGGGCGATTAGTCACACGATCCAGCGGAAATTTAGCTGGCTCCGTTGTTGACAGCCACCTCGGAAACCCCGTACGGTCGGCCCGTTAGTGGGAAGAAGTGGGTCAGAGTGCCTTCATCTCCCATGACCGGACGGAGAATGCATGTTCCGCGGGCAGTTCGTCCACACCATCGATGCGAAAGGACGCGTGAGTCTGCCGGCGCGCTTTCGCGAGTCGATCGTGGCGAACGGGGACGCGCGGCTGGTACTGACGCCGGCCCCCTTCGACCCTTGCCTGCACCTCTATCCGCTCGCCGACTGGGCCGAGCTCGAGAAGAAGATCGACAGCCTCTCTCGCTTCGAGCCCGACATCGTCCGCTTTCGCCGCATGTACGTCTCGGCGGCGCTCGAGTGCGAGCTCGACGGCGGCGGCCGGGTCCTCGTGAGTCCGGATTGTCGCGCGCGCGCGCATCTCGGTAAAGAAGTGCTCGTTGCTGGAATGGGGCGCGTCATCGAGCTCTGGTCGAAGGACCTCTGGGACCGCGCAACCGCTCCTCTGCCGCAAGAGGAACAAGAGCGCTTCATGCGACGTGTAGAGGAGCTCATCAGAATATGACGATGGCAGCACCGATGGTCCCACCGACTCCGCGATTCGAGCACGCATCCGTGATGCTCGAGCAAGTTCTCGACGCGATCTCGCCGCACGACGGCGGCGTGTACCTCGACGTCACCGTCGGAGGCGCGGGTCACTCGCGGGCGCTGCTCGAGCGGAGCCCGGGCGCACGGCTCGTGGCGTTCGATCGCGATCCCGTCGCCGTGCGCACCGCAAAGGAGCGGCTCTCGCGCTTCGGCGCGCGCGCGGCGGTGGTGCACGCGAGCTTCAGCGAGGTCGAGGAGTACCTCGTGAGCGAGAAGATCGACGCGGTCGACGGACTGATCGCCGATCTCGGCGTGAGCTCGCCGCAGCTCGACGACGCGGAGCGCGGCATGAGCTTCCGCTTCGAGGGCCCCCTCGACATGCGCATGGATCCGACCAGTGGCGAGACGGCGCTCGAGGCCATCGAACGACTCAGCCAGGACGAGCTGGCCGACGCCATCTACCACTACGGCGAGGAACATCGCTCGCGCCGCGTCGCTCGCTGCATCAAGCAGGCGCTGGAAGCCGGTGAGCTCCACACGACGCTCGATCTGCGGCGCGCCGTGGTGCGCGCCACCGGGCCCCGACGGCAGCACGGAATGGACCCGGCGACGCGGACGTTCCAGGCGTTGCGCATCCTCGTCAATCGTGAGCTCGACGAGCTCGAGGCCCTGCTCGCGGCGGCCCCGCAGATCGTCAAGCCGGGCGGCGTGGCCGCGATCATGAGCTTCCACTCCCTCGAAGATCGCCTCGTGAAGCGCGCCTTCGCCGAGCGCTCCACGTGGGAGCGGCTCTCGAAGAAGCCGCTCACCGCGGGCGCCGTGGAGCTCGCAGCGAACCCGCGAGCGCGCAGCGCCAAGCTTCGCGCCGCGCGCCGTGTGGACGGTTCGTCGTCGCTGTTCGACGATTCGTACGAGCCCGACAGCAGCCCGGAGAGCGCCCCGCCGGAGAGCCGGCCCGAGGGCGCCGACGCCGAAGGCGTGAACGTCTTCAATTTCCGCGGAGACGCCGAGTGAGACAGCGGCGCCCCTTCCTGGTCGTGTGGTCGCTCGCCATCGCGGCGGCGACGAGCGCGTTCACCGTGTACCTGGCGCTCCGCATGCGCTCCATCGAGATCGGCTACGATCTCGGGCGGGCCCACCAGCATCTCGGGCGGCTGCGCGAGGTGAAGCGCGTGCTCGAGCTCGAGCTCTCGAGTCACCAGACGCCCGAGCGCGTCGATCTCGTCGCGCGGAGCGTCCTCGGCATGAGCGAGCCGTCGCCGGATCGCATGCTCTCTGCCGGCATTACCCCGTCGGCCGGCGACCGTGGCGGCGTTGCGCTCCCGTCCGAGGACGGCGTGCCCCGGAAGGAGACGCCGGCCCCGTGAACCGCCTGAAGACCGACGGCGGCCGCTTCATCCGTCTCCGGATGGGGATCCTGTGCGGGCTGCTCGCGCTCGGGATGGGCCTCGTCGTCTCCGCGGGTTGGGAGCTCCAGATCGTGGACGGTTCGGACTGGCGCGATATCGCGGAGAAGCAGCGCCAGCGGCGTCTGCACATGACGCCGAAGCGCGGCACCGTGTACGACCGCAACGGGAGCGCGCTCGCCGTCAGCGTCGACGTTCCCGGCATAAGCCTCGACTCCGTGGAGCTCCTGCGCTCGGTGCCGCCGCAGCGCGTGCCGGTCGTCGCGCGCGACGCCGCCAACCGCATCGCTCAGGCGCTCGGCATCGACCCCGCGGACGTCGAACGCAAGATCCTGAAGAAGCGCCGCTTCACGTGGCTCAAGCACTACGTGACGCCGGAGGAGACCGAGAACATCCGGAAGCTGTCCGACGGCGACAACTCGATCCCCGGCCTCACGGTGGAGGGCGAGGGACGTAGGTTCTATCCGCGGCGCGAGCTGGCGGCGAGCCTGCTCGGGTTCGTCTCGCCCGATGGTGACGGCAAGGACGGGCTCGAGCTCTCGCTGAACCCCGAGCTCGAGGGGCACATGGAGCAGCTCCGCGGTCTGCGCGATCGCTCGGGTCGTTTGCTCTTCTCCGACGGCATCCAGGACGAGCAGGCGCTCGCTGGCCACGACATCAACCTGACCATCGACCAGGGCATCCAGTTCGTGGCCGAGCGCGCCCTCAGGAACGCCGCGCGCACCTTCGAGGCCGCCGCGGGCTCGGTCGTGGTCGTCGACCCGCGCACCGGGGAGATCCTCGCGCTCGCGAGCTTCCCCGGTTACAACCCGAACGACTACTCGGACAGCGATCCGGAGGCTCGTCGTGAACGAGCGTTGAGCGAGCGGTTCGAGCCGGGCTCGACGATGAAGATGTTCACCATCGCCGCCGGTCTCGCCGCCGGCACCATCACGCCCACGCAGCAGCTTTACTGCGAGAAGGGCGCGATGCCCCTCGACAACGTCGTCATCCGCGACACCCACCCTTCCGAGTGGCTCACGATCTCGCAGATCCTCGCGGTGTCGTCGAACATTTGCGCGGCGAAGGTCGCGCTCGGGATGGGCGGAGAGAAGCTCTACGAGGCGTTTCGTCGGTTCGGGTTCGGTCAGCAGACGGAGCTGCCGCTCCCCGGCGAGTCGTCCGGCGTGCTCAGGCCGCAGGGCCGTCCGTGGGTGCAGGTCGAGACGGCGTCGGCAGCCTTCGGGCAGGGGATCAGCGTGACGGCGCTGCAGCTCGCGATGGGCGCGAGCGCCATCGCGAACGGCGGCGAGCTCATGGAGCCGGTGCTCGTGAAGCGCGTGTCCACCGCGACCGGCGACGTGCTGCGTGAGGCCGTGCCGAGGGTACGCCGGCGCGCCGTGCCGAAGAGCGCGGCGAAGTTGGTCGCGGAGATGCTCATCGCCGTGACGGAAGGCGACGGGACCGGCGTGCAGGCGGCCATCGACGGCTACCAGGTCGCCGGCAAGACGGCCACGGCACAGAAGGCCGACCCGCGCACGGGACTCTACTCGATCGACAAGTTCATCGCGTCGTTCGTCGGGTTCGTTCCGGCGAAGGACCCGGTCGTCGCGATCGCGGTCGTCATCGACGAGCCCATGGTCGAGCACGCGGGCGGCGCGGTGGCCGCGCCGGTGTTCCGCGAGGTCGCGTCGATGGCGCTGAAGTACAAGGGCCTCGTCCCGGTCGGCACGGAGCACGCCGACCCGGCCGAGCTTGCGCGGATGCCCGACCCCGCGAACGCCGTTTACGCCGCATACCGCGAGGCGGCAGGGAAGAAGCCGGCCGTGCAGGACGTGGCACCGGCGTCCCGCGTTCCGGCGGGTAAGATCCGGTTGCCGGATTTCACCGGCTTCCCGCTCCGGCTCGCGATCCAGAAGAGCCTCGAACTCGGCGTCACGCCGAAGGTCGAGGGAACGGGCCTCCTCGCCCGGCAGCTCCCCGCGCCGGGGCAGGTGGTCGATCACGGAGCCGAGGTCGTCCTCGTGTTCGAGCCCGCCACATGAGCGCCGCCATGCCGCTATCTGCTCCCGGTCTCTCACTCTCCGATCTCGTCGTCGAGCTCCGGCGCGTGCAGGCACGGCTCGCGTCGGGCCACGTCGTGTCCATCACCGACGTCCGCCACGACTCGCGCCGCATCGAGCCGGGGGATCTCTTCGTCGCGCGTCCGGGCGGCAAGCTCGACGGTGCGCGGTTCGTCTCCGAGGCCGTCGCGCGCGGCGCGATCGCGGTGCTCGCCGCCGAGGGAACTCCGCTGCCCGACGTCGCCGTACCCGTCGTGCGCGTCAGCGACGTGCGCCTCGCGCTCGCGCTCGCCTCGGAGGCCGTGCACGGCCATCCATCCTCGAGGCTCGACGTGGTCGGCATCACGGGCACGAACGGGAAGACGACCACGTCGTTTCTGGTCGCCGAGGCCATCGACGCGACGGGCGGCGCGACCGCGCGCCTCGGCACGCTCGGCTACGCCTTCGGTGGGGACTCGGTGGACGAGTCGCTCACGACTCCGGAGGCCGACGACGTCTCGCGGTTCGCGTCGCGCGCGCTCGCCCGCGGTGCATCGCACCTCGCCATGGAAGTGTCGAGTATCGCGCTCACGCAGGCGCGCGTCGATGCAGTGAAGTTCGCGGTGGGTGCGCTCACCAACGTCACGCAGGATCACCTCGACTATCACGGGTCGATGGAGGCCTACGCGAGCGCGAAGGCGCGGCTGTTCGAGGAACTCTCCCCGGGTGTCGCCGTGATCAACGTCGACGATCCCGTCGGCGCCGCCATCGCCGACCGCGTGAAGGGCCGCGTGCTGCGCGTCGGCCGTGGCACCCACGCCGACGTGCGGCCGCTCGCGGTGCGGCTCACCGGGAAGGGGATCGAGGGCGAGGTGACGCTGCCTTCCGGTATCGTGAGGCTCGCGAGCCAGCTCGTCGGCGCGCACAACCTCGACAATCTGCTCCTGACGCTCGGTATCGTGGAGGCCCTCGGGCTCGACACCACGCGCGCCGCCGCCGGTCTCGATCGTGCCGCGGCCGCGCCGGGACGTCTCGAGCGGTGCAGCGGCGAGGCCGATGACATCACGGTGCTGGTCGACTACGCGCACACGCCCGACGCGCTTCGCCGGGTTCTGGAGGCCGTGCGCGGCCTCACGCACGGTGGCGTGCATTGCGTCTTCGGCTGCGGCGGCGATCGCGATCCGAAGAAGCGGCCCAAGATGGGCGCGGCCGCCGGCGCCGCCGCGACGCGCGTCACCATCACCAGCGACAACCCGCGCTCCGAGGACCCGGCGGCCATCGCGGCCGCCATCGAGCTCGGCCTCTGGGGAGCCGGCGCGCCCTACGACCTCATCCTCGACCGCCACACGGCGATCGAGAACGCCATTCTCTCGGCGGCGCCCGGAGACCTCGTCCTCATCGCGGGCAAGGGCCACGAGCCGTACCAGATCATCGGTTCCGAAAAGCGCGCCTTCGACGACCGGGTAGAGGCGCGCCGAGCGCTCGCGAAGCGGAGGGGCGAGACGACCTGATGGCGACCCCCATCCCCCCGAACGGCGCGCGCTTCACGCTCGCCGAGGTGGTGCAGGCCACGGGCGGCACGTGCGCGCGCGGCGCGGCGGAGCTCGTCGTGGAAGGCGTCACGACGGATTCGCGCGGAGACGTCGCCGGCAAGCTCTTCGTCGCCCTCTCCGGAGAGCACTTCGACGGCCACCGGTTCGTTGCGGATGCCGCTCTCGCCGGAGCTCGCGTCGTGCTCGTGAAGAAGGGCGCGGCGCCGGGCCCGACGGACGCAGCCGTCGTCGAGGTCGACGACACCCTCGCGGCGCTCGGCGCGCTCGCGCGCTTTCATCGCCGTCGCTGGGGCGGCACCCTCGTCGCGGTCGCCGGCTCCGCCGGCAAGACGACGACCCGCTGCGCCATCGCCGCGGCCCTCGAGGCCGTCCTTCCGGGGGCAGTCCACTCCGTCGGCGGCAACCTGAACAACCGCATCGGCGTGCCGATGGTGCTGTTCGGCCTCGCCGCGGCTCACGGCGTCGCGGTCGTCGAGATCGGCACGAACTCTACCGGCGAGGTGAAGGAGCTCACCCGGATCGCCGCTCCGAACATCGGAGTGCTCACGCTCGTCGACGTCGAGCACGCCGAGGGACTCGGCTCGCTCGATGACATAGAGGAAGAAGAGGGGGCTCTCCTCCGCGGCCTCCTGAAGACGGGCACCGCGATCGCCAACGGCGACGACGAGCGCGCCGTGCGCCAGCTCGTCGTCGCGAACGCGAAGAAGAAGATCAGCTACGGCACGCGCGGTGCCGTCGAGTACCGCATCGAGCGCCGCGAATCGATCTCGCTCACCGGGAGCCGCGTGACCCTCGAGCGCCCGCGCGGCCGGGGCCGCGAGACGATCGCCCTCGAGGTGCCGCTCTTCGGTCTACCGGGCGCACTCGCCGTCGCCGCCGCCGTCGCCGTCGCCGACCGGGTGGCGGCGCGCACCGTGCCGCTCGACAGGCTCGCCTCGGCGTTCGGCCGCGGCCCCATCGGCGAGCCAGGCCGCCTGCGGCCCGTGGAGCTCGGTGATCATACGGTCGTCCTGGACGACAGCTACAACGCGAACCCCGCGAGCGTGCGCGCGGCAGTCGCCGCCGCACGCGAGCTCGCCGACGATCGCGCCGCTCGGCTCGTGCTCGTGCTCGGCGAGATGCGCGAGCTCGGCGCGCAGTCACGCGAGCAGCACGAGCTCGTCGGGCGCGACATCGGCGAGAGCGGCGCGGCCGCGCTGGTCGCCGTCTCCGGCGATGCGGTGAGCTTCGTCGCTCCGGCACAGGCGCAGGGCGTCGACGCGGCGTTCGCCGCGGACGCCGAGCGCGCGGTCGACGACGTGCTCGCGCGGGTACGCCCCGGCGACGTCGTCCTCGTGAAGGCGTCGCGCGGAGTGCGGGCAGAGCGCATCGTCGAGGCGCTCGTTCGCGCGAAGGGGAGGGCGGCGTGATCTACGAGCTGCTCTTCCCGCTGTCCGGTAAGTTCGGCTGGGCCGGCGTGCTGAACGTGCTCAGGTACATCCCCTTCCGCGTGATCATGGCGACGATCACGGCGATGCTCCTGTGCTTCTGGCTCGCTCCATGGTTCATCCGGGAGCTGCAGAAGAAGCAGATCGGCCAGGTCATCCGCAAGGAGGGCCCCGAGTCACACTACAAGAAAGCCGGGACGCCGACGATGGGGGGCGCGCTGATCCTCCTCTGCGTGCTGGTGCCGACGGTGCTCTGGGCGGACGTACACAACGCCTTCGTCCTCGCCACCGCGGGCCTCACCGCAGGGTACGGCGTCATCGGCTACGTCGACGATCGCATGAAGCTCGTCAAGCGGAGCAGCGGCGGTCTCTCCGGTCGTTACAAGCTCATCGGGCAGACGCTGGTGGGCGGCGCCGCGATCAGCTACTGCTTCCTCTACGAGCCCGCGCTTCCGGCACGGTGGGTCGAGATCCGCTCGCGGCTGTCGATCCCGTTCGTCGCGTTCGCGAAGCACCCGGTGGAGCTGCCGCTCTACGTGTATCTGGCGTTCGCGGTGTTCGTCGTGGTCGCGACGAGCAACGCGGTGAACCTCACTGACGGCCTCGACGGGCTCGCCATCGGCCCGGTGATGATCAACGCCGGCACCTACATGCTCTGGGCGTACGTCGCGGGCCTCGTCCTCTTCGGGCGGCCGATCGCGCAGTACCTGGACATCCCGGGCATCCCGGAGATGGGCGAGCTCGCCGTGTTCGCCGCGTCCGTCATCGGCGCCGGTATCGGCTTCCTCTGGTACAACACTTACCCCGCGCAGGTCTTCATGGGGGACGTGGGCTCGCTCGCGCTCGGCGGCGGGCTCGGCATGCTCGCAGTGCTCACGAAGAACGAACTCCTCAGCATCCTCATCGGCGGCATCTTCTTCGTGGAGGCCGTCAGCGTCATCACGCAGGTCATCTCCTTCCGCGTCTTCGGAAAGCGCGTCTTCCTGATGGCCCCCATTCACCACCACTTCGAGAAGAAGGGGTGGCCGGAGCCGCGCATCATCGTGCGCTTCTGGATCATCTCCATCCTCCTCGCCCTCTTCGCCCTCGCCTCTCTCAAGCTACGCTGAAATGCTCGATCTAGCCGGAAAGCGCGTCATCGTGGTCGGCCTCGGCCGGAGCGGCATCGCCGCGGCGCGGCTGTGCGCCGCGCGCGGCGCCTCCGTTGTCGGCACCGACTCGCGCCCCCCCGCCGAGCTCCCCCCGGAAGCGAAGGACGTTGCGATGACGATCTGCGCGCCCGGTCACGAGAGCGTGCTGTTCGAGAGCGCGGATCTCGTGGTGGTGTCCCCGGGCGTCCCGCGGCTCACCGTCCTCGACGCCGCCGAGCGGGCCGGTGTGAGCGTGATCGGCGAGCTCGAGCTCGCGGCGTCGTTCATCGCGGCGCCGATCGTGGCCATCGGCGGCACCAACGGCAAGAGCACGGTGACCACCGCGGTCGCCGCGCTCTTCGGCGCGGCTGGCAAGAAGGTGTTCGCCGGCGCGAACCTCGGCACGCCGCTCTCGGAGGCGGTGGGGCAAGCCTTCGACGTCGTCGTCGCGGAGGTGTCGAGCTTCCAGCTCGAGCGCGCGCCGACCTTCCGCCCGAAGGTCAGCGTCCTGCTCAACGTCACCGAGGACCATCTGGATCGCTACGACTGCTTCGACGACTATGCGCACGCGAAGGGGAACGCCTTCGTCAACCAGACGCCCGACGACGCGGCCGTCATCCCCGAGCACGATGCCGTCGTGCGGCGCGAGGCGACCCGCGGCCGGGGTCGCCTCGTCACGTTCGGCGAGGGCGCGGACTACACCGTCGCGGGCCGCAGCGTCGTCGAGCGGGCCACCGGAGAGCGCTTCTCCCTGGACGACACGGACTTCCACGGCGCCCACAACGTCGCGAACGCAGCGGCGGCGATCGCCGTGGCGCGGTGCTTCGGCGAGCGCCGCCCGGCAGTCGAAGCGGGGCTCCGCGCGTTCCGCTCGCTCGGGCACCGCATGACGCTCGTCGCAGAGCTCGACGCGGTTCGCTACTACGACGACTCGAAGGCCACCAACGTCGGCGCCGCGGTCACCGCGCTCCTCGGCATCGCCGAGGAGCGTGCCGTGCTCGTCGCGGGTGGCCGCGACAAGCTCGGCTCGTACGCTCCGCTGGTCGACGCCCTGCGGAAGAAGGGGCGCGCGGTCGTCGTGATCGGCGAGGCGGCGGCACGCATCGAGGCGGCCGTGGGCGGCGCGGTGCCGGTGGTGCACGCGAAGGACATGAACGCCGCCGTCGAGACGGCCCGCACGCTCGCGAAGCCGGGCGATGCCGTCCTCCTGTCGCCCGCGTGCGCGAGCTTCGACATGTTCAGGAGCTATGCGGACCGGGGAGACCGATTCGCCGAGGCGGTGCGTGCCCTCGCGCCGGGGAGAGCCCCATGAGCGATTCCCCGCGACCCGAGAGCGATGCCGTGCGCATGGGGCCCGTCGACCCGGTGCTCGCGGCGGTCGTCATCGGGCTCGTCGGGTTCGGCATCGTAATGGTGTTCAGCGCGAGCACCATCGAGGCCACGGTCACGTTCCACGACCCCTACTACTTTCTCAAGCGGCAGGGGTCGTACGGTGTGCTCGCGCTCATCGTGATGGCCCTGGTCTCGCGCACCGACTACCACCGGCTGCGCCCGCTCACGTACCCCGTGCTCGCCGGCATCACCGTGCTGCTCGCCATGAGCGTCATGGGGCTCGGCCACAGCGGCGGCGGAGCGGCGCGCTGGCTCCGCCTCGGCCCCGTGAACTTCCAGCCGTCGGAGGGCGCGAAGGTCGCGCTCATCCTTTGGCTCGCCTACTCGCTGGAGAAGAAGCGCGAGCAGGTGCGGAGCTTCAGCATCGGGATGCTGCCCCACTTCCTGATGGCGGGCTTGCTCATGCTGCTCTGCCTGAAGCAGCCGGACTTCGGCGGCGCGCTTGTCCTCCTGCTCCTCACCTTCACTCTGCTCTTCGTGGCGGGTGCGCGGCTCGGCTATCTGCTCGGTGCGCTCATCCTGGGCGCCGCGGCCGGCGCCTGGCTCGTGCGCTCGAAGGCGTACCGGTGGGAGCGCGTGCTCGCGTGGTTCAACATGGCAGAGCACCGCCAGGACCTCGCCTACCAGCCCTTCCAGTCCGTCATGAGCTTCGGCTCCGGACAGGGCACCGGCATGGGGCTCGGCAAGGGCCTCCAGGTCCTCTACCTGCCGGAGGCGCACACGGATTTCGTGTCGGCGATCATCGGCGAGGAGCTCGGGTTCCTCGGCATCCTCGCGCTCTGCATCACATACCTCGTCATCGTCGCGCGCGGCGTGCGCGCGGCGCTTCGCGCCGAGGACGAGTACGGCTCCTACGTCGCGTTCGGCATCTCGGTGCTCTTCGGACTGCAGGCGCTCATCAACCTGGCCGTCGCGATGGCCGTGCTGCCGACGAAGGGGCTCACCTTGCCCTTCGTCAGCTACGGCGGCTCGTCGCTGCTCGTGAGCTCTGCGGCGATGGGCATCCTACTGAACATCTCCCGTGAGCGCAGCAGCGGTCGGCGCGCCGTCACCGGTGGTCGCGCCGCAGAGGCCAGCGCGCTGGTCGCTTCCGAGGCAGACTTCGCGCCGGGCGAAACGGGCGTCGCCGAGGGCGCGGAGGTGTCGTCTTGACGACGCTGCTCTTCGCAGGCGGCGGCACCGGCGGCCACGTATTCCCGATGATCGCCGTCGCGGAAGCGGTGCACGCGCTCGCGCCGGGCGTCGAGCTCGTCTTCGCGGGGACCGATCGGGGGCTCGAGGTGAAGGTCGTGCCCGCGCGCGGCTTCGTCCTCGAGACGCTGCGGATCGCCCCGCTGCGCGGCGGCGGTCTCCTCGGCGCAGTGCGAGGTGCCTGGCTCGCCGCGCGCGCGGTCGCGGATGCCCGCGAGCTCCTCTCGCGCCGCGCGCCCCGCGCGGTGCTCTCGGTCGGAGGCTACGCGGCGGGCCCGGTGGCGCTCGCCGCGCGCTCGCTGGGGGTACCGGTCGCGCTGGTCGAGCCGAACGTCGCGATCGGGCTCGCGAACCGCCTCGTCGCGCCGTTCGTGAGTCGCGCATACATCGCCTTCCCGGAAGCCGGCAAGCACTTCTCGTCCAGCGCGACGCTCGCGACGGGCGTGCCTCTGCGCGAAGGCTTCACGCCGTCCGACTACCGGCCTGGTCGCACGCTGTCCATCCTCGTCCTCGGGGGTAGCCAGGGTGCCGAGTCGCTCAATCGGACGGTGCCGCGGGCGCTCTCGCGGCTCGACGTCACCGTCGTGCACCAGTGCGGCGCGGGCCGCGACGCGGCCGTGCGCGCTCTCTACGCCGAGCTCGGGTTCGGCGAGCGAGCGCGGGTCGAGCCGTTCATCGACGACATGCCGGCCGCGCTCGCGCGGGCCGATCTCGTCATCGGACGCGCGGGCGCGAGCGCCGTCGCGGAGATCTGCGCCGTCGGTCGTCCGAGCCTGCTCGTTCCGTACCCGTTCGCGGGCGATCACCAGCGGTACAATGCCGAGTCGCTCGCGCGACGCGGTGCGGCCGTCTCCGTGCTCACGAAGGACGCGACGGAGGAGCGCCTCGGGGCGGAGCTCCGGCGCCTCGAACGTGACCGCGCCGCGCTCGCACGCATGGCCGCCGCGGCCCGTGTCCTCGGCCGCCCCGCCGCGGCCCGCGCGATCGCCCTGGATCTCCTCTCGCTCGCCGGGATCGCGCACGAGGCCGGCCCCGACCCGGAAGTGCCGAGCGGCTCTCACGCGGACGGCGGCAGCCTCAGCGCGCCGGCCGGCGACGACGTGCGCGCGAAGGGAGGGCTCTGATGTTCCGCGGGCGCGTCCGGCACGTTCATTTCATCGGCGTCGGCGGGATCGGCATGAGCGGGCTCGCCGAGATTCTCCGCACGCTCGAGTTCGACGTGTCCGGCTCCGACATGAAGGAGGGCGACACCACGCACCGCCTCGCCCGCCTCGGGGTTCGCATCGACGTCGGACACCGCTCCGAAAATGTGCGCGGAGCCGACGTCGTCGTTTACTCGAGCGCCATCGACCCGAAGAACCCGGAGATCGTGGAGGCACAGCGGACCGGCATCCCGGTGATCCCGCGGGCGGAGATGCTCGCCGAGCTCATGCGCGTGAAGTACGGCGTCGCGATCGCCGGCTCCCACGG
>CAYUAW010000218.1:0-6691 GCA_964442485.1 uncultured Polyangiaceae bacterium
CTCTTCCTCCCTCACTCGCTCTTCCCCTCCTCTCGCTCTTCCCCTCCTCTCGCTCTTCCCCTCCCTCTCGCTCTTCCCCTCCCTCTCGCCCAACCTCAACCTCAAGCCCAAGCTCTTCCCCTCCCTCTAGTATCCCCGCTCCCTCTGCCCGACCGGAACGACGCGGTCGTCGATCCGTCTGCTCACGGCGCGCGCGAAGATGCGATCCACGACGAACCCGACGCGATCGGCGATGAGCTCCTCGGCGTCGGGGCCGTCGGCACGCGTGGCGTACACCATCACGAGGCACTGACGGACGCGGGCGCCGAACGCCGCGGCGACCCCGCCGAGCGCGCCCTTGTTGCGCGAGACGGAGAACGCGACCTCCGTGTCGAATCCTTCCGGCGCGCCGAGCGGCCGCCGATCCGCGAGCGCCGACTCGTCGCGACCGAGCAGATCCGGCCGGTAGCTTCGCGCCGCGGCCTCGCAGGCTCGGTGGTCGACGACCGAGCCCTCGCGCCAGGAGCGGACCAGAAGCATCGACTTCGACGGCAGGTGCGCCGCGGCGAGCCATCTGCCCGACGTGTCGTCGACGCGCCACTCGCGCGCGTCCGGGAGAGGGAGCGCGACGAAGAAGCGTGACGACACGAGCGTCCCCCACCCGTGCTCCGAGAACGACGCCCCCGCGTCCATGTTCTGGATCTTCGGTCGCTCCGCGCTCGTCGGCGCTGGAGACGCCGCCGCGCACGCGGAGCTCGAAACCCCCGCGACGAGTAGCGCGAGCGCGCGAACGCTCAGACCCGCGTCAGCCACTCTGGATGAGAATCGTCCGCACCGCGGACGATGTCGAAGAAGCGACGCTGCAACGTCTTCGTGATAGGTCCGGCGCGGCCCACACCGATCGCGCGGTTGTCCACCTCGCGCACCGGCGTGATCTCCGCGGCCGTGCCGGTGAGGAACACCTCGTCGGCGAGGAACACGGCGTCGCGCGTGATCTGCTCCTCGATGACGACCATCCCCTCTTCCCGGGCGAGCGTCATCACCGTCTCACGCGTGATGCCGGCGAGGATCGACGACGAGAGCGGCGGCGTCGAGATCCGGCCGTCCTTCACGACGAAGAGGTTCTCCCCCGAGCCTTCGCTGACGTAGCCGCCCGCGTCGAGCAAGAGAGCCTCGTCGTAGCCCGCGAGGGTCGCCTCCTGCTTCGCGAGCGTGGAGTTGACGTAGGGTCCGATGATCTTGCCCCGTGGCAGGCCCGCGTTCACGGCGTGACGCGCGTAGCTCGACACCTTGCAGCGAATGCCCTTCTCGAGGCCGTCTACGCCCAGATACGCGCCCCACTTCCACGCCATGACGTACGTCTTCGGCGGATTGTCCTTCGGCAGGAGGCCCATGGAGCCAGCTCCGAGGAGCACGAGCGGCCGGATGTAACCCTCCGCCATGCCGTTCGAACGCAGCACGTCGCAGCAGCCGGCCTCCACCTGCTCACGCGTCACCCTGGGCTCGATCAACGCGAGGCGGCAGGAGTCGAACAGGCGCGCGATGTGCTCGCGCAGACGGAACACGACTGTGTCGCCGGATTGTCTCCGATACGCCCTGATTCCCTCGAAGGCACCGAGACCGTAGTGCAGCGTATGCGTCAGGAGCGACACGGTCCCCGCCGTCGCCCAGTCGCGGAGCTCGCCGTCCTCCCAAAACTTTTCGCCGTGTTCGACCATCCGCGCTACTCGCGTGGGGCGACCGTGAACGCCGCACGCCGAACGCCGAGGCTAGCACCGTCGCCCTGGCCACACGCCGCTGCTGCACACTTTTTTCCTTGAAAGATCGGCCCTTGTGGTATGCGGTTACGAACCAAAGGGCCGAGGACGGCCCGCGGCTTGCGCCCTCACCCCTCCGCGAGGAGCAAGCCGGAAAGCGGCAGAAGTCGGCGGGACGACGCGCCGCGTAGCGGGAGCCTGAACATGGATGGTCAACGCCAGAGATCCGGGTGGGGTCGGGGCCGCCGCCGCAAGCCCAAGAAGGTCGAACGCGCAGAGCGACCGGAGCCCGTGCTCATCGCAGCCCGGCGTCCGGATTCGCCTCTTCTCGCGAAGGCGCCAGCACGCACGATCGCAGCCTCCGCGGTTCCGCGCACTCCGCGGGAGCCGCAAGCCGTGGAGACGAAGAGCGCACCCGCCGCGTCGCCCGAGCCGGTCCGCAGGTCCGCGCGCATCGTGCAGTTCGGCGGGAAGGAAGCCGACGAGAGCGAACGCGAGCGACGCAAGCTCCTATCGCGTCTGATGGAGAGCCAGGGGCGCGGAGCGATCACGCGGGCGGCCGACGAGTTCCTGCAGAAGGGGTTCGAGCTGCCGAACGAGCAACCGGTGCACCTGCAGCTGCTCGAGCACTTCGACGAGACCCGTGCCCGGCTGAGCGTCGAGGCGATCTCGCGGCTCCTGCAGACGGAAGCGCCCATCAAGCGACCCGTGCTGGATCAGCGGCTGCGGCGGCTGGAAGAGCACGCGGACGAGGCCGCGACGCGCGATCTCGCCGCCGATCTGCGGCGCGTTCTCCGATCGTGAGCTTCATCCGTCGCTCCGACGAACTCGACGCAGCCTTCTTCGAGCGGCGTTACCGCGAGCTGCTCGGCGGCCTCAGAACGCCGTCCGAGAACACGGGCTCGGTCGAATGCGTCGATTGCAGCGGCTGTCAGGATTCGACTTTCTGCAGGGGCTCGCAGCAGCTCTGCCGCTGCCACTATTGCGTCCGCTGCTCCCTCTGCACCGATTGTTCGCACTGCCGTGGGTCCCGGGCGCTGGTCGCGTGCACGCACGCGGTCGACTCGGAGAGCTCCGTGCGTTCCGCCTACATCGTGCGTTGCGTGTCCGTTTCCGACTGCACGTACCTCTTCGGATGCGTCGGCCTGTCGCGCAAGGACTTCCACATCCTGAACGAGCCGTACGAGCGCGCCGCCTACTTCGAGACGACGCGGCGGCTGCTGCAGGAGCTGGGTGTCGACGGAATCTGAGCCCGGAAGCGATGACGGACCCGGTTCTCGACGCGCTCTGGAAGAAGGTGACCGCCGACTTCGACGACGACCGCGCCCACCTCGCCTTCATCGAGCACTGCCAGAACACGCAGCAGCTCCTCGAAGCGGCGGTGCGTTATCGCGGCATGGCCGGCGATCATGCACGGGGCGCGCAGGCGGAGCGAAGGCTCGCCAGCATCGCGGCGCTGGCGCTCGCCGGCCTCGAGACGACGCGCATGCCCGAGCGTCCCGGCATCACGGTCGCAGTCAGGCTCTTGCTGATCGTGCTGTTTCTCGGCGGGTCCATCGCGCTGCTCTTCGCCCTCCGGTGAAGCGCCGGGCACGGAAGCCCCAGGTGTGACAGGACCCCGGGACCGCCCGCAGGTTGCGAATAATATTGGGGCAATTGGTTGGCGCTGGCTACCCGCTAGGGAAGCGCCGCGAGGCCCCGGTCGTTCGTGTACCGCGCCCGCTCGGAAACCTTCGACGACACGGCGCAAATCACGCTATGACGCGCGGCACGGCAAGCTTGTCGCCGGGGCCTGACAAGGGCAGGTCGTCTCGATTGGAGGTCCGTGGAATCATGTCGAATCTGAAGTTGCTTGGGCTTGCTGTGGTGCTCGGTTGTTCCGTCGTGGCCTGTGGGTCGGAACCGAAACCGCCGCCCGCGGCGCCCTCGGGAAATACCGAGGCGCCCATCGCGCCCGCCCCCGCGCCCTCGCCGGCAAAGCCGGACGACGACGCCACGAAGGGGCAAATCAATATATCCGACGAGATCCGCCGGGCGTGCGGCATCAGCGATGCCGAGGCCTACTTCGATTTCGATTCAGCGAACGTGCAAGCGGCGGCCCGCGCCACGCTCACCAAGCTCGCGAAGTGCTTCACGGATGGCCCGCTGAAGGGCCGCCGGATGAGCCTGGTCGGCCACGCCGATCCTCGCGGCGAGGAGGAGTACAACATCGTCCTTGGTGGCCGCCGCGCGGACAACGTCAAGCACGCGCTCACCGGTCTCGGTCTGCCCGACGGCCAGGCCACGACCACCTCCCGTGGCGAGATGGACGCGACGGGGACGGATGAGGCAAGCTGGGCGAAGGACCGCCGCGTGGACATCGTTCTCGCGACCTGATCGTCTGGCTATCCCGGGACCTCCCTCTTGACGAACGCAGGCGAACCAGGAGCCATAGAGCCCCATCAGCTCGACCCTCTCAGCCTGATGCTGGGGACGTCGGGCATCGTGCGCGTCGTGCTCGGCTCGCTGGTGCTGGCGTCCTTCGCGGTCTGGTTGATCTGGCTCCTGAAGACGCTGCAGGTCATGCGGCTTCGTTCGCTGAACCGCGAGTTCGAGGGGGAAGCGGCGGCCGTCGTGAACGCGCAGGACCTGATCTCGCTCGCGCTCCGGTACGAGGGGTCGCCGGGTGCGCGCGTCGTCCTCGAGCTCGCGAAGCGGCATCACCAGGCTAACCTGAGCGCGGAGCTCCTCCAGGCCGTCGCGCGGCGGGCGATCGTCGACGAGGAGCAGCGGGCATCCAAGCTCATGCCGACGCTCGCCAGCATCGCCAGTGCGTCCCCGTTCGTCGGCCTCTTCGGGACGGTGTGGGGCATCATGGAAGCCTTCACGCGGATCGGCCTGGAGAAGAGCGCGTCGCTTCCGGTCGTGGCGCCGGCCATCGGGGAGGCGCTCATCGCCACCGCCTTCGGCCTGGTCGCCGCCATCCCGGCGACCATCGGCTACAACTACGTGGACAAGCGCATCGGCGACTTCATGGGGGAGCTCACCTCGTCGAGCGAAGCCTGGGTGGAGACGATGGCGGCCGATCCCGGCGGCGGCTCCACCGCAGTACCCCTCGTACGGTCGTCGGAACATCCGCACCGCGTCGCGGGTTATTAGCCGTGCCGCGGAGACTCGAGCTGAGCGGTCTTGGAAGGCCAGATCACGATCCTCGTATCCAGGTCGCGCTGAAGCCGCGGTTCCCGCTGCCGAAGAGCGCTCAACTCGAGCCTAGCTCGGCAAGGTAAGCGATGGCGGGCGAGCTCCGTGGGCGCGGCCGGGGCGGTTTCGCCAGCATCAACGTGACGCCGCTCGTCGACGTCATGCTCGTGCTGGTCGTCGTGTTCATGGTCACCGCGCCCCTGCTGACCACGGGCCTGCGCATCGACTTGCCCGAGGTGAAGGCCGCCAGCACGCCGGTGAAGGATGCGCGCCTGCTCGTCACCGTGTCGAAGGACGAAAGAATCCTCTTCGGCGAAAAGGATGTGACGGCATCCATCGAGGACGAGCTCCGTACCAACGAGCGCGTGCAGAAAGAGAGCGAGCTCTACATTCGCGCGGACAAGGACGCGCGCTACGGCGTGGTCGCGAAGGTCGTGGCGGCGGCGCGTTCGGCCGGCGTCCGTTCGCTGAACCTGCTCGTCCAGCCGGAGCTCGAGGAGGAACCGGAGGCCGCCGCCACGAAGCCCGGGGGCAAGACGAAGTGAACGCCGTCCGGAGCTTTCTGCCCTCCGAGGTCGTGATCGCCGCAGGGCTCGCCGTCATCGTCGAAGCGAGTCTCGCAATCCTCATCGTCACGGCGACGAACCAGACGCGGATCCACGCCAGGGACGAAGCCCCGGCGGAGCCCGAGCCCATCGAGGTGAAGCCGGTGCTCGACGACGTCCCGCTGCTGAAGCTCGGCAGCAAGAAGATGCGGGCGAAGCTGCCTGACATGTGGATGAAGAAGCCGCCGATAAAGCGCTACGAGGCGGCGAGCGCACCGTCGCCGAAGGCCGAGGCGACCAAGGACAAGATCCCCGACACCCCGCTCGTCAAGCCGAACAAGGAAGCGCCGCCTCCCGACGCCGCCATCGCGAAGAAGGTCGACGAGATCATCAAGACGCCCGACGCCGGGCATCCGAAGAAGGTGGCGGAGCAGAACCTCCCGACCGAGGGCTCCGAGGACGGCGTGAAGGAGGGCACGGAGACGGATCCCCTGAAGGCGTTCGCGGTCGGGCAGTACCGCATGAAGATCAGCGCGTGGTTCAACGCTCGCTTCCACCCGAAGGACAAGGTCCCGTGCGACGAGCTGAAGAAGCTGCGAGCGGCGGTCACCGCCAACGTGACCAGCGAGCGCACGGTCTCCGGCTACTCGATGTCGAAGGCGAGCGGCAACGAGACCTTCGACGGCCTCGTGAAGGCGACGATGGACGGCATCGTCTCGAGCGGCGCGGAGCTGCCGCCGCCGCCGCCCAACTACGCCGACATCCTCGGGACCACGCTCGCCGTCGGCTTCCACACTTCGAGCTGCGAATGACGGCGCCCCCGGGCGCCCCGGCACACAGGACTACGGCGCACACCGGGCGCGTTCACCGAGACATCATGCGAAGAGCATTCCTTTTCCTTCTCTGCCTGCTCCTGCCACGCGCCGCGCACGCACAGGAGACCACCGGAGGCGCGCCCGCGCAGGACGAGACGCAGCTCGGAGAGATCCCCGTCACCGGCTCGAGCAGCGAGCACGTGGTGAAGCTCGCCATCCTGCCGTCGCTCGCCGCGGACCTCGAGGACGTGGTCGTCCGCGGCGTCGTGCGCCGCGACTTCGAGCTGTCCGGCTTGTTCGAGGTGCTGCCCGACGGCAAGGCGCCCACAGGCCTCTACGGTTTCGAAGATCCTGTCGACGTCCCCGCGTGGCGCAACGTCGGCGCCGAGGTGATCGTCAAGGTCGCGGCGCGCAG
>CAYUAW010000218.1:6791-8140 GCA_964442485.1 uncultured Polyangiaceae bacterium
CACGATCTCGCGCCGCAGACCCCCGACGGCGACACCGCGATCGCCCCGACCTGGGGCCCGGGCGGCGTGCTCTACTTCTCCCTGTCGCACGAGTACGCCCCCTTCGTGCTGATGCGCGGTTCGGGGAAGGCCGCGGCGAAGGTCGACGTCCCCTTCAAGTCGAGCATCTACAGCGCCGCCTTCGACAAGGACAACCGGAGGATTGCCATCGCCGTCGACCAGAACCTGGGCAGCGCCGTGTACACCGGCAACGCCGACGGGACCGGCGTCCAGAAAGTTTCGACCACCGAGATTGCCACACACCCGGTGTGGAGCCCGTCCGGCAAGCTCGCCTGGGTCGGCGGCGGCGGGAAGAACGGCACGCAGCGCATCTACGTGGACGGAAAAGCCGTTTCGCCCGCTGGTTTCGCCGCGTCCGCGCCGACGTTCTGCGATACCGAGGACGGCATCCGTCTGGTGTTCACGGTATCCGTAGGCGGCGACCGACAGGATCTCGTCATGACGAACGAGAAGGGCGGAGCCATCACCCGCCTGACCCAGAATCAGGGCACCAACACCTACCCGGCGTGTAGCTCGGACGGACGTCTGCTCGCCTTCTTCTCGACGCGCAAGAGCGGCCCGGGGCCAGGCCTGTACATCCTGTCGCTCAAGCGATGGACCACGCAGCGGCTCTCGGCGCAGCTCGGCGAGTCGCTGCGCTGGGCTCCCTTGCCGCCCTGAGCGTGGCGGGAGGGGCGGCCGGCGGGCGAACCGTGCTTCAATGGCCGGGCCATGAAGGTTTCGGAGCTGAGCCGCAGGTCGCAGGTGCCGCTCCCGACCATCAAGTTCTACATCCGCGAAGGCCTGCTCCCTGCTGGCACCCGCACCGGGAAGAACCAGGCGGACTACACGGAGGAGCACCTCCAGCGCCTCGAGCTCATTCGCGCTCTGCGCGACGAGGCAGGGCTCAGCGTGGCAGCCATCGGCCGCGCGCTGACCGCGGCGGATTCGTCGGAGGACTTCATCGAGGCCGCGATCGACGCCATCGAGCGCCCTTCCGGCCCCCGCGTCGACGAGAAGTCGCCGGAGTTTCGTACCGCGCGCGACGCGGTGATGAGCATCGCGCGCGCACAGGGCTGGGAGGTCGCGCCGGAGTCGGCCGCGCTCCGGGACGCGGCGCGCGCGCTGACGGTCATCACGCGCTCGTTCTACGCTGACGCGGCGACGGAGGCGGTCCTCGCTCCGTACGCCGCGGCGGCGTCGCTCATCGCGCGCCACGAGATCCCCGACGGCTGGCGCCCGAGCGAAGCTCCGAACGCCGCGCTTCGCTACGCCGTGCTCGGCACCGTGCTGCTCGAGCCGCTCATTCT
>CAYUAW010000218.1:8240-12284 GCA_964442485.1 uncultured Polyangiaceae bacterium
CCTTGCGAGCCGGTCCAGTCCACCTGCGAGTCGCCCGTCGTGAGCGAGCTCCCCTCGCCGGTGGTGGCCATGTCCCCGGCCTCGTTCATCAGGTAGTCGAGCGCGAGCGAACGCAGCACGTCGTCGGTCCTCCCCGACGACGCCGCCGCGAAGGGCCCGTGCGCACCGAGCAGGTACAGCACGCCAGACGACGCGCCGCACTGGTCCATGACCATGGTCAGGGCGCAGCTCGCGCGCGACTCGGGGCCAGCACACAGGTCGAGGCGCGAGGTCCCGACCACGCTGACACTCGTGAAGAACCCAGTCCCCCGCGCCGCCTCCAAGAGCGGCTTGCGGCTCGCGGCGCAACGCCTGAGCTTCTCGAACTTCGTGACGAGTGCGGCGTTGCCGCGCGTCGTGTACACGTCGCGACAGAGGCCGAGGGCAACCAGGTATTCCTGCTTCTTCCCGAGGAGCAGCGCGATGCGTGCGCGCGCTTCGTGCGCGAGGCCCAGGTTGAGGCCGGTCGCGCCGAGCTCCACGAAGCGCGCGAGCGCCCGTTCGGCGAGGCTCGTCGCGGCTTCTGCCTGCCCGAGCTTCGCGCGGACGACCGCGAGCGGCATCTCGATGTAGCTCCTCACGTAGCCGAGATGGGCGTCGTCGGCCGCACGTAGATGGGCGTCGCCGGCAGCCGCGGCCTCCTTGTGACGCCCGAGCTCGTCCAGCGTGCGCACGTGCGCGCCCGCAAGGTACGCCCAGATCTGGTGCTTGCCCGCACCGACCAGCGAAAGCCCGAGCTCGAGCTCGGCGAGCGCGGCGTCGTACGCGCCGCCAGCGCGGTGGTACTCGCCGGCGCCGTAGTGCTGAACCGGCATCCATCCCGGGTGCCGTTCGGAGAACACCCGGATCTCGTCGAGCGTCTGCCTGAGATGCGTCAGATCTTCGGAGAGCGCGTGCGCGGTGATCTGCCAGAGCAGGTGGGTTCCCTCGAACAGCTGCCGCGGGCTGTCCTGGATCCTGAGGAGCTCCACCTGCTGGCGTAACCGGTCGGCCTCCGCGGTGTTGCCCTGCCAGAGCTGATAGAGCATCCGCACCTGCACGGCGTTGACGCGACTCTTCGGAAACGGGTCGAGCTTCGCAGCCCACGCGAGGGTCGACTCGAGGCCCATGCCCGCCTCGAGCATGGCGACGCCGCTCATGACGCCGAGCAGGGTGTACTCGTTGTGAGACGCATCGAGCCCGGCGCGGTCCGGCTGCGAGAGCCGGTCTATCAGCTTCGTGTAGTGGCTCCGCGCGTCCTCCATTCTTCCCGACAGGCGTGCCTCGATCCCTCGAAGGAGCATGTCGATGACGGCAAACCCAGGAGAAAGCTGCGCGAACGGCAGCACGGACGGCAGCGAGCGCAGGTACTCCGGGTCGAGCCCGCACGTGACGATACCTGCCGCCTCGGAGAGAGCGCGCGCGAAGTGCCGTAGTCCCTTCATCGGATCGACGACGCGCTCGTCTTCCGGTGTCGCGGCGTACTCCGCCTGCGCGCTCTGCACGGCAGCGCCGAGGCGTACGCCCGGCTCGATTGCCGGGTCCATCGCGTGGTAAGCCGTCAAGCCGGTGTACGCGGCGAGATCGCTGACGTGCTTCGGTGAGTGGGTGACGTCGCGCATACCCGTCAGCGAGAGAATACCGCTGAGGCGACTGCGCAACGCGAAGGCGTGTCCCCTGGGGCGGCCCGTCGCTTCGCAGCGCGAGATCGCCTCGTCGTAGACGTCGAGCCAGTCGAGCGGAAGCGACTGCATGTACTTGAAGAACGTCTCGGCGCTCCGGGCGGTCTGCTCCTGCGACGCCTTGGCGTGAGCGACGAGCACGTCGAGGCCCGCCTGCACGAGCCCGGCACGCATCAGGTGCATCCCGTGCCGGAACTCGTCCGTCGTGCGGCTCGCGAAGAGCCTGCCGAGCCGCAGGTGCAGCGCACGTGAATGTTCGGCGGTGAGCCCCGTCGACAGGGCGCGAGCCCACCCTTCCTGCGAGAGCCCGAGGCGATCGCCCGAGGGCCGCAGGACGTGCGCGCGGAGCAGCTCGTCGATGATCGCGGGCATGCGCGCCGCCGCTCCCTTCGGCGCGAGAAATGCGAGCTCCTCGGTGGTGACCGTCTGCCCCGTGGCGAGCGACAGCGCGCACGCGACGTCTCGCGCCTCGCGCGAGAGGGCGGAGACGCGCAGGTCGAGGGCCTGGGCCATCGTGCTCGGCAGATCGCGCGCGTCGAAGGTCCCTGGCACCGACCACGCGCCGCGCTCGAAACGAATGACGTTGCGATCGACGAGGTGCTGCGAAAGCTCCATGGTGTCGCGCGGATTGCCGCCGGCCACACCGTGGAGGCGGTGAGCGAGCAACCCGACGTCGGGGCCGTCGCCGAAGATCGAGCGCAGGAGCTCGTTCGACTCCTCCTTCGTGAGCGGAGAGAGGGCGAGGCCGTCGGCAGACTCGAGGAACAGCCGCGTCGCCGCCGGAGCCGTCGGCGTCGCGCCGGAATCGAGCGAGGCGATGACGAGCAACCGCTCGTTGCGCGCGTCGTGAGCCAGGAGCGAGAGCACCGCCGCGGAAGGTTCGTCCGCGGCATGCAGATCGTCCACGATGAGCACCAGCGGCGCGTCCTTGCCGACGCGCACGAACCAGTCACGGAAGGCCTGCTGGACGACGGCTCGCGGCGCGTCCTGGGAGGCCTCCTCGGGCGCGTGGCCCGAAGCAGCGCCGAGCTCGGGGACGAGCGCCACGAGCACCGCGGCGGCGTCACCCAGCGCCTCGACGGCGCGGTCCTTCGCGTCCGCCACGAGGCGGCGGGCGAGCGCACGGACCACGCCGTAGTCCGCGTCCCGGCCGTCCTGTGCGTCGGCGGCGACCACCGTCGTGCCGCGCAGCTTGGCCTCCAGCGCGGCCGCGTCCACGAACCGCGACCGCCCCACGCCGGACGGACCGGTTACGGCAATGGCCCGCCCTCGGCCCTTCTCCGCGCGATGGATCTTGCGTTGCACCGAAGACAGGGCAGTGCTGCGGCCCACGAGCACAGGCGTCGAGAAGTACGCGCGCGTCGCCAGGAGGTGCTCTTCGAAGGGAGTGCCGTCGATGGCGCAGAGCCGCGCGATCACCTCGAAGGCGCTCGGCGGCCGCGCCAGGGGATCGAGGCGCAACAGCTCCATCACGAGCGCGTCGAGGGCGGGCGGCACGTCCGGGACGTACTGCGACGGCTCCGGGCACGTGAACTGCCAGCGCTCGGGCAGCGAGGCGAAGTCCTTCGCAGGATAGGCATGGTGTCCGGTCAACGCGTAGTAGAGCGTCGCGCCGAGCGCGTAGAGATCCGTTCGCGCGTCGAGCACGTGGCCGTTGACGACCTCCGGCGCGCAATAGGCCGGCGTCCCCACGACGCCGATCCGGCTGCGGCCCATCGGCGCCATCGCGCCGAAGTCGATGAGCTTCGCGAGACCGTCGGCCGTACAGCGCACGTTGCGGGGGCTGAGATCGCGGTGCACCATGGAGCGCGAATGCACGAGCGATAGGGCCGAGCACACGTCCTTTGCGACATGACACGCGCGCCGGTAGCCCATGGGGACGAGCTGGGAGAGATCCCCGCCCGAGAGCAGCTCCATCGTGTAGTAAGGTCCGACCTCGTCGATGGAGTAGTCGTAGACCGCGACGATGCGCGGATGCGACAGCTGGGACAGGGTCTGGAACTCGCGCTCGAAGAGACTGCGCGCCTTCGCCCGCCTCTCCGCATCGGCCTGCGGGTAGAGTCGCTTCATCGCGATGTGCCGGCCGCTGCGCAGATCGACGACCTCGTGCACTTCGGCCATACCGCCGCGACCGAGCAGGCCGACGAAGTGGTAGTTCGAGGCGGGCCCCCTCGGGGGAGGCAAGCTCGGGAGCGGGTCGTTTATCGCAACGTGCGGAATGGACGAATCCACACCGAGAAGCATACGTGCGGCGCAAAAGCTGCACAGCGCATGCTCGGGTGGCTATGCGAAATACATGCGAGAAAGCCGCCACTTGTCCCCCCCGTCCACACACTCCGTACAC
>CAYUAW010000219.1:0-12247 GCA_964442485.1 uncultured Polyangiaceae bacterium
CTCGAGCCCCCCACCCAGGCTCAAGCCCTAACCCCACCCTACTTGAACGCCGCAAGCCGTTCTTCGAGTGTCGCGCGCGCCTTCCGCTGGGCGGGGCCGACGAAGACCGCGCTCAGACGCTCGGGTACGAAGAGACGGCGGGCGGCGGTTTGCACCGCCTCGGCGGTGACGGATTCTATCTGCTCTCGCCGCTGCTCGAAGCCGTTCGCGTAGCCGCGCAGCGTGCAGTCGGCGAGGAAATCCGCGGCCTCGCCGGGGTTGTCGAGCATCTCCTCGAGGCTCCAGCCGTGGCGCGCCTTCGCCTTCGCGAGCTCCGCGGCGGTCGGCCCTTCGTCGCGGAGCGCGCGCACCACGTCGAGGATCTCTGCGAGCACGGTGTCGGCCTGGCCATGCGTCGTGTCGCTGCCGATGTCGAGGAGCCCGACGTCCTCCGACGCCTCGAACCCCGCCGCCACGTCGTACGCGAGGCCGCGCTCGTCGCAGAGGCGGGTGTAGAGCCGCGTCGAGTTTCCGTCGTCCAGGATCCGCACGAGGACCTCCGACGCGGGCTCGTTGTCGTCGGCGAGGCCCGCTCCGCGGAAACCGACCCGGAGCGCAGTCTGGCTCGACGCGCTCCGCACGAACCGCACGCGCAGGCCGTCCTGCTCCGGCGGCGACGTGATCACCTTCGGCGCGCCGGGCGCAAGGTCGCCGAAATGCTTCTCCACGGCGCGCGCCGCGGCGTCCACGTCGATGGGCCCGGCGATCGACACCACCGACGAGCGCGCGACGTAGTGCTCGTCGTGATGACGCCGCAGCCGTGGCACGTCGAAGCGCTCGAGCCCCTTCACGCTGCCGGTGATGGTGTACCCGAGAGAATGGCCCTCGAAGGCCGTCGCGCGCAGGAGGTCGTAGTCGTCGATGAGCTTCCCGTCCTCGTCCAGGTGCTCGAGGATCTCCTCGCGGATGATCCCCTTCTCGATGTCCAGGCCGAGCAAGAGCGGTTCGCGGTAGACCCGCGCGAAGAGCTCCAGAGTCTTCTCGAAGTTCTCCGGGGGGCACGCGATGGCGAGTGAGCCGCTCTCCGAGCCGGTGCCCGCCACGAGCGTGCCGCCGAGGGTCTCGAACGCGAGTGCCTGCTCGTGTGCCGTCGGGTGCCCCGGGATCCCGCGGTAGAGCATGTGCTCGAGCAGGTGGCTGATGCCGTTGTCTTCCTGAGATTCGAAGCGAGACCCGATCTGGAGCTGCGCGACGATCGCCACGCGGTGCGCGGCGCCGAGGTCGAGCAGCGCGACGCCGAGGCCGTTGCCGAGCTTCGCCGAGAAGGGCCTCGCGGCTGCGAGTGCGCCGCCTCGCGGGGCTCGCGCCATCATTCTCCGTCGGAGGTCTTCGGCTCCTCGAGAATGCGATCGCTGAGCTCGATCTTGGATTCCTTCGCCTTGCGCAGCCGGGCGACGTAGCGCGAGAGGCCCTCCGAGCGCTTCGCCACCTCGATCCGCCGCATGAGCTCCGCCTTTTCCTTCGCGAAGTCCTCGCGCGTGGCGACCGTCTTCTCCTTCAGCTGGAGCACGACGACGCCGCCCGGCACGGGGATGGGGTCGGCGCGGACGTCGTCGGGCTTCCCGAGCTCGAACGCCATCTTGCCGACCGGCACGCCGTAGGCGCCGGGGACCGGATCGCCGTCGACGGGGAAGGGCGCGGACACCTCCATCTTCGGCGCTTTCGCATCCGAGAGCGCTGGAGACTCCGGCTTGTCGGCGTCGGCCTTGCCGCTCGCGGGCTTCTTCTTTGCGTTGCTCGCCGCCGCGACGAGCTCCGGCAGGAGCTTAGTCAGGGTGTCGTCGAGGCGCGCGCCGCTCTGCGCGGCCTGGATGAGCTTCGACGCGAGCTCGTTTGCCCGTGCTTCGGCCTCGGCGCGGAGCGCGAGGGGCCGCGCGACGAATCTTCGCCCCACCGTCTCCACGTCTGCCGCGGCGAGGTGGCCGTCCGAGCGAACGATGCGATAGCCGCGCTTGATCGCCACCACGTCGGACACGGCGCCGGCCGCGAGGCCCTCCGCCGTCTTCGCGATGACGTCGCCGCCGTCGCCGTAGGCTTCCGCGCTGAAACAGCCGAGGTGTCCGCCGGTGTTCGCCGTCGGTCCGTCCGAGACCTCACGCGCGACCGCGTCGAAGGGCTGGCCCTTGCCGAGCAGGCTCTTCGCGCGGTCGAGCTTGTCTTTCAGCAGCGTCTTGTCGGCTTCGGAAGCGTCCTCCGTCGAGGAAGCGGCGATCTCGCTCACGAGGAGGCAGTCCGCCTTCCATTTCGCGCTCTCGGTCTTCCACGCATCGTCGACCTGCGACTTGTGATCGCTCGCCCACCTGTCGACGGCAGCGTCGGTCGGGTCGGTCAGGTAGCGCGCCGCCCAGTCCGAGTCTATCTTCACGAAGCGCACGACGGCCTTCGACTTCTCGCGCTCGTAAGCGTCGAAGGCTTCGTCCTCCGACACCCGGATGCGCGACTTCACGAGCTCACGCATGCGCGCGGCGAGGAGCTCGCGCGCCTGCATCTTCATGAACTCCTTCGGGCTGCGGTTCGTCATGCTGCGCACGACGCGTCCGAAGAGCTCGTCGTCGACCTCCTGTGTCTTCGCGTTGATGACGGGGAGCTCGCGGACCATGTCGCGGGCGATGCCGTGCTCGTCGCCGCTCACCAGATCCAGCATCACGCCGAGGCGGAGCGAGCTAGCCGCGGGCAGCGAGGCGTGTGCGTGACCGAGCCGGAGCTCCTCCTTCACGGCTTCCTCGTCGACGCCCAGGCCGAGGCGCTGCGCTTCCTGGACGAGCAGCTCGCGCTCGACGATGCCGTCGAGGACCTGTCGCCTGAGCTGGTACGCCTTCACCTGCTTCTGCGGCATGCCGCGCGGGACGACCAGCCCGTACTCGGCGTAGAAGTCCTTCCGCGTGATGCACTCGCGGGCGACGGTCGCCGCGCACTCGCGACGGATCGAGCCGGTCTGCATCCGCGACGTCGATCGAAACTCGAGGATGAAGACCACGATGATGGCCATCACGACGGTGGCCATCAGAGCCTGGCCCGTGCCGCCCTGTCGAAGCGCATTCAGCATTTCAGTATTCCCCGAGCGACCAACGGGCGCTCGAGAGGGCGCTAGCACTAGCCCGTACTCGCGCTCTTTTCCACCCCAAGCGCGTATCTCAGCTCCTCGAGCAGGCCGTCCGCGTCCACGGGCTTCTCGTACGCCACTTCGTACCAGGTATCGAGGGTATGGGGGCCCCCGCCGGGATCGTTGATGTTAACGACCGACGTCTCCACCTCCCGGTAGCCCCGGGGCGCGCTCGCGGACGCGACGTCACGTGCTCGACCGAAGAGCTGATCGGCGGACTCCCCCGGGAAATGACTCGATTGGGCTCGAACGACGATGCGCACCGCCAGTGGATCGTCGACGACGGCCGCGACGCCCCCGTCCATGATGAGATTTTCTCGCACCCGATCCGCCAGGTGGATCCGGTTCCCCTGCACTCTGAAAATCTCGAGGCCCGCCGCGATGAGCTGTTTCTTTAGCTCGGAAGGGGTAACGGTTGGCATTCGTGACGCAGGGGGGCCCGCAAACGGGGAAGGGAGCGTCGAGGTCGGCGGGGTCGGGGTAGGCTAGCGATGGAGTCGGTGCGAGGGCCAGCGACATCGAATGGGAACGACCGTTTCGACCCCGTGACCTTCTCAGAGTGAAAATTGCTCGTCAAGGACGACCGGAACGACCGAGACGATGGAGAAGAGGTAATGGTGGCGCGCCCGCCGGCGGGGTAAACTCAGGGCCTCTTGTCCCGGCGTAGCTCGAGTCCCTCCATCCCGATACCCCCGGGGGCAGTACACGGTACGCGGCGAGCGGGAGGGTCGCGGAAGGAAGCGACGGAGCGCGTCAAAGTGCGCGGCGAGAGCTTTCAAACTGCGGGATGGACACTGAACATCAGCCGAGGAGGTGCCCGCCTCGTGCTGGAAGAGGCCGTGGAGCTCGGCGCGCTCTACCAGGTGGAGATCGGCTTCGAGCCGGAGACGCGGCAGGTTCGCATCGTGTGGGCACAGGACGAGGCCGACGGGCAGATCGTCGGCGTGCAGTTCCTGGACACCGACGGCTCCATTCCGCCGCCCCCCGTGAAGGGGAGCGAACCCAAAGAGGGCTAGTCACCGGCGCGCTCGAGCTAGCGCGCCGTGAAGGCCTGATGATGCTTCGCATGTTTCATGGCCTCGAAAATGTGAAGACTCATCAGCCGTGAAGGCCGCCGAGCTCCTTGGACCGGATGGTCCCCTCGCGCGCGAGATGCCGGCGTACGAGGCGCGGCCGGCGCAGCTGGCGATGGCGGATGCCGTCGAGCGCGCTCTCGCGGACGACCGCGTGCTGCTCGCGGAGGCAGGCACCGGCACGGGGAAGACACTCGCCTATCTCGTCCCCGCCATCCTGAGCGGCCGCAAGATCGTCGTGTCGACCGCGACGCGAGCCCTGCAGGAGCAGATCTTCTACAAGGACATCCCGCTCATCGAGCGCATGCTCGGGCTGCGCGCGAACGCCGCGCTCATGAAGGGGCTCGGCAACTACCTCTGCCGCAGGCGGCACGCGGAGCTCCGCGCGAGCCCCGACGCCGAGAGCTGGCCGGTGGCGCGCACGCTGACGCTGGTGGAGCGCTGGATCGGCGACGCCGAGACGGGCGACGTCTCGGAGCTCGAAGGGCTCACCGAGGAGGACCCCGTCGTCTCCCGTCTGACTTCCTCGAGCGACACCCGAGTGGGGCAGCAGTGTCAGTACTACTCGGAGTGCTTCGTCACTCGCATGAAGCGGGCGGCAGAAGCGGCCAGCATCGTGGTCGTCAATCACCACCTCTTCTTCGCCGATCTTGCGCTGCGCGGCGCACACCCCGGGCGCGTCATCCCGGACTACGACGCCGTGATCTTCGACGAGGCGCACCAGCTCGAGGACGTCGCCACGACCTTCTTCGGCGTGCGCGTCTCGGAGGCGCGCGTCACGCGGCTCCTGCGCGAGGTCACGGCGATCGTGGGAAGCTTCGAGCGCCACGGCGTCCGCGGTGGGCGTATCGTCGAGTCCGCGCGCGACGCGGCGGCGGCCTTCTTCGCCACTGTGACCCGCGCCGCGGGAGCCGCGGACGACCGCGTCACGCTCGAGCGCGATTTCTGGACCGGTGATCGGCAGGAGGCGTGGCACCGCCTGGACGACGCCCTCGACGGCGTGCGCGCGCTCGCCGAATCCATGCGCGGCGACCTCGTCGCCGGCGGCTTCACCCGTCTCGGCGAGCTCCGCGGGCCGGACATCCGCGGGCTCTCCGACGGCCTGGAGGTCGCGGCGCGCCGGGCCGACGAGGTGCGGCAAGATCTGGCCACTGTAGTAGACGGATCCGCGGGTCGGGTGACGTGGCTGGACGTGGGCGCGCGCTCGTCGTCGCTCAGTTCCTCCCCCGTCGATCTGTCGGGCCTCCTGCGCACGCGGCTCTTCGAGGTGATCCCCGCCGCCGTTCTGACGAGCGCGACGCTCGCGAGCGGGGCGAACGGCGTGTCCGGACCAAAGGCGTTCTCCTTCGTGCGCTCGCGGCTCGGCCTCTCCGGCGACACCGTCTCCGTCACCGAGCTGGTCGTGCCCTCGCCGTTCGACTACGCCGCGCGCTCATTGCTCTACCTGCCACGGGACCTGCCGGATCCTCGCGACCCGGCGTTCCTCGAGCGCGCCGCGGAGCGCACGGCGGAGCTCGTGGAGGTGACGGGCGGCGGCGCCTTCGTGCTGACCACGTCGCTGCGCGCGATGCGGGCGTTGCACCGCGCGCTCGTCGCGCGTCTTCCCGGTCACCGCGTGCTCGTGCAGGGGGAAGGTCCGAAGACGGCGCTGCTCGAGGCGTTCAGGGCTTCCGGCGACGCGGTGCTCGTCGCGACGGCGAGCTTCTGGCAGGGAGTGGACGTCCCCGGCGACGCACTCCGGCTCGTCGTGCTCGAGAAGGTGCCGTTCCCCGTACCGAGCGACCCCGTCATCATGGCGCGCGCACGTGCGCTCGAAGAGGAAGGCAAGAAGCCGTTCACCGAGCTCCACGTCCCGATGGCGAAGATCGCTCTGAAGCAGGGCTTCGGCCGTCTCATCCGGACGCGCGCCGACCGCGGCATCGTGGCCCTGCTCGACGAGCGCGTTCACCGCCAAGCCTACGGCCGCGAGCTCCTCGCCGCCCTGCCCCCCGCCCGCCGAACCAGCGATATGGACGAAGTGAAAGCCTTCTGGGCGAGCTCCTCCCCCGCGACGTGATCACGCGCTGCCCTCCGTTGCCTCGCGCCGCCCAAGACCCTTGCGCAACCGAGCTGCCGCGAGGCGACCCCATCCCCATCATCCCCATCCCCATCCCCATCCCCCAGCTCTAGCCCTGGCCCTCCCGCTCCCTCGACCCTACGGCGCAGCCACACTCCCACAATCCAGCCCGCCCCCCACCACCCCCATCGCTCCCTTCCACCGCGACCCGTCCGCGAACGACGCCCAGCGTTGCTGATCGAAGTCGCACGGGTGCTCGCGAGCGCCCTCGTCGCGGAACACCACCGTGTACGTCTCGTGGCGGCCTCCCTCGCGCTCGCAGCCTTCGCAGCTGCCACTCTGCGACAATGACGTCGCGGGCCACCGCGGCGCATCGTTGAGCGACGAGCCCTCTGCGGACGCGGAGCGCGCCTTCGTCCAGCGGTCGACGGTGAAGTAGCAGCGATCCGAGTAGACGGGCTCGTCGCGGTAGCGTGGCTCGCATTCCTGGGATTCCGAGAAGGTGCCGTTGCCTCGGTCGACGCGGCGCATGTGGCAATCCTGGCCGTCGGCGATGCGCTCGTGCGAGCGCACTTCCCTGGCGTGCCGGACGCTGCGGGCCGCGAAGGGCATCTGGTCGCACCATGCCGATTCCGACACGGGGCCGTAGCGCTCCACGTCGATCACGCGCTTCCAGGTGTGTCCGACGACCTCCACGCCGCCGGGCTTCTTCCAGAGCAGCAAGGCGATCGCAAGGAGGACCAGTACCACGACGATCAAGCACCCCGCGCGCACCGCCGTGCGGACGCCCGTGGATGCCTTTGCGCGGGGTTCAGGCGCTCCGACGAGGCCCTCTGCCGCGCCCTCGCTCTCGTCGCGGTTCGGCGCGGCGTTCGTGTCGCGGGGCGTCTTCTTCGTGTCCGCCGCGAAACCCTGGCCAGTGGCGTCGACCTGGTCGTCGCGGCGCGATACCTCGGGGGCGCGCTCGAGCGGCGCGCCGCAGCCGGCGCAGTGCTTCGAGTTTCTGCTGTTCGCGACGCCGCAGTGCGCGCAGCGCACGTCGGTGCCGTAGTACTCGTGGCTCTTCGCGGGGACCTTCTCGGCGTCCGAAGGGAAGTAGCGCTCGTCGGCGTTCTGCGGGCCGCCGCAGTTCGGGCAGTGGCGGTGGGTCAGCCCGAGGAGCTTCTTCGTGCCGCAGAAGCGGCAATCCCAGAGCATCTCGTAGACGGGCTCCATGGGCGCCGTCACGTCGACCGAGCTCGCCTTCGCCATGTCCTCCTCGGACAGCGCGACGACGACCGAGCCGAACGCCGTGATCTCCACGCCGAGCTCAGCAAGCCGCGGCCGCGCCGCGAGCGCGATGGACTCGGAGAGCTCCGCGTGCGCCGCGCGATCCGTCAGCAGGCGGACGAGCCGTCCTGCTTTCCCGGCGTCACCGATGGCGACCTTCGCGCCCTCGATGGTCGCGTGCTGAAGGTGACCGCGTAGCGTCGAATCAGGATCGCTCGAGGGGACGCTGGAAGCGATGAGCGCCGCGCGGTTCGCGTCGACGATGCGCACGCCGACCTCGCCGAAGATCCGCGGCGACAGCGCCAGGCCCGACGCAGCGTCGAAGATCTCGCCGGTCGCGCCGCGGATCCGCACGCCGTGCACCGACAGGGTGACGACCAGTGCCTCTGCCGCCGTCGTGCCCATCTGCTGCAGGAAGGGGATGGCGCGCGGATCGAGAAGGTGCGTCCCGGGGCCGAGAGTGCCGAGGACCTGTCCCGCCTGAACGAAGACGCCGACTTCGCTCGGACCGACGACGAGAGCCTGCCCCGGCCCTCCGGAAAGTGGACGTCGAACGACGAGCGGCGCGCGGATCGAATCGGGGGGAAAAGACGGCTCTGGCATTCGGCGTGTGCTCTGGCCGGGCGCCGCCCAGGCGACCGTCCCGCAACCCAGCAATCTACACCGACCGCACGGCGGACTACAGTACCGGCCCGATGGTCCCCTTCGACAAGGCGCTCGCCGACCTCGGCCTGAGCAAGGAAATTGCGATCTGCCCTGTTCAGAGCGGCTATCCGAGCCCGAAGCTCATCAATCTCGTGCTGTTTCGGCGGGGAAATAGCTTCTTCCTGTTCGAGGCGAGCGCCGCCCGGCCGGACGTCATCGCCGACATCCGCCAGCACCTCGCGGACAATGGCGTCGACAGGCTGGAAGGTGTGCTCGTCACCCACTGCCATGGCGATCACGCCGGCAGCGCGGGCGTCATCGCGGGCTACGGCCGCCCCGAGGGAGAGCGCGCCCCCATCTACGTCCACTCCGCGAGCTATCGCTTCCTCACGCATCCGGAGCCGGCGTTCCTGAACGAGACGTACGAGCTCTTCTTGACGCGCGCGCAGTGGGGCCTCATCGCGTTCAACACGCTCTCGAACGACGAGATGGTCGACCACGAGCTACGGAAGCTTTACTCGGGGTACTTCGCGCGCACGCCGAAGAGCGCGCTTCGCTTCGTCGATCAGGCGCAGCTGCCCGACTTCATCTGGGCGCTCTTCACGCCAGGTCACTCGAACGACTGCGTCCTTTACTACGACGAGGAGCGCGGCATCGCCGTCCCCGGCGACACCATCATTTGCACCGGCATCCCCGAGAAGCCCGAGACGCACGCCTACGTCATCCCCATCTTCACGGTGGCGGGCCAGAGCTACTCCATGGCGTTCGAGCGCTACCTGCACACCATCTCGGTGCTCCGGCGTTTCTTCGAGACGCACCGCGTGCGCGCCGTCCTGCCGCCGCATGGTCGCTTCGCCATCACCCGCCCGCTCGAGTGGGTCCGCTTCGCCGAGGGGTACTTCAAGGGCATCTACCGCGCGCTCCTCGACGATTTCCTGAGCGACCCGGACTGGAAGGGCAAGCCGTTCATGGCGTGCGATCTCAGCCGCTACATCCCGAGCGCCGGCGCGCATCCCATCTCCACGCCGAGCCACACCTTCGGCATGCTGTGCGCCCTGGTCGACGAAGGCTACTTCTCCATGGTGGAGGATCCCAACACGCGACAGATCTCCTTCACGGTGGAGCGGTTGCCGCCGGAAGACTGGATCACGAAGAGCCTCGCCGTCGATCCCGGGCCGCTCCCGCTCTTCAAGCACAGCCAGCGAAAGAGCAGCGTGGGCGGCCCGGTGCCGGACGTCGTTTGAGGCGAAGCGCTATCTGGAATGCGGTACGGCTCCGACGAGCGGACCGGAGCGCGGGCGATCGGAGCCGCGCGCCGGAGGATGGAGCGACAGCCACTGAAGGATGTCTCGACGTCTGAGGAGCCCGACGAGCTCTCCGCCCGCATCGACGACCGCGAGCTGGTCGACGTCCCTGCGGGCCAGATCGTCCAGCGCGTCGGCGGCGCTCGCCTCGGGCAGGACCGTTCCGATCCTCTCGGCCGGCGTCATGAGCGCACCGACCTCCGTGGAACCCCATTCACCGCGCGCGGCGCGCACGTCCGAGAGCGATAGCAAGCCGACGAAACGTCCGTCCGACGTCACCGGGAAGCAGCGCTGGTCGCTGCCCATGACGTGTTCCCGGACGAAGTGCTCGACGGACACCCGCCGGTCGACCGTGTCGAACCGGGTCAGCATCAGCGTACGCACCACCACGTCTTTCAGTGCATCGTGCACGGTCACCTGCTCGACGCTCGCCTGCGCAGCGCCGCCCAGATACCAGCCGATCAGCATGAACCAGATCCCCTGCGCCAGGCCGCCGCCGACGATCGGGAACACCGAGCCGAACGCCATCAGGACTCCGAGCGCAAGGAGCAGACCCCCGAATACACGTCCCGTCAGCCCCGCCCAGGTGCTCGCTCGCGCCTTGTCACCCGTGATGGCCCACAGGATCGAGCGGAACACGCGGCCCCCGTCGAGCGGGAAGCCCGGTATCAGATTGAATACGCCGAGCACCAGGTTCAAGGGACCGAGCCACAGCAAGAGCGTCGCGAGCGGCCCGAGCTCCCGCAGCGCCTCGCTCGGGTGCTGTGCGAAGCTGTCGGCGCTCATGCGGAGCCCCGCGCCGCCGAGCGCCATGCAGAGGACCCCGATGGCAATGCTCGTGAGTGGGCCGACGATTGCCATCGCGAACTCGCCGCGCGGCGTCGCGGGGTCTCGCTCGATCTGCGCGACGCCCCCGAGCATGAAGAGGGTGATGCTCTTCACCGGAATGCCCTGCGCTTTTGCGACGAGCGCGTGCGCGAGCTCGTGAAGCACCACGGACGCGAAGAAGAGCACGGCAGCTCCGATGGCGACCGCCCAGACGAGCCCCGGCGACCAGTCGGGGTGCCACTCGGGGAGGGTGCCTTCCCCGAGATTGGTGGCGACCAGGAAGAAGACGATGATCAGGGTGAAGTCGAGGCGGATGTCCACGCCGAACAAGCGACCGAGGCCGATCCCGCCCCGCTGCCCCATGGGTCGTTCAGGGGCAGCTTCCCCGGCAGTCCCCGGTGACGTCTCCGGCGCCACCCGCGTCGCGGTGCTCATTTCTTCACCACGAGGAACAGGTTCGACTCGCCGCGGACGATCCGCCGCCACCCGCCGCTCGCCTTTTTCATGAGTGCCGACGCGCGCTTCGACATGTGTGTGGAGTTGTGGGGTGCCATGGAGGAGGGAAGGAGCAAGCTGTGTGCCCGGCAGCCATCACGCGGGTGTAGCGGGCGCGTGTAAGTCCGTCGGTCGTCCGGCGTTCATTCTCCGATGAACGCCTTTCGCTCGCGATTTCCCGGAAAGCTGCCAATGCGGTCCCTCGTGATCGCGGTTTCCCTCCTGTGCGCGGTGTCCTGTGCGCGCAAAGAGCCCGCTCCGGCGGCGATGGCCGTCTCCACCGCAGCCGTTGCTCCGGCCGCCGCGTCTTCCAGCGTGAGCGTCGCGACGGCGGGCGAGCCCACGCAGCCCGTCGATCGCATGATCATCAGCGAAGTGACGCTGTCGCTCCGCGCGGACGGCCCGGCGCGGGCCGCCGAGCGCGCGAGCCTCCTCGCGTCGTCGGCCGGTGGCTATGTACTCAGCCGCGACTCCACGTCCGCGGAGGGGGCGGTCGCGCGAGTCGGCATGGTGCTCCGCGTTCCCGAAGCGAAGCTCGAGACGTTTCTCGTCGACCTCCGCCGCATCGGCGAGGTGCTCGACGAGTCGCGCACGGGGCGCGACGTCACGGAGGAATACTCCGACACGCGCGCGGAGCTCGGCGCGAAGAAGAAGCTCGAGGAGCGGCTCCTCGGTATCCTGGGCGCCGCGCACTCCGTGAAGGAAATGCTCGAGGTGGAGCAGGAGCTCGCGCGCGTGCGCGGTGAAGCCGACAAGCTCGAAGGTCGGACGCGGTACCTGGAGAACCGCGCAGCCCTCGCGACCATCACGCTGACCATCGCGTCGCCCGCGCAGCCCGTCGTTCCCGTCGCCGAGTCGGTCGGTTCCCGGCTCCGCAACGCCATCTCGGAATCGTGTAGTCTCTGCTTCCAGGTGACCACGAGCCTCATCGTCGCCATCGGGGCGCTGCTCCCGTTGCTCGTGCCCGCCGGGCTGGGCGCGTTCTTCTATCTTCGTCAGCGGCGCGCCGCGCGAAAGGCGATGCTCTCCGCATGAAGGCGTCGCGGGTATGGGCGGTCGGGATGGTGCTGCCGATGGCGCTCTGCCCGTCGTGCGCGCGCGACCGGAGCTCGGCGAGCCCGGCAGCCGAGCTCGCGCCCGCTGCCCCCGCCGCGTCGGCGACGGCCGGAAGCCCCGCGGCGCCCGAGGCGACGCCCCTCGTGCCGCCGCCAGCGCCCGTCGTTCCACATGTGGAGCTCCCGAAGTCGCTCCGCGCCGACGTGGGCTTCATGGACGCGGCAACGGCATACGGCGCGCTCGACGCGGCGTCGCGCGCCCTCGAAGACTCCCTCCGCGCGAGCGCGCCGGATTGCCCGACCGCGCACGTCCTCGGCGACCGCGTCTGCGCGCTCGCGGCGCGCCTCTGCCAGCTTGCGGAGGACAAGGCCGCGAACGC